>CAYGOT010000005.1:0-628 GCA_964351595.1 uncultured Roseivirgaceae bacterium | reverse complement strand
AAGTTTTAGAACTTATGCCTATAAAAAGGAAATTTCATGCTTATGAAATTTATTTCCTTGCCAATAGAATTCTGAAATTATCCCTAAGTCTATTTTCAGCGTCCCTCTAGAAATAAGCCCTCAAGTCTTAGCGTCTCGCCAAGTCACAAACCTACTACCAATTGATGTCATTAATCGAAATGGTAGGTTTCAACTATAGGCCTTTTGAAATACTTCTTTTTGTTCTCAGCGAGAGGACACGAAACATGGCGAAGAGGGATCAACTTTCATCTAACTCCCTACCTCAGGGGTGAACTAATAAAGTAGCAGAATACAACAAGCTGGATTCAGTATTATCTTTCTTAACAAAAATCATGTCAACCGAGAACTTTCCTACTCTTTCAGCAGAATATTCAAAACTGTAATATCCCAAATCGTCATCAATGGCTTCACTAATATCGGATATCAGTACTTCTTCGTTACGTTTGATTAATACAAGAAAATTGTACTCCCTCCATTCATCATAATTGCGACTGAGACTAATAATATATTTTTCGCCAAGACCGACTTCATTGCTTGATATATCGATAAAGGCTGATGGTACCCCAAAAAATGGGACAGTTGATTTAGTTCAAATTTGAAAACTAAA
>CAYGOT010000004.1:82617-131554 GCA_964351595.1 uncultured Roseivirgaceae bacterium | reverse complement strand
ACCCTGCATGCAAGCCCATCATTCACACTTACTGTCAATTCCGGTCGGCCCCATATAGTCAAAGAACGGTAGTGCAAAGCTAACGTAAAATGTGAGGACAAGGATGTAGGTAGGCGCTATCTATTTCAGATCATTCGAACTCAGGATGATCTCGTAGACGCCCTACCGGAATGCAATACCTCCAGGGCAGCCTGCTTGAAGGTACGGCTGATGGGTAATTCGTTACCGCCGATAGCCACTATCTCTTTTGTGTGGCTATCTACCTTGCGGCTGTTGATCAAAAATGATCGATGGATGCGGACAAAATATGCCGGGAGCTGCTTCTCCAGGTGACTGATTTTCTGCTTGGTGATCAACTCCCCGCCTGGTCGGGCAGGCCTATCGGAAATATGGATTTTCACATAATCGGCAAGGCTTTCAACGTAGAGCAGCTCATCCAATGCGATGGTGTGATGCTTGCGATTGGATGTAATCGTGATCGTCTCGACCTCAGTAAGTGCCAGCGCCTGGCTAAGTGATTGCACCTGCTCGGTGCTTGACAGGTTTTTCCTGCTAAGGAGAAAAAAAGAATAGGCGAATACGACAAAGTAAAGAATGAACCCCATTAACACCACGTCCCAAACGATAGGGTTCATACGAGCCGTATGATAATTGGCCAGATAGATAAACGCGAAAACCACGACGATCCCAGTGAGATAAAGTGATGCGATAACAGAATAGAAGGTGTAAAGCCCGAAACGGAAATGTCTGCCAGTGAGAAGGTATCTCGGCACCAGGTATGCATTAAAAAAAAAGGACGTCAACAAAATGACAGGCAATAGGAGCGTGGAGAAGTAGAAAGCCTCTGTATAGCTAGACCATTTCTGTCCAAACAAAAAGGTCAGTAGCAGGCATATAATACTCCAAAAGATGATCTGTGATCTGAGACTCATGTGCTTAAGTAAACATTCCGGTTTTCTTCGAATCTCATGAATATCTTCTTTATTATAGCTAAATATCGACGAATGACAGCTTTAGCTACGGATTCTACCTAACGATTCGGGGAAGTAGCTTCTAGTTTTGACCCCATCGTAAATCTTAAAACTAAAAAGCTATGTTGGAATTATTCTACATGGGAGGCCCATTGTTCATGGGCATCCTTACATTGATTTTTATCGCCATGCTCATGGTGGCATTGACTAATGGACTGCCAGCGCTTCGCGGTACATCTGATGACCATACCTACCGGAAAATTGGCTATATCAAAGAAGTTGGACTGTTCGGCTTGATTGTCGGACTGCTGGGCACATTGATTGGTTTGTACTCCGCATTTGTAGCGATAGAACAAATGGAAAGTATCTCTGCCGCTATGCTCGCCGGTGGGTTGAAGGTGGCTATGATCACCACCCTTTATGGTTTCCTGATCTTCCTGCTTTCTTACTTGATATGGTTTGGACTCAGCTGGAGGCTCAGTAGGTAATAACCAATTATCCGAGCGTCATTCCTGATGCAGCGCAGCTGCATTCAGGAATCTGTCTGCCTGATTATCAGAGATGGTCATTTATGTGCAGACCATCAAGAGTCCTTACTCAAAAACCATTGAGGTACTTCATCCTACAGATTCCGGTCTGGTCGTGCCTCCAAACCTGCCTCGCCGGACAGGCAGGCCTCAACCAAGGGTGGCTGATCGGAATGTCACATGAAACGAATCATGCCTAGCAGTACACGTCATTCCTGACCTGCCTACCTGCAGGCAGGTGGAGCGTAGCGGAAGTCAGGAATCTGTATGCATGACTAGCGGCAATAGTTATTAGAGCAGACCGTCATTAGCCATTATTCATAAAGTAATGCAGTTTTTCCAACCTTCAGATTCCGGTATTGTCGTACCTCCAAACCGGAATGACGGACGGCTGATCGGAATGACAGCAAGAAACGAATAATGCCATAGCAGTACACGTCATTCCTGATGCAGCGTAGCGGAAGTCAGGAATCTGGATGTATGACTATCAGCAAAGGCTCCTGTCGAGTCGCAAAGTTCCTAATATGCTTTGGGCCATAGTAGTTTGATGCCCCTGACTTACAGATTCCGGTATTGTTGTACCTCCAAACCTGCCTCGCCGGACAGGCAGGCCGGAATGACGAATTGATGGTGTAGGATGTTGTTCAAAACACTAAAATTTTTAGATCCGTCATTCCTGACCTGCCTAAAGGGCAGGCAGAGCGTAGCGGAAGTCTGGAATCTGGACTATCCGCATTAGTTATTAGAGCAGACAGGCATTAGCTTTTATTCATAAAGTAATACAGTTTTCCAACATTCAGATTCCGGTATTGTCGTTCCTCCAAACCTGCCTTGCCGGACAGGCAGGCCGGAATGACGTATTGCACTAAACACAAGTGTCATTCCAAAGCTGCCCAGTCGAACGGTTGGCAGGATTGACAGGAAATCTCAGCGGATAAACCCATCAAGGTCACTAATTTCATTCAGCCAATATTTTTAGTACTTTGATACTATGAAGAGAATGAAAAGGCACTCGTTTTGGTTTGTCTATGCTGTTTTTGCGGGATTGACTATCGCTACCGCAAAAGATCAGCATTGGCTGCTAAGCGAGGGTTCATATGGCTGGGGCAAGCAGCTGACCTGGCTGGTACTGGTCGTTTTCTTAGTGTACACGATCTACTGTAGTGACAAGGAGAACTTCATCAGGAGTCTGAAGAAAATGTATTCGTTCCTATGGTTTCGGCAGATAGGGATCGACTTGAGTCTTGGTCTGCTGATGTTCGATTTTCTGATCTATCTACACACAGGCTCGTTCGTCACTTTTCTGATATGGCTGGTACCGCTGACACTATTTGGGAACCTTGCGAGCTTACTCTATCTGGCGGTGAACTATGACAGTATATTGTCACATTTCTTGCAGTAGATGGAGGAGGTTTACACTCGACTCAGGAAATCGCTAGTGCTGAGCACTTTGGCAAACTCACCATTGAGACTGGCTAGTTCCGCCTGATGTATTGTCTCAGAAGGTATCGTGCTGCCATCCAGTGCTAAGCGATCAAACGTTGCGGTAGCATCACTGATCAGATAGGTCTCGAAACCAAGATTGCTCGCCATGCGGGTGCTGGTAGAGATACAATGGTTGGTAGTGAGCCCGACGATGACTACTGTCTCGATCCCGGCCTTCTTCAGATCATCTTCCAGGCTAGTACCGATAAAAGCGCTGTTGACATTTTTGGTGTATTGAGGCTCATTGCCTGCTGGCTCAAGGCCTTTTTTAACAGCAAACCCAAGCTTGGAAGCATGCAATGGAGACTCGGGATTGGTAGAGCTATGGTGAATGTGGTAAACTGGCAGGCTTAGTTCTCTCCAATGTTGGAGAATAGTCGCCATATTCTGCTCAGCATTTGGGTTGTTGCGATTACCTCCATAGAATTCATGATCATCCAGCCCTTGCTGAATATCTATTAATAATAATGCTGTATTACCTGATTTAAGAGACATATCTGAACTACATTCTATCCATTATCAACTACCAACTACCAACTACCAACTACCAACTAATTTTATCCTCCAATGGTCGCCATGGACTCAGAAACAGGATTGTTCTTACGATCATTCTCTGCTTCAAAACCATCTTTGAATCGATTGGAGAGGATTTTTTTCAAATGATCCGTCAACTGCTGATCGGAAGCTCCCGATCTCATAATATCCCTCAGGCTTGTGCCACCACCTTCATACAGGCATGTCTTAAGCGTACCCTGAGGTGTAATTCGGATACGATTACAAGTACCACAGAAGGTACGCGTGTATGCGGCTATGATACCAAAGTCGCCTCTGAAGCCTTTGACCTTATAGTTGCTACTGGTAGAGCTGGCAGGGTCAGGTAGCTTCTCGACATTTGGAAACTCAGCTTTGATATGCTCCAGAATTTTCTTCATCGGCCAGAAGGTCGTATTGCCCTGACCTTCGGTACCATTAAAGGGCATTTCTTCGATGAACCTGACACTCACTTTGTGATCCCTGGTCAAGGCTACCATAGGATAGATATCCTCGATGTTGCGTCCTTCCATGACCACAGCATTTATCTTCACATTGATGCTTGTCTCCAACAGCTGATGGAAGGTATCAATCACATTGTCGAATTCATTGCGACGGGTGATCTCAAAAAACCGCTCTTTGTTTAAACTGTCCAGGCTCAGGTTGATGGATTTTAGTCCAATAGCCTGCAACCGATCAATGTATTGACCGGTGGTGGTGCCATTGGTGGTGATGTTGATGTCATCTATTCCCGGTAGGGTAGAGATCGACTCCAGAAACTCCATAATGCCCTGACGCACAAAGGGCTCACCTCCTGTGATCCTGACCTTGTTGATGCCTTGCTCCGCAAACACCCTTAGCATCCGCTCCATCTCCTCGAAGGTCAACAAGTCCTTGCGATCCATGTACTTGATGCCCGACTCTGGCATGCAATAGAAGCAACGGAGGTTGCACCTATCGGTGACCGCTAGTCTTACATAGTTGATCCGTCTTCCGTGATTATCGTAAAGCATCTTAGCACATGACCTGGCTGGCTGGATAACATCCAGCGAGGGGAAATGATTTCATGAACGGTCTAAGCTAGCAAAGAGTTGTGAATGTTGCTGCGATCAGGAACCACAATGATCTTATAGCAATTCAAGTTTGTCTATGAGCGTCTTCCGGTGAGATACGCCTATCGGAATAATTTCATTGTTGATCTCCAGACTGTTTTGCTCGATATTGTCGATATTATTAATATTCACAATATAAGACCGGTGAATCCTTATGAATTCGGAAGACAGTTTTTGTTCCAGAGCCGTCATCTTATACTTGATAGTGTATGTTTTGCCGGCAGTAATCAACTTGACATAGTCTCCGTAGGCCTTTACATAGAGCACATCAGATTTGTCGATGTTGATAATGGTCGAATCCACCTTCAAAAAGAGTTTTGGGGAACTGGTGGCGGATTCTTTAGCTAAAGATTTGCGGGCTTTTTCTACGCTTTTTAAAAAACGTGCATAGTTATCGATGGGCTTGACCAGGTAGTCCGTCACATCCAGCTCGAACGCCTCAGCGGCAAAATTAGTAGAACCACTGATTATAATTATTGCTGGATTGTAGGGAAGATTTCTTATGATGTCCGGCCCACTCAACTTTGGCATTTGGACATCAATAAAAACGATATCGGGTTGATCCGAAACTAAAGCTGCCACACCTTCTTCTGCATCGTTGTAAGCCCCTAGTAATGCTAGCTTTTCTGTTTTATTTATCAATGTCTGCAACATCGTTGTGGACATGGGGTCGTCATCGATCACTATACAATTCAATATTCTCAAAATTCTCCTTCCTTAGCTTGAGCTAAGCTATATTTTTGTTACCTAATTGTTAGGCAATTCTCTTAAAAGTGTAGGAAAAATTCTGATAAACGAATCAATAAAAATAGGGGCGGTATCAACCTGATATCCGCCCCTTCACCAGCTATGGAAATTATTGTACTTTGCTAATATCAACTTGAGATATTAGGAGGTGATGGGATGCCCCAATTTGGATGAATCTTTATAACTTTTCTTCGTTTCATTCGATTCTTTGACCGGGAAAGCTTTCATCTCGCCATCAATCAACACCCTCATGATGAGGTGCCCGCCAACTTTGTCAAATTCCAAAACCTGACTGCCAGGTTTCTGATTGAAATGTGCGTATCTCCTGTCTTTCGACCATTTCTTATCCTCAGTATCCCACTTAGAATAATAGATGAAGCTAGGTCTGTTTGGGTGCTTCCGATCTTTGATGTGATAATACACGGTCTTATGATCAGGGCTATAGACCTTATGGATTCGACTATATCGGTGACCTATTTTTTGAGGAAAGATGAGCTTACGAATGTCAAATTCTTCATGATCAGCTTTCTTTCTAAATATGAAGGATACAAAGCCCTCCACCGGAAATAGCAGCAATGCAAGGATGAGGTTGGTTACCACTTGGAAGATGGGAATCTCACCGGAAATCTCATCCAGATATGGCTCGAATCGCGTATGAATAGACTCAAAGAAGATAAAGAGACTGACGTAGATCAAGAGTCTGGCAATCAGTTTGCTTTCTACCTTAGAAAGAAATTTGAAGGTGAGAACAATGACCAAGGTTACGATGGCCATTTCAAATAAGAGGAACCACCATTTGTTCCAATAGGGTAAATCCACAGCGAAGGATACCTCAGAGAAGTTAGGCTGCCAATAGTCATCGTGATCAGATTCCATGATTTGGAAGGTATAGTCCCCAGGGTCAAGATTGGTATAGGTGGCCAGGTTGGTTTTAGATATAGGGGACCATTCTCTATCGTATCCTTCCAATCTATACTTGTAATAGATGGCATCAGGATCTTTAAGGTTGATCGATACAAAGTCAAAGGTGATGTGATTTTTATCGTGAGGAAATACAATTCCGGTAGGAAGTATATTGTCAATTTTGCTTTCCTCCGAGTAAGCTGTAAGGTCTGCCTGCTTATAGAAGAGCCGGATATCCGTAATGTGTGTACTCCTTGTGCGTATCTCATGATGTAAATGGGGGAGTACGATTTTAGTGATGCCATAAGGATTTCCAACCCAAATATTACCGTCATCGTCAGTATCAATCGCATTGATTAATGATTCGGTTTCCCCTAAGTCTTCCGGATGATAAAAGGTCCTGATGATATCATAGTCGGCCTGAATGAGGCTCACTCCCTTGCGATGGCCTACCCATGCCTGTCCACTCTGATCGATGGTGATACTGTTGGCAAAGTCTGATAGTAGGCCGTCGGCCTTACCATACCTGGTGAATGCCTCCCCATCATATCTGAATACACCCTGACCTGCTGTTGCTATCCATACATCACCATTACTATCCTCTATGATGCTATTGATATCATAAGAAGGGAAATTGTCATCCTTGGTCAAGTACCTAATCTCATTTGTGGTACGGTCCAGAAAAGCAAGTCCAGCACCATACGCGCCAAACCATATATTGCCCTCGGCATCCGGGTGTACTGCGAAAATCTCGTTATGATAAAACTGGGTCGTGGTATTCCATTCGTTTACTGCCTTCCAGTCCGGGTCATACTCGACTACTCCCATACCTGAAAATGAGATAAATACATTCCCGTTAGGGTGAACCTCCATCGTGCGAATAGGGTAGTCCATGACTTCTCCGGCCTTATTGGTGATGTTAATCGGCGTGCGGCTTTTTTCATCGAAGCTAAATAGCCCTTCATCTTCTACGCCAACGAGCAGCGTATGCTTGTAGGATAAGAGTGCGGAGACATTTGCCCCACCAAACTCATCGACCATCTCAAAGTTGAGGCTGTCCCGATGGGGCTTGTTAAAGCCTCTGATTAGTCCAAGATTGGTGGCGATGTACCGCATATCATTGTGCATGACCAGCGCACGTGTGCGGTCGATAGCAAAGTAGTCCCTGAAGGAATAGTGGTGAAAGTCAGCACGGTTAAGCTGAATGAGCCCTTTGCCGAAGGTACCCACCCACACCTCATCTTCTCGGTCAGAATACAGGTAATTGATCTCGTTGCTTTCAAGTCCATTACTCTCAGAGAAGTGGGTAACCTTATAACTGTCATCCTTGAAGATGACTTCAAAAAGACCATTATTGGCGCTACCAAGCCAAAGATTTCCACGCATGTCGGTAGTAATAGTGTTAATCACCAACCGATTAAATTCAGAGAACTCGCTAAAATTCAACTCTGACTGTGGTGAGTAATAGAGCCCTTCATCGGTTCCTACCCAGATGCGGTCTGTGAATTCATCGAGAAAAATTGACTTACAATTGATATACTCCAGATCTTCGATCATTCTATTGGGAGTGATCTTAGATTGGGCATCAACATCATAAACAAATACTCCGTCGCTCGTAGCTACGAGGAGCTCGCCATTGATATGGGCAAGGTCATGAATGATAAGTCCCGAAAGTTCTGCGATCGGGGTTTGGATCTGCTTCCCTTCTTGGAAATTGACAAAAATACCGTTTGACGTTAGTGCGAGGAGATTGTTTTCGCCGGGGAGGTTGATAATATCAATCACCTTATAGGGGAGGTCGTCCTTGCTGATGATCTTTCGATATTGGCTGTGCTCGACGATACTTATACCGCCATGATAGTAGCCTAAATAAAGATGCCCATCGGTAGATACCTGCATAGCGGTGACTAAGTCACCAACAGTACTGTCCCTTTCATTGAGATTTATCATTTTGCGACCGTCGTACCTGTAAAGGCCGTCATCGCTACCTATCCAGAGAAATCCATCCTGATCCTGGACAACATTATAAATGAAGGTGCCAAAGAAGTCTTGATTCTCGTCTAATACTTTCTTGGTAAAATCTCGAATACCTGCTTCGGCAAACAGTACCTGAAAGCTTAAAAAAAGAAAGGCGAGGAGCCGTTTAATCATTCTTAGTTTTTTTGACATCCACTTTGTACTTGTATTTGGGTGGACCGCCTATGGGATTTGAAAAAAAGGCAATAGCCTCATTGTGTTGATTGGTAATATAAGCCACTACATCATTTTCTGCCTCTCCGTCTGTTAAGATTTGGACATCCAGGGTAGTATTCTTTTCCGCATCCAGGATCTGATGTTGGCTTTGAATCCATACATCATTGCCACTCTCACCAGCGGTAATCCTGTTCTTTGCAACAGAATAAAGCATCACATGTGCAATATTGTCCAAGTCAAAATTGTGTTGAATAATAGAAACAACATCTTCTTCTATAAACGGATACAAATGAACGACTTGCTTTGTATGCTCAGGAAGTCTGAAGCTATACTCAAATGTAAATGCATTTGCGCCCTCTACTTCCTTGTTAATGTTATGCTGCGTACTCAGAAAGTGTTTGTAGAGATTGCCATCATCTCCAACCACTCCTTCGGTGATAAGTTTTAGTACGTGACCATCAAATTGTTCGACGAATTCACCTTCCAAAGGATTGATTGGACCAAAAGAATACCATTGGTCGTCATACTCAGGATCATTGCCGAAAGTCTTGGAGGCAATAAGATTGCCGCTTTTGTACTCGCCTACCGGGTCAATGTTTCGGGCATCCGGATTGCTATATGCACCGGGACCGCCGTACAACTGGTACTTCATTTTGGTATTGAATTGGCCGTTTAGTACGTCATGATTACCACCAACCTCCGGGTCATATACTCTAATGTAAACGGGATGTGTAAAGGCTTTTGGGATAATAAAAAAGAAAGTCTGACTGAAGTCATCGTCACCCCATTCTGTTGGGCATTCCTTACCAAAAGTCATTAAGTATTCAATATGCTCAAACTCGCCGGGTACGAGCTGAGCCTGCACTTGGGCGCCCAGACCCAGGTATAGACCGAAGGCTATGAAAATCTTCTTCATCATGAATTGCTTGAGATATTATCTTCTATCGACTTTGTCAACTGCACTGCTTCACCATCAAATTCAAATAGAGCAGTCACTTGCACTTGATAAGACTGCTCAAGCAGGAATTCATGAGAGACCGTAGGTGCACAGTCATAATCCCCATCTCCGAAACTCCAGTAGTACTCGACACTTGTGCCCTCGGGCAGATTGTCAAATTTGGCAGTATAGACCCTTGCTTTATAATTCTTTCCTTCTGGCTGATAGGCTGTTACATCAAGCACTACATCATCCAGTACTTCCAAGTCAAGTGAGTACTTATCATTAAACACATAAGTGTGCACCGAATCTTTGGCGTAAAAGTCAACATGATAGTTACCGGCTTTTTTATAGCAGTGCTTTGCTTGCATGCCGATATCTGCGGTGTGATCACCAAAATCCCATAGGAAATCTATGCCTTGGACTTCATTGGAATTGATGTCCGTAACCCTGAATTCATAGCATCTGCCAGACTCAGCAATATTTGATTTAGCGATGAACTCATTTTGATAAAAGTAGCGTGCATGACATGCTATCTCTCCCTCGAAATGATGGAACACTTCTTCCTCTAAATGAAGATTGATTTCTAGTATATCCTGATTAATTTCTCCTCCTCTGATGAGATAGGCAGAATTTCGGATTTTAGAATAGTGAAAGTAAGTGTCATCAGCTGTAGTGTTGACTTTTGGTCCGAGATTGATAGGCTCTGACCATTGATCCCAGGCGGTATCACTGAGCCGCTTGACTACAAAAATGTCTTTGCCACCGTATCCTCCAAGTCCGTCTGTAGCGAAGAACAGGTATTTGCCATTCAATAGGTATGGGGCAACATCATCGCCAAGTGTATTGACACCTTTCAGGGGTATTGGTGTAGACCACATTGATTCAGTGACCCTTTCACTGATGTATAAGTTTCTGTCATTTTTTCCTGCCTCGAGTATTGCCGACGTTAGAAGAACTTTTCCATCTTCTGTTACAAAATGGTCATCATTCTTAGAGTAGCTGTTATATGTCACTATCTCAAACTTGCGGGGTTCAGTCCAGCTCTTGTCCTCAAACTTGCTGTAACTTAATTCCACTGTGGGCACTTTGGTTTTTGCATAGTCATTTCCAAATATGATCGTATGAGTTCCTTTATCGATTGCTAATGAATTAATGATGTTAGCTCCAGAATTATTGAAATGGTAAAACTTTTGCGCTTTACCCCAAGCACCTGTATTGGGATTCCAATTCGCAAACCAGATGTCTTCATGAGTCTCATTCACTCTACCATTATCAGCACGGCCGACTCTACTAAAGAACATGGTCTTACCATCTAGCGAGACAATCGGATGATTCTCATGAAAAGGTGAATTAATACTTGGATTAAGTTTTTTAGCTGTTTCAGCGATACTTACAAGCTTGGAACTTGAATTATCCGTATCGGAAGCGATAGCATTGCAGGTTGAGACATAGAGCCCTCCCACAATGAGGCATAGCCAGCCCATTGTTTTTCGGCAAGTCAACATATAATCTTTCCACTAGGTTGACTATGAATGTAGTTAAGTAAGAAGGGTTTTTATGAAAAAAGTCGTTGAATAGATATAAAAAGTCGTTGAACTTGAATTGTAACGGCATGATTTATTATAAATAATTGAAATGCAGGTAATTAGTCATTTTAAATTAAAGTAAATTCATAAGAGGGAAACCCCTAATTATATCGCGGTTGATGGGATTGGTATTTTACAGAAGAGTATTGGAGCTAGTCGTTTTTACGCTTGACATCTACTTTGTACTTGTATTTTGGTGGGCCACCTATGGGGTTTGAGAAGAATGGAACAGCTTCATTATACTGATTGGTCACATAGGCAACCATATCATTATTTGAAGGCTTGGTTTTCAGAATTTGGATATCCAGTGTGGTGTTCTTTTCCTCGTCAACAATTTCATGTTGGCTTTCTGTCCATATATCATTGCCACTAATATTGCCCTGATGACGATTTTTAGAAATAGAGTAGAGCATAACTTGAGCTTCATTGTCAAGGTCGAAGTTGTGTTGCCTGATCGAGACAACATTACGCTCGATGAAGGGATATAGATGTACAATTTGTCTTGCGTTTTCCGGTAGGCGAAAACTATACTCATAGGTAAAAGCGTTAGCACCTTCCACATCCTGATTGGCATCATGTCTGGAGCTTAAAAAGTATTTATAGAGGTTACCATCATTGCCGCGAACACCTTCGACAATCACCTTGAGGACGTGCCCGTCCAGTTCTTCAATAAACTCACCTTCTAGCGGGTTGAAAGGGCCAAAAGAATACCAGTCATTATCATATTCCTGACTTTCACCAAAAGTCTTGGTGGCTATGAGGGTGCCACTTTTATAGTTTCCGATTGGATCAACTGCACGAGCCTCAGGCTCGCTGTATGCACCTACGCCACCGTAGATTTCGTACTTCATCTTAGTGTCAAACTCTCCATTGATCTGATCATGTTGACCGCCAATGTCTGGATCAAACATCCTGAGGTAGACCGGGTGTTCAAATGCCTTTGGGACTATGAAGAAAAATGTCTGGCTGTGGTCGTCATCTCCCCAACTTGTAGGGCAGCCTTTGCCAAAGGTGATCAGATAGTCAATCTGCTCGAATTGTCCCGGAACCATCTGGCCGTTAGTATCAACTACGACCAGCGTCATTGCAACCAAGAATATTATAATAGCACTTTTCATATAGCAGGATTAACCTTTGTTTGAACTGATTGGGTAAGTTGAATGGTCTGGCCATCCATTTCAAAAACAGCAGTGACCCTTACTTCAAAGGCATCACCAAATATATAATCGTGCTCGACCATTGAGCCACAATCGTAGTTACCATCACCGAAACTCCAGAAGTAAGCCACGTTGGCTATGTCATTCGGCAGATTTAAGAGCTTTGCTGAATATGCCTTATGATTCGTAGTAGAGTCGGCCGAAAAGGGAGATGTAAGCTCGAGAGTAATATCATCCAGCACATCAACTTCAAAATTGTACTCATCGTTGAATTGATAATAGGTAGTATTTTCTACAACTGAAAAGTTGACCATGTACTTACCAGAATGGGTGTAACAATGCTCTGTGGAGATACCATAGCCGATCTGCTCATCTCCAAAATGCCAGATGAATTCTCGACCAGAGATATCTTCTTCCTTCAGTTCCAACACTTGAAAGTCGAAGCACTTTTGTGAGGCAAATGTTCCAGAGGTGGATTCATGAGTATTTTGATAGAATGATCTGGCAGTACAGACATTTTCTCCTTCCAATTGACCGAAGATTTCTTCTTCGAGGAAGATATCTATCTCTACAATATCCATGTCATCATCATGCACACCCTTGGTGAGGTAAGCCTTATTTCTCATTTTGGAATAATGGAAATACACATTGTCGTTGGCATCATTGACCTGTGGGCCAAGGTTGATCGGCTCTGACCACTTGTCCCAGGCGATTGTGCTGAGCCTTTTCATCACGAAGATGTCTTTACCGCCATAGCCACCCAGGCTATCTGTAGAGAAGAATAAATATTTATTGTCGATCATATAGGGTGCTGAATCATCACCAGTAGTGTTTACCGCCTTGAGCTCTACAGGTGCAGACCATGTTGATTCATCGATTTTCTCACTTACATAAATGTTGCGATCGGGACCGTGATAATCCATCATGCCTGAGAAAAGCAGAACGCTCGCATCTTCACTCACGAAGTAATCAACGCGCTCCGAGTGATTTGTGAAGTTTTCAATTTCATATTTGATCGGTTCTGTCCATTGACCATCTACCAATCTGCTGTAAGAAAGCCCTGCTTTCATTTTTTTTGGATTGCTATAGTCATTACCAAGAATGAGTGTAGGCACGCCTTGGTCTATGGCCACAGAATTGATGAAGTTAGGATATTCATTATTGAAAAAGGGGAAACGCACAGCAGCTTCCCAGATTTCTGAAGTTTCATTCCATTGAGAATACCAGATATCTTCCTGATCATTTACCCCACCTACGTTATCAGGATGTAGAGATCTGCTGAAGAACATGGTTTGACCGTCGAGCGTTACCAGAGGGCCATTCTCTCGGTAAGGAGAGTTAACAAAACCTTGGACCTGATGCGCAGAATCGCTAAATGAGAAATGGGGTTTACTGTTGTTCTTACTTTTTTCCGATCCTGATACCTCAATTGACAAACAAAATGTGAGGCAGAATAGAAATAATACTTTTGGGTGGTTTAACATGATATTCTCCGCTAGTTGAATGCAAACCTATATATGGCCTGTTTGGACAGTGCGGAAAGTCGTTGAACTAGCGCGGATCGTCGTTAAACCGATATTACATACATGTGTAAGTAAGTAGCCTTAATGCACTGATAATGAGTTGTTTATTTTCATGAAATCGTTTGCAAAGTCCACATATTCGTTTGTTTGGCTTGTGCTGTACTTACAAAGGTGAAGTGCAACGGTGTGTCTGGCTGCTGCTGTGCCAAATAGGGAATATCCGCTTTGATGACAGTTGCGATACGTGGATAGCCGCCGGTAGTTTGGCCATCGGCCATCACGATAATAGGCTGTCCATCTGGAGGCAGCTGCATAGTGCCCACCGTGATAGGTGAGGAGAGTATGTGTCGTGCTTGAATCGAAGGTGCGTTTCCTGCCAATCGAATACCCATTCGATCCCATTGACGGGTCACGGTAAAGGCGGTGGATTCCAGCCATTGGGATAGTTCCGGATTGGATTCGGCTGTTTCCATGAGCCTTATTTTCCGACCAGGCGCGAAAGCCCGGATTTGGTGCTCGGGTAAGGGTTGAGTATTAGCTGTGGCCTTGCACTCGAGTCTGATGATGTCTCCCTTTTGAAGTTGCCGGCCATCTATACCGCCGATTTTGGCACGTAGGAATGTAGAGGTACTGCCTAGAACTTTTGGAATATCCCATTGACCAGCAATGGCCAAATAGCCGATCATGTGCTTTGTAGTCTTGCCAAGCTCGAGCAGGTCTCCCTGATTTACTTCGATGGCTTCAAATCGTCGTATTCTCTGCCCATTAAGTTGAGCTTCCATATCCGCACCTGTGAGTGCTATTGTCGCTGAGGTCATGAACTCCAATGTCGCACCCACCTGGATCATCTCTATAAGCGTTTCTTCGGTTGGGTTACCGACGATAAAGTTGGCCTGCTGAGCAGATAGCGCATCCATGAATCCACTGGTGGGGATGCCATAGCTTCGATAGCCATGCCTGCCGCCATCCTGGAGGGTGGTCATTTGTCCAGGCCGGATCACCTTAAACGCTACCTGGGCCATCGTTAGTTAATTTCATTTGATGATAATCATCTAAACCAACAGCAGTGAATCGCACGACATCACCTTGCTGAATCGGTATGATTTCAGTACTTGAAAAATCCAGCATCCGGCTTGGAGTGCAGCCGATGATATTCCACCCACCAGGACTTTCTAAAGGATAAACGCCCGTTTGTCCATCTGCAATGGCTATCGAGCCGGCAAGCACTTTGGGTCTTGGCTTTGCCAGTCGGGGAAGGTGTAGGCGCTCATCAAGATCACCCATGTAAAGAAAGCCGGGTTGAAATCCCCGCATCAATACCGTGTAAGAGTTACTGGTGTGCAGGTATACCAATTCTTCAAAATCCACTTTCTTTTCATTCAAGAATCTCCTTTGGTCAATGCCAAAGGAGGGATCGTAGCACACAGGGATCTCCCAGGTGCTGATCTGACTCTCCGTAGTGTCTACGCCCTCCAGGTGATCTAGTACGAGCTTTTCCAGATCGGCATGATCAAATAGTGAATCGTCAAAGTAGATGGCTAGAGATGCATAAGCGGGAACACATTCACCTATGTTTTCAATGGAGCTTAAATGAATCCCCAGTGCCATCACCTGCTGGATCGTCTTCATATCAATAACCGAAGGCCAACTCACGAGAAGGCAATCCTCGGACAAAGGACTAAAGCTTAGCTGATCAGCATCAATCATCGGCATGAGCCTTAATTGTCAATCCCTCTTTTAGCAATGCTGCCGAAATTCGCTTTGCGAAAAGTACTGCGCTTGATTGGTCGCCGTGTAGGCATATGGTATCAGCGCTGATGGCTTTCACAGCCCCTGAGATGGTGGTCACCTTTTGGTCGAGGGCCATCTGTACTACCTGCCGTTCGGCCTCTTGTTCCTCAGTGATCATGGCTTCCGGCAGTGCCCGGTTCACTAAGGTTAAGTCGTCATTGTATAGCCTATCGGCAAATACTTCCGAAGCGTACTTTTGACCAAGTTGCCTGGCATAGTCTTTCATCTTATTCATAGCCGGACCAACGAATACGAGCTCGGGATCTATGGCAAAGACTGTGGAAATAAGCGTCTTTGCGATAGCTATATCTTTGGCCGCAGCATTATACAAGGCACCATGCGGTTTTACATGCTTTAGTCTTTGACCTGCTGCTTCAGTCAATCCTTTCACCGCCATTACCTGATATTTAATACAGGCAGTCAGCTCCTCAGCTGACATTACCATTTCCCTGCGTCCAAACCCCTGAAGGTCAGGAAATGAAGGATGCGCTCCAATCTGCACGCCATGACCAGCAGCCAGTTCGATCGTTTTTACGATAGTGAGGGGGTCTCCACCATGAAAGCCACAGGCAATGTTGCAGGAGGTGATATAGGGCATGATCGCCTCGTCATTTCCTATCTGGAAGCGGCCGTAGCTTTCACCCAGGTCACAGTTGAGATCTATTCTTTTCATAAGACGCCCATGACAGTTAAGATACTTTTTAACCCCAGTACTACCGTAATCACTACAATCGTGATGCCCAGAATATTCTGTGATCTTGAATTTTTGTATTGTCCCAGCAGGTCAGCATTGTTCATTATCCATATGAGGAAAAATGCCGTAACCGGAAGCAGCAGCCCATTGGCTACTTGCGCAAAGCGAATCACCTCAATAGGCCTGAAGCCAGTGAGCGAAGCAATGATACCTACCAGGAGCACTGTAATGCTGATCAACTTAAACCGGCTGTCAGATGGATGGGACTTGATGCCGAGGATACCTGAAGTAGCATAGCCGGCAGCCAGGGGTGCTGTGATGGACGAGGAGATGCCAGCGGCAAACAGACCGGCTCCCATAAAGTACTTGGACCAGGAACCGAGAAGCGGCTCAAGTTGCTTTGCAAGATCAGTGGCTGATGATATGTCTCCGTTGGTGTTGATAGCTGCCATGGCAGAGGTGATGACTATGGAGATAGAGATGAGGCCTCCGATGGTGATGGACGCCCAGGTGTCTAGCCGTGCTTCCGCTAGATCTTTGGCACCTTTCCAACGCTCGGTAACAGCAGATGAATGGAGAAAAAGATTGTAGGGTACTACCGTAGTACCAATAAGGCCAATGACGAGCAATGTGCTCTGATCCGGAAGACTGGGGATAAAACCACTGAGCAGCTGTCCTAATGGTGGAGCAACCACAATAGCCGAGACAATGAATACGACACTCATAAGGAGTACCAATCCGATCATGGAACGCTCTATCCATTGATAGCTGCCAGATGCGAGTAATAGCAAGGCAATGACACCAATGACCACTACCCAGATGGTATGATTCCCTGCGCCATCAGAAAGCACAGTAGTCAACCCTAAAGATGCACCACTGATATTACCTGCCTCATAGGCTCCATTACCTATCAGAATAGCGCTTACCACCAGAATAACCCCAGACCATTTTAAGAAAGGAGTGGTCAACTGCTCACGTAAAGTTTCTCCGAGTCCCTTCTGGGTAATCACTCCCAGTCGCGCGCACATCTCCTGCAGGATGATGGTCGCCATGATAGAAAAGAGCATGGCCCACAGGAGCGAAAAGCCAAACTGAGCTCCAGTGATAGAACAGATGGTGACCGTGCCCGGACCGATGAAGGCGGAGGTAACGAGTATGGCTGGGCCAAGGGATTTTAGTTTTTTGAGCATTTATTCGTGGACGTTTATATCACTTTCGGCCTTTTGTTTTGTTCGTCTAACGAAGGGCAGTTGAAATCTACTGGTGATCCGATACCTCAAATACATACAAGTCCCTTCCCTCCTTGAAAGCCAGTGCTCTATATTTCTTCGTGATACGAAATTACCACATGCCTTCATGCTTTGGTCTCAGGAGCTTGAGGTCAACAATATTTGGGTAGCCTGACTGGATATAACCCACTGCCTTTTAAAGCGATTTTTAAGATTTCTCTTAGCCAAGTAATTTTCAACATCATCATTGTGAAAAACTTTCATCAAGAAGACTGATGGAATGAATCTCTATTTTCTTTGAGTGAGCGTTTTGCTTTCTCCATCTTCTCCAAAAGCGGTTTAGTGACGATGGTATCTTGGAATTCCGGGTCATCATAGTCCCCTGAGACTTTGGCTAGGTGCTGCAACAATTCCAACTCATCCTTGAATTCCGTTTTGGTGAGGTGGAGGTCTTTGGCTATCGTTATTGTCGTCATTTCGGAGATTGCTTAGTCAGTAATAGTAAATTTAGTAAAACTCTACATCGTTTCAATTCACCCAATAAATGCCGGTTAGATAGTCTATCATCTGAAATCTATCCTCTTCTATCTATTTGCGGTAGCCCTTCGCTGGCAAGGATGAAATTCTTATACTTCCTGACGCCTGAGATTTCTTCTCCAAACCAGTCAGGCGGGGTGAAGCGATCACTCTCCTCTATGCTCTCAAACTCTACTTCGGCGACCATCAGCCCTGAGAGGTGCCCAGTGTAGACATCCAGTTCGATGGTCTTTTGCTGATACGGGATATTGTACCTGTTTTTCTCAAGGTTACGACCTTGGGTGAGTGGCCATAGCTCATGGAATAGTTTTTCGTCGATGGGCAGTTCAAATTCCAGCCGGCTGAGATGGCCCGGACTTTTGATGGTTTGCCAGTATTGACCACCAAAGCGTCTGATCCGCACTTCGGTCTTGTCCTCATGTATAGCGATGTATCCCTGGAGTATGGGATTAGCGATTTGTCCTTGGAGCAGGTTTTCCGGTAGGGTAGAGATGAGGTATTTTCTTTCTATTTCAGTAGCCATAATATGATCCCGAAGACTCACCTAAAACTACTCATAATTTGTATACTTGGATGGTAATTTGGCTAGCTCAACGCAACAGATCTCCCGATGAACAAATTCCAAAATGTCAGCTTCAGATCACTGGACGACTTCTTTGATTACCTACCGGAAAATGAGTTGGTGATTGTCGAGCAGCTGCGGGACTTGGTCTTAGCAAGTATCCCTGAGGTAAAGGAGAAGTTGAGTTTCAACGTGCCCTTCTTCAGAAAGCATCGCACAATCTGCTTCATCTGGCCGGGTGCTGTTCCATGGGGAGGAATTCGAGAGGGAGTTCAGCTGGGCTTTGTGCAAGGGCACCTACTGACAGATGAACATAACTATCTCAGTGCCGGGAATAGAAAGCAGGTCAGGATAAAAACCTTCAATGACCTGCGTGAAATTGATTACGATATTGTAAGGTCGCTACTGTTTGAGGCGACAGTAATCGATGAGGAATTTAGAAATGCTGCTAAGACTCGCAAACCATCCTAACCGACGCAGCTAAGATGATCAGTGCGTTGGCTAAACCACTACGTCTTGTCTGAGGATGGTCCTCAGTCGTGCCGGATCAGTGTGGTGCGGATCGGATAGGTAGACTTCATGGTGATGCCCGTCCAGCACCAAATTCTTTTGTTTGATGAAGCGGCGCATCAGTTTGATTGTATCTGCCTCGCGTGACCAGGGTCCGATATGCAGCATCTGCACGGCATCATGAGGGCTTTCGGACTCAAGTCTGATCCAGAGTGCAGCCATGACCCTGTCATGGATGATCGCATCTTTCTTGGCCTGCTCTACGACATGAGGCTCTACATAATTTGGTACCCGAATCATCAACTTCCACCTACGTTCTTCTTTGGGAATTTTATGAATTGGTTTCCTACTACTGGCCCACCATTCACTTTCCAGCTGGGGTATGATGAAGTCACGCCCTTGTTCACGGTAGTGATGCCTGATGCGTGAAGCCACTGGGTAGAGCGCCTTGATCCTTGATGACATGGCGCTGGTACCTGCTGACCCATTACCATCAATGGCGATAAACTTGCCCTTGTCAAGGTGTACAAACTCGGGCTGTGGGAGTGCTCTGAAATACTGAGGATACTCTTGATGCAGATCTAGCGCTTTCATGGCAGTTTATCATTTATCTACAATAAATATGAATCATGTCATCCGGAGATAAAATGATCAATGATCCAATCACAGGATGAGTTTCATCATGCCAACAGGAACAAAATTGCTGGGCAGCCAAAGTTTTTTCATGTGCTCATACAACCCTCGAGGGACGCATCGATACTTTGACCATGAACAATCAAGAACTAAATGAAAAGAACATTTCTCATCTTCTCCTACGTGCTGATATCCTTAGTGGTCAGGGCGAATGGAGACTCACTTTCCATGAAATATGGTCGCCACTGGGTCACAGGTCTTGGACTATCCGTGCAAACTGTGTGGGATGAAGCCATGTCTCCGGTGAGGTATGGCGGCACTAGTTTTAGAGTCAATCCAAGTCTTCAAAAATTTACTGCTCGGCGCTGGCGCATCATAGATGTTGCCCTCAGTGTGGGCGGACTTAGGTCGGCCTACTATAAAGAATCGGAGCGCGGTAAAGCCACCAACTTTGGTTTCAACTTTGACTATCTGTATCTGCGACATCTTACGGATTTCGGTAAGGGCAATGAAGTCTTCCTTGGCGGAGGATTTCGTACCCTCAACAACGCGCGGCTGCACAATCAGTTGGATAACAGTATACTTCCTTTTGATTCCTTTACTTCGCTCTCACTTGAGGGTGGGTTGCAGCGAAGCTTCCGATGGAAGCAAAGAGATTTTCTGGTAAGATACGCTCTGGGGCTACCGCTAATTTCCTTAGCGATGCGTCCCAATTTTGTCTCTGTCTACAATTTTGTGAATCCTGAGTCGAAGTTCTTTAATGAACGCATAGAGGAGCACGGATTGTCATCTTTTGGCAGCTACTTCCGAATGATTTCCAAAGTTGAGCTACTCTATAAGCTCCGATCAGGCAACCTGATGAGCCTGGCCTATCAATGGGACTACTACAGCTACAATAAAGTGCATCAGCTCAATGTCGCCACACACAGCATTACATTTTCCAGATACTTTAACTACTGATCTATGAGACATATATTATACATCTGCTTCGGCGTACTGATCTCGCTTGCCGCTTGTGAGGAAGTACTTATTGAAAAGAATCCATCCAATGATCCGGTTACGAACTTTGACATTCTATGGAACATCATGAATGAACGATACTCTTTCTTTGAGTATAAGAATATTGACTGGGACTCTGTCTATGAGGTCTACCGACCGAATATATCTGCCACGACATCAGATGTGGAGTTGTTTGACACGATGAAAGACATGCTCAGACTGCTCCAGGACGGACATGTCAATTTGCGATCAGACTTTGATATTGTAAGGTTTCCAGACCTCTATCTTGACTATCCGCAAAACTTTGACCGCAACATGCTCGAGCGCGTCTACTGGGAGAAGGACTACCGTATCACCGGATTTCTCATCAACCGCGAAATCCAGGGAGTAGGGTATATCTACTATGGCTCTTTTGCTGCTCCGGTCTCTGATGATGATCTAGATTTTGTGCTAGATCGATTTAAAGATTTACCGGCCCTAATAATTGATATAAGAAACAATGAAGGTGGTGACCCGCAGTATGCGTTTCGTATGATTGAACGCCTAATCACGAGGCGCACGCATGTCTACAATCATCAGTTCAAGAGTGGGCCGGGACCGGATGAGTTTTCTGAGTTGGAAGAGATCTACGCCAACACAAAAAATGATGTAGTAAAATGGAACAAGCCTGTATACCTGCTGACAAATCGCAATGTCTACAGCGCAGCTAACCTTTTCACGACCATGATGAAAGCAGTACCTCAGGTAACCCAAATCGGAGACTTCACCGGTGGTGGCGGTGGTGTACCGGCAGGCGCTGAACTACCCAATGGTTGGGCTTTCAATTTCTCGAGCTCCATACTTTCACTACCGGACGGTTTTATCGTAGAGCACGGCCTGGCTCCAGACATCTTTGTTGAGCAAACCCCAGCTGATGTGGCTAATGGTGTTGACCCAATTCTCGATAGAGCGATAGAGCTGGCTAAGGGAGGGTAGTTTGCGCTGCTCGGTTTACGCTAGTTACCAGAGATCTTTGTCTAATGTCTTTTTCTTAATTTTGATCTTATGAAGATCAGGAAGATTACACTTTATCTGGTGATTGGCATTGCAATGGGAGCCGTATTTGGCTATGCCAATGATGACATGGGTACATACATTGGAATGGGAGCAGCACTCGGACTTATTTTAGGTTACTTCAGAGTAGGGCGCGGCTAGAGTGCGCTCAGTCAGCTTAAAAACTGATGCTGTTCATTGGTTGAGGATCCTGTCGTTAGGAAATTGAGTAGGTACTAACACCTCAAGATGATGGCCAGACCAAAAAACAAAGCGCAGCTATTAGAGCAAAGTCAGCAGAATTATGATAAGATTATCGAGCTCATTGAGAGCTGTCCTTCGGAAGCAATGTATGAGGAATTCCCTTCAGGCTACCTCAACCGTAACATCCGAGATGTAATTGCCCACCTTCACGAATGGCATACTATGGTCATCCACTGGTATGAAGTAGGCAAGACTGGGGCTAAGCCTGACATCCCCGCAAAAGGTTATACCTGGAAGACTACCCCAGATCTCAATAGGGCAATACGGGAGAAATATAGTGACATGACATTTGAGAAAGCGATTAGGCTTTTCAATGACTCACATTATCAGATGATGGATTTGATCAATAGCCACACGGATGAGGAGTTGTTCGAAAAGAAGAGATATAAATGGACGGGTACTACTTCGCTAGGTGCCTATCTCATCTCTTGTACTTCCAGTCATTACGACTGGGCATTGAAGCTGATCAGGAAGTGTAGGAAGGCAAATGGTCATTGAGATTTACCACTCATTTGGTGGAATTTGAATACTGGTCTCAGCTTAGCTGGTTATTTTCGCGGTGTATCTAAGAACGTTTGAGCATGAACATTGACCTACTTCGCACCATATGTGAAACGCCAGGAGCTCCTGGCTTTGAAAAGAAAATCCGTGATTTCATCATTGCTGAGGTTGAGCCACTTGTTGATGAACTTAAGGTGGATAACCTTGGCAACATCATTACCCTGAAGAAAGGAAAGGATAGCAGTAAGCGGGCGATGGTGGCGGCTCATATGGACGAAATTGGTTTTATCGTGACCCACATTGATGACAATGGCTTTGTGCGGTTTCATACGCTTGGAGGCTTTGATCCAAAGACGCTCACCGCTCAGCGGGTGATCATTCACGGTAGGGAAGATGTGGTAGGCGTCATGGGTAGTAAGCCCATACACGTGATGTCAGCCGAGGAGCGGACGAAGTTGTCCAAGCTGAGTGATTACTTCATAGATCTTGGGCTTCCAAAAGAGGAGGTAGAGAAACTGATTGCTATCGGCGACCCTATCACCCGTCAGCGTGAGCTGATCGAGATGGGGGAGTGTGTCAACTGCAAGTCAATCGACAATAGAGTGTCGGTCTTTATTCTTATAGAAGCTTTAAGGAAACTCAGGGAGACTCCCTATGATGTCTATGGGGTGTTCACAGTCCAGGAGGAGGTAGGACTTAGAGGAGCCAATGTAGCAGCGCACAGTATCAATCCAGACTTTGGATTTGGGTTGGATACGACCATTGCGTTTGATCTGCCAGGTGCTCAAGCGCATGAGATGATTACCAAACTTGGTGAAGGCACAGCGATCAAGATCATGGACGCTTCTGCGATCAGTGACTATCGTATGGTGGATTTCATGAAGAAGACAGCTGATAAGCATAGTATCAAATGGCAGCCTGAGATACTGACGGCCGGTGGTACGGATACCGCTTCGTTGCAGCAGCGCGGCAAGGATGGTGCTATATCCGGTGCGGTCTCTATTCCTACGCGACACCTGCATCAGGTGATCGAGATGGCACACAAGTCAGATATCCAGGGATCCATCGATCTATTGTCAGCTTGTCTTGAGTGCCTGGATCAACACGATTGGAGTTATTAGTCGCCCTGATGATTCTTTGTAAGAATCTATAAGAATAAGCCAATGAACTATGAAACCTTCGCGCCTCACCCTGATTTAGCTGCTATTGTAAAATGTTACTGGATTTTGGAAGTGCCAGGTGACGTGGAGACTCCTAAACAACGGATTATTCCTGATGGATGTATTGAAATGTGCTTCATCCTTGGGGACGATGTAAGACGATACACCTCAGAAACGGATTTTATTATTCAACCACGCGCGATGGTGTTTGGACAGATCACCAAACCCTACTATGTGCAGCCGACTGGGTATGTCAATACAATTGCCATTAGGTTTTACCCTTTCGGTTTTGCCAATTTCATCATAAGACCAATTCAGGAATTGGCAGATAAGGAAACACCTCTGACATCTTTGTTCGAAAAGAGTTTGGTAAGAGAAATGGAACAAAAAATAATCAAAGCTTCATCTACCCAATCAAGAATAGAAGTAATAGAAAGCTTTTTGCTTAGCCGACTCTCAGACCAGTTTGTTGTTGACAACATCGTGAAATCTACCGTTGATGCCCTGGTACGTACCAAGGGTAATGAGCCCATCAAATCTATACTCAAAGACGAGCTGTCGAGGAGAAGAGACCTTGAGCGAAAATTTTCAAAGCAAGTTGGGATCAGTCCCAAACAACTTGGTAAAATTATAAGGTTGCAAGCAGCTCTAAAATTGATGCTGGAACAGAAAGGTGAAAACCTGACTCAGATCGCATACGAGAGTGAATACTACGATCAGGCTCATTTCATCAAAGACTTTAAAGAATTTACCGGAACCAGCCCCAAAGAATATTTGAGTGATGATCAGATGATCCTCTCATCTCTCATTTATTCTAAAGACTAGTCTGTCGCACTTTTACAATTTCTACTTTTCGGACAGATGTATCTATGCGTCAAATCGAAAAGTAGAAACAATGAGATGCAGTAATTATCAACTATCAATCACCCTTGCTCTGGGCCTCATCAGTTGCGTCAATGTTACTAGCGCAATGGCTCAGTCCGAAAACTTATCAGACAACCAAAACAATGTTCGCATGAATACCTTCATATCCATTTTTGAAATCCCAGCTACTGACATTATGAGAGCCATCAATTTTTATCAAGGAATACTCGGCATTAGTATTGAACCCATGGAATTTCCAGGTATGGAAATGGGACTCCTGCCATACGAAGGACAGATGGTGACCGGAGTGATCATGAAGGGTGAGGGTTACCAACCGTCAGCTGAAGGAATAACGATTTATCTCAATGGTGGCGACAACCTCCAAACCATTCTTGATAAAGTGGAAAAGAGCGGAGGTGAAATCATTGTGCCCAAGACGGCACACGCAGATGAAAGTGGATTTTTTGCCTTATTCCTCGACTCAGAAGGGAATAAGATGGGGCTGCACTCTCCGAACTGAGTCGAAGCTAAAGAATGTAACGGACCGACAAAATGTCTAACTATTTCAACTAGCAGAGAAAGGTGCTTCGGCACCTTTCTTGTTCTTGCCAGAGTAATTCAAAACAAACTCGTCAGCTTCATAGCTACGCTCATGTCCCCGTCGATCTTCATCATGCCACCCATGAAGGCGCTCATCGGATCCAGGTCACCATTGGTCAGTTTCATGAAATCATCGAGATCGATAGCGACCGTGCACTGTGCCTCTGAGTCATCATTACTTACACTAGGCGGAGATACAGTATCATCGAGTAGAATCACCCCTTCCGCGAATTTGAATTTTACAGATGAACCGAGACTGCCAGCACTAGATGCGGCCATCTCTTTCACCTTGTTGGTTGCATTTTCTAAGCTCATGTATGTTTATTTAGTTTATAATGTCTTTTTCTTAACCAGTTCGATTTCAAACAGTTTTGGCCAGAGTTTGCCGGTCACGTATAACTTACCAGAATCACTGTCGTAAGCAATGCCGTTGAGTACATCCAGGCGCCCACTCACAGTACTGCTATCCAGTATTCCGTCCAGATTGATGCGACCCTCTACCGCGAATGTCTGAGGATTGATGATGACTATTTCGTCAGTCTCATAGACGTTGGCATAGATACTACCGTCAACGTACTCCAGCTCATTGAGCTTGAATATCGGACGCTGGTCATCACGTACCTGACCTTGCCTCACTACCTCAAATGTCTCCGGGTCTCTGATATACAGGTGGTCTGTACCGTCAGACATAACTAGCTCATCGCCCATTGTAGTGATACCCCATCCTTCTGTTGGATAGCTGAACTGCCCAATTTCTTCTAATGTCTGAGCATCATAGATGAGACAAGTATTTGCTGTCCAGGTAAGCTGAAATAGTTTGTCTTGCCAGAGGGTCAGGCCCTCTCCGAAGTATCGATCTTCAATATTGACTTTCTTTTCAACATTCCCACTCGTGATGTCAATGACTCTTAAGTCAGAGGAGCCGCGCTCGCCATTGCTTTCGTACATCTTACCATTATGGACTAATAGCCCTTGGGTATAAGCATTCGTTTGATGTGGGTATGTGTTGATTATCCGATAGGTGTACTCATCAGGCGCCCTATCGGCGAATACTTTGGTGGTGACACTGTACGACTCTGTCTTCCCATTACTCAGCGTAGCGCTAATGTTGAGTCGAATGTCGCCTACTATTCCGATAGGTGGCAACAGCAAATCCAAGGTGGTGCCGGTCGCTACTGTATCCAAGCCAACTCTCACGACTACTTCTGTGATACTGAGTGAGTCGCCCTTCAGGCCTACGGTGACCGGTATGGAGTCGGACAATGTAAATCGATCACTGCTTTTTGGCGAAATGATGGAGGTACTGTTTTTTATCCTTGGGCTTTTGGGTTGCTCTTTTTCGCTACCGCAAGAAAGGACTCCCAAACAAAGGCCTAAGGCCAGAAAATAGACTATATTCTTCATCGGAAATTTCTAGAAAACGAGACTTGTATAGCCTTGGATTTCGTAGGTGGTCATGACGGTTAATGCGGAAACGCTGAGTTTAATATTTGGGTTGAGGCCATTAAAGGGATAGTCCCTGGCGATCATACTCTGACCACAGACAAACAATTCTACACCCGCGTCAGTAAGCTCCTGGATCAGCCCGATGTTGGGGTTATCCGTACCGAACTTGGCTTGGTAGGTTGCATTATCGGCGATTGATGGAGTAGCCATATTGTGAATGACCGCCTTCACTTTTATTTTATCGGGTGATGTACCCCCGACGGCATGTAGATTGAGCATACGTGCGATATTGTTAAGCGCTGGATTGATCTCATCCGGAGATGAAGGCCCTGATCTGATATCAATAACG
Source organism: uncultured Roseivirgaceae bacterium (assembly GCA_964351595.1). GTDB lineage: Bacteria > Bacteroidota > Bacteroidia > Cytophagales > Cyclobacteriaceae > UBA6059. The sequence goes on along the minus strand of CAYGOT010000004.1, from coordinate 104,708 downwards.
ATATTGTATTCAAGGTCGCTGGAAGGCGTTTCTTCTGCCGAGGGTATCGCATAGATCCCACCATAATTCTTGATCACCGGATTTACTTTTTCCTGACCAAGTAAAGCATGACTACAGGCAATGAGGACAATCAATAGCAACGGGTTGCCAATCCAATTCTTGAATGTATTCGACATTAGATTTGTCTGATTTGAGTGGGATAACTGCTTAAATGGAGTCTAGATTATGACCAAATTCATGGGTAATTTAAGGTCATATTCCTAAATTCCGTAAAAACAGATACTCAAATGAAAAGAATACTTGTTCCCATCGATTTTTCAGAAGAATCAATGAATGCTCTCCATTCAGCTCACTCGCTTGCGAAAGAAACTGGTTCGGAGGTATTGTTAGTCCATGTGATAGAGGATCCTACAGCTCAAAGTTTCAATACCATGGGCATTGTAGATTATTCACCTATGGATAATGTCTATGTGGTAAAACTCATGGAGAAGACCAAAGAACGGATGGATAAGCTGGTCAATGAGAGTGAGTATTCTGACATACTCTTAAAGTATAGAATAGAGATTGGGCATGCGTATGAGCAGATATCCAAGGTAATCGCCGAACACAAGAGTAGTCTGACCGTGATGGGGTCGAAAGGCGCCAGCGGTATTGTTAACCTCCTTGTGGGCTCTGTAGCAGATAAAGTCGTGAGGACGGCTGCATGTCCGGTAATCACGGTAAAGAGTAAATGCGACCTAAGTAATATTAAGAGCATCGTATTTGCCACCGACCTACGAATCGAGCAGGAGTCCATCATCGGAGAGCTGAAGAATATGCAAGCCCACTATGACGCACACTTGCACCTGGTGAAGGCCTATGACTCAGAGTGGATCTTAGAGAAAGATGTCAAGCGCAGAATAGATGAGTTTGCCGAGCAGTTTGGTTTTGACAACTTCAGTACCACAGCTGTCAAGGATAGCGACGAAGTAGACGCCATACTGGATTTTGCTGATGAAATTGATGCGGATATGATCGCGCTAGCTACTCATCATCGAAGAGGGTTGGAGTCGCTGTTTACAGGATTTATTTCTAAGAATGTGGTGAACAAGAGTGACAAGCCCATCTGGACGATGGCAATCCCAGAGGATTAATAGACTATACTAGCTTCTGGTTTTCTTACAGTTTGTCCATTGAGTGGGCAAACTTTTCTGGCTGACTGACTTCCAGTAGTCTGGTGACGGTCAGTCCCTGGTAGAGTATTGAGAGTAGCACTACAATGTAAGTCATGGTGACGATCACATCTTTACCCTGAAATTCCGGTAGGGAGAGCGACAATGCCACGGGCATACCACCGCGCAAAGCACCCCAGGTCATTATGGGTATAGTATTTCTCTCAAAGCGGCGGTTCTGAGCCATGATCTTAATAGGAATAACCACACTAATCCATCTCGCGAACAGTACGATATTGAACGCGATAAAGCCAGCCGCGAAGTAGTCCAGCCGTAGTGGGATGACCAGCATCTCCAGGGCGATGAGCACAAAGAGCATGGCGTTGAGCGACTCCTCCATCAGTCGCCAAAACTTGAATACATAGTCTCCGGCCGCATTCGAAGTAGTCTGCTTATAGCCTTCATTGCCTATGACCAGACCCATCACAACCGCTGCTTGCTTCGATGATACATGAGCGATATCTGCCAACTGGGTACCTGCCATGACGAGTGCCAAAGTCATTAAGATCTCTACCTCTACCTCGTCATTGTCTATGTAGTCGAGCAGCTTGAAGCCAATATAGCCGAGGAACAGTCCGATAATAACCCCACCTCCTATGTCTGTCCCGAAAATGTAGACCACATCGAAGAGGCTAAGTGAATGCTCTTCACCGGCATGCTCAAGATCGAGCAGGGTCAGTGCCGTCACTACTGCCACACCGTCATTGAACAATGACTCTCCGGCAATACGCGTTTCCAGGTCTTTAGATAAGTTAAATCGCTTGATCACCGCCGTTACCGCGATAGGGTCAGTAGGGGAGATCAGCGCTCCAAATACCAGGCAGTACAGGAAGTTGAGCTCAATGCCCATCCAGCCTAAGAGATAATAGATAGAAGTACCGATGATACCTGTAGACAGGAATACACCCACAGTGGCCAATACAAGCACAGGAGTTTTCTCCTTGGCGAGTTTTTTAAAGTCTATTTGAAGCGCTCCTGCAAAAAGCATGAAGCTGATAAATATCTGGTAGAGGATTTCGGAGTAATTGTAATCTTCCATCAGACGCACCGTTCCAAGCTGGAAACTGGGAGCTACCTGGCCGGCAACAAAGATGATTACCGATAGGATCAACGCCATGATCATCAAACCAATGGAGGATGGCTGCTTGAGATAGTACGTATTAGTGTAGATGAATATCCCCGCGAGAAAAATGAAGAGGGCAATTATATCAAGTATATGCATATGTGCTAGGGATAGCTACTTTCGTTCTCTATGATTCTTGATTCCAAATGGTGATCACCACTATTACTCGTCGTAATTTCGATACCATATTACAGAATAATTTCTAGAAAATTTAATCTTTTTCTTTAAAGTTGGCAGCTGAATACTACTATGCTATTCAAATAGTACAAATTATTATACAGCTGGCTTGTTACGGGTTGACCACTTTGCACCTATGAAAATCCTTCAAACTTTACTCTTTTGTTTATTCCTGCTGAATTTTGACTTGGTAGCCCAATCTCAAGAGCAGTGGGCCCCACGAAATATCGGACCCGCCGGAATGAGCGGCCGTATCACTGCCATCGATGTAGTACTGGGTAATCCCAAGATATGGTATATCGGCACAGCTTCGGGTGGCCTGTGGAAAACGACAAACGATGGGACTACATTTGACCCGATCTTCGATGAGCAGCCCATCCAGAGCATCGGAGCAGTAGCTGTTTTCCAACCTAACCCCAGCACCCTGTGGGCAGGGACAGGTGAGGGCAATCCCCGCAATTCTCAGAACAGTGGCGCGGGTATCTACAAAAGCCTTGATGCCGGAAGGACCTGGCAGCTTAAGGGGCTGGAATTGACCAGGAACATTCACCGTGTGATAACTCACCCATCCGACCCCAACACCGTATGGGTAGGCGCTCAAGGCAACCCTTACACTGCTGATGAGCACCGAGGAGTGTACAAAACCATAGACGGAGGCAAGACCTGGCGCAAGGTCTTAGGCGCAAACAATAGTACAGGAGTAGCGGAGCTCCGCATGGATCCATCAAACCCAAACAAGCTGTTTGCAGCGCTCTGGCAGCTACAGCGCACACCGTGGGACATGACCTCCGGCGGGGAGGGCTCAGGCTTGTTCGTTTCTATCGATGGAGGAGAGACCTGGTCTGACCTATCGGAAAAGGGAGGCCTGCCCAAAAAGCCTTACGGGCGTATCGGCATTGCGGTAGCGCCATCGAACCCGAATGTGATCTATACCCTTATTGAGAATAAGAAGAACGCTATGTACAAGTCCGAAGATGGAGGAGCTACATGGACGATGATCAATGAAGCGACTATCGGCAGCCGACCATTCTATTTTGCCGATCTCTATGTCGACCCTAGGAATGAAAATCGCGTCTACAACCTTTACTCTCGGTTGGCCAGGAGTGAAAATGGAGGTAAAGACTTTGAGGTGATCGAGGATTGGGGCTTTGAGGTACACGCAGATCATCAGGCATTCTGGATACATCCGGAAGACCCGGACTTTATCATTGATGGCACGGATGGGGGGCTCTATTGGACAAAGGATGGTGCGGACCACTGGCGGTTTGCAGAGAATTTACCGCTAGGTCAGTTCTATCATGTCGCGCTGGATGATGAGTATCCATACCATGTCTATGGTGGCTTGCAGGACAATGGTACGTGGTATGGCCCCAATAAAGTTTGGAATCGTGGCGGGTTAAGGAATGGCTACTGGAAGGAATTGGCCTTCAATGATGGCTTTGATGTGGCGATGGATGCGGAGGACAAGAATATTGTATATGCGCTTTGGCAAGGTGGGATGCTGGTGCGGATCAATAAGGAAACCGGCCAGCGAAAGACCATTCGCCCTGCGGATCCTGAGCGAAAACTGCGATTTAACTGGAATGCTGCTATCGCCAGTGATCCTTTTCGATCAGGCACCATTTACCTGGGAAGCCAATTCGTTCACAAGAGTACAGACTTTGGTGATAGCTGGAAGGTCATCAGTCCGGATCTGACCACCAATGATGCCAAGAAACAGCAACAACTTTCCAGTGGTGGGCTGTCTATTGATGCTACTACTGCAGAAAATCATACCACTTTGGTGACAATAGCACCGAGCTCAGTCAAAGAAGGCGTGATATGGACAGGCAGTGATGACAGCAAAGTGCATCTGACTACTGATGGCGGGGAGTCATGGGTTGACCTTACCAGAAATATTAAAGGTGCACCTGAGGCAGGTTGGGTGACCCAAATCGTAGCTTCTAATTACGATGAACAGTCCGCCTATGTGGTGATCGACAATCACAGACAAGGAGATTGGAAGCCCTACGTATTTGAAACTGAAGACGGTGGCAAGTCCTGGCAGAACTTGTTGTTCGACAAAGGCATTGATGCTTTCGCGCTCTCTTTCGTCCAGCATCCCAAAACCCCCAACCTGATGTTTGTGGGTACTGAGTTTGGACTTTTCTACTCAATTGATGGGGGTGATTCATGGAGCAAATGGGAAGAAGGCTTTCCATCAGTTTCGACCACTGATCTGAAGATCCACCCACGAGAGAATGACTTGGTGATAGCGACATTCGGAAGATCATTCTGGGTGCTGGATGATCTCGGACCTCTGGAGGAGTTGGCTAGTGTGCCTAAGGTCAGAGATCAAGCAGTTCATCTTTTTAAGACCAGGCCGGCTTATCAGGCGATCATTGATCAGGCGATCGGTCAGCGGCTGACGCCAGCGCATATGTTCACAGGGGACAATCTGCCAAAAGGAGCGACGCTCAGCTACTGGGTGAATGAAGCGGATTCTGTCGAGTTGGCCATTAGTCGCGAAGGTAGGAAGATTTACAGCTGGAAGGAGAAAGCCGTCAAAGGTCTCAATCGCACCTACTGGAATCTCGAGAAGGCTGGTAAATCGATCTATGGCCCCTTGATGAGTCCAGTATTGGAACGGCCATTGGTCGCACCGGGAGCGTATACGGTTCACTTGAACTATGGCGATGATCAACTGGAGCAGTCGCTTACGGTGCTTCCTGATCCCAGGATTGAATATGAGGCTATAGCATTTGAAGAAAATGAGGCGCTCCGGGATCAGCTAGAAGACATCAGCCAGGCTAAGGACGGCTTGATTGATAGCCTGAACTATATCGAAAAGATGGTGAGTGATTACGGTAGTGATACCAACGAAGAACTTATCAATACGATCAAGGAGCAAGTCGAGGAAGTCTGGAGCCGTATCGCCTACCGCAATGTGCAAGGAGCGATCAGTGACTCACCTCGATTGGAGCATCAGATAGGAAAGGCTTTCTACTATATGCACTCGCCCTATGAACCTGTGAGTGACAATGACAGAGCGGTAATTGCAGATTTGGAGAAACAGCTATCTGCCGTCCAATCGTACTATCGAAGTGACCTGCTGCCGCATTGGCTGGAGTTCAAGAATGAAGTCAGCAGGAGGGGATTTGAGTTTTAGGGCGAGAGGGTCACATTATTCATCTCAAGAAAATAATCCTGATTCATAATTGGATCGAGTGACTCATAATACGCGCAGATAATTTCGAATTTATTTCGAAGAGCGGTGTGACTGTCGATCGCATTCCAAAAAGCAGGCTTATTGATGAAGATATTCTCAGCGAAAGCTGCAAAATCCTCGAATTTGTTCATTAACGCATATTTATTGATGAACCCTTTGTCATATAGGTCCGGTGCAAAATCACGGTTGTTGTTTTTGATTTCACCATACTTCAGGGTGTTATTCTCTTTCCAACTTTTCAGATCGAACCCTTTTCCTTCAAACATTTGTAGCCTGTGGGAGATCTCATGATGGATCACCCGCTCAAGATCCAGTGTGTCAACTTGACCATTGTCCAGATATGGTATGGCAAATAAGAAGCCGTGTTTACCACGGTAAACGCCCATCAGGTCATTTCCTTTATCAAACTGATCGTAGAGATAAAGCTTTTCTACGTGTCTGTTGAGCACATCGCTTGGGTACTTCCGCAACGTTTTGTTGGTGATGCTGAGAATAGTCTCATGAAATTCTGCAGGGGTTTCGATCACATCATAGGCCGCTGAGGATCTATGCGGATGCTCTTTGAAGTCTTCTGCATCAATATGCAGGTATACGGTGGCTTGACTCAGCGAATCTTCCCATTTGATGGTCTGAGCTTGAAGCAGGGTGGTATTAAGACCAGTTAGTAGAAAGGTTATGCCAACAAGGTATTTCATTGGATTCAAGGCATAAAATTAAAGAAAATCCTCGGACTTGGCTGATCAGTTCCCCCTTCCGAGTTATTTACTCCAATTAGCTTGGAAGTATAAGACTTCAGTTTACTATTACCTACCATTCTAATCAGAGCAGCTCTCTGATCCTGATATTCCTGAAGGCTACTTTACCACCATAGTCCTGTAAGCAAATATGGCCGGTTTGAGCTCGTCCAAAACCGTCCCAACCGGCGAAGGTCGAGTTGGCGATGAGTGCATCCCACTCGGGCCCATGCACAGGAAACTCAACTACTTTCACATCATTGAAGATCAGGTAGCCCAGATTCTCCTTGTGGTCGATGTGGAGTAGATAGCTGTTCCATTCACCGGAAGGCTTACTCACAATCTCCGATGGCGCGATCATGCCATATAGTGAGCCCGCCCGGTTAATATCCCCACGTTCTTCGATATAGGCAGTCCAGCCATCGTCTAATATTTGAATCTCCGCGCCGGTCTGATAGGGATGTTCAAACTTTGGGTCTTCCACTACACCCCAGAAGAGTCCAGAGTTGCCATTTTCTCCGATCATCCATTCTAGTGATAGCTCGAAGTTAGTATACTGCCGGTCGGTCATGAGATTGGCATTCTCGGCGGCCGTGCGTTGCGCCGGATCGAAGAGCAGTACGCCACCTTGCACATCCCAGCCATTGTAGTTTTGCGTTCCTCCATAAACATGCCAGCCGTACAGATTTTCACCATTGAATAGGTCGACCCAGCCGCTATCAGTACTACAGCTGGACAACAAAAATGAGAAGAGGACAATGAGATATTTCATAGGCTTGACTGCAATTATTTGAATCCATAGTTAGTGAATTTTTTCGATTCATTATCCTTGTATTGGCGTATCAAGAAGTAGACTTAATGAGTCATCGACGGTATTTACAGCTATGTATTATTCCTTTACTTGTAATATTGAGTTGCGGAAAGAAGGAGCAACAGAGCGATAGCTTCGATATCAACAATGTGACTTCCAGCCCAGTCCTGGATGTGGTCGAGGCATCCAGCAGAATTGATTTAACTAGTAAAGGAGTCGGCCCAATTGAGTCATTGGTCTTACCTGATACGATCGACCAGGCGCTTGCATTGACTGGCAAGCATATCTATGAGGAGAACTGCATGATCTGCCACAAGCCCACCGAAAAATTTATTGGCCCTGCCCCTCAAGGAATATTGGAGCGACGCACACCTGAGTGGGTCATGAATATGATCCTAAATCCTGAGCGCATGCTCAAAGAGGACTCTCTGGCAAGAGATTTATTTCTCGAATTCAACGGTTCACCGATGGCCAATCAGCACCTGTCGGAAGTTCAAGCCCGCGCCATACTGGAGTATTTTAGGACTTTGTAAATGCTGTAAAGTCAACAACGAGTCAGGCATTGCGGTGGCTGCTAAAAGAAAAAACCAAGATTCACGATGAATGGGCTGCCACCGTCATTGCTGCCGGAGTAGGTCGCGGTGAGCACCCATTGTCCGAGCGGATTGAACCACAGACCTCCGCCATAGCTATGGTGCCAGCGATCTGACGGCTCACCGTCATACCAAACCCTACCGTGATCATAGTGTAGCAAGACACCTACCGCGAACGGCATGTAGTAGAATGGAATTCGAGCCAGCCGTGCTCTTACTTCATTGTTGTTGAAAAAGCTGGTGCGTCCTGAGAATCTGTCTCTTTCAAATCCGCGCAAAGTACCCGGCCTTGTCAGTCCGCCGTTGTTACCGAGGGTACTCGCCTGATAAAAACGGAAATTCCCGGCGACACTCCGTACACCTACTCTTGAGGCGAAGGTAATCTTGGTGGGCTCATCAATGGAATAATACCCACTGAGTACACTTCTAAAAACGCTGAGCTGCGCTTGAGGACTACCAAACTCGCTCAGCCAATTGATAGAGGTATTCCATCTTATGCCTTTTTCGGGTACGATATCATTGTCTATCGTTTTGATCTCAGCCTCAAAGGTTGCACCCCCGAAATGCTGACCCTTAAACACATCATCTCTTATGATGGGCAGATCCCGGCTTACGAAGCGGTTAAAGTCATCTTTGACCTCCACGTACTGATAGCTGGGCCCCAGCTTCACAAATCCCTTTTGGCCTAACGGAAATGTCACACTGGGATTAAAGTCGATATCAGTAAACCTCACTTCATAAAAGTCATCAGGCGCGTTCGGGTTGATAGTAGTCTCATTGCCATATCCGAAAAAGTTGGTGAAGTAGTTTGGCGAACGGAGTGAGGCCGTAATGTTGACGCCTACTTCGCCAATCACCTGTTTGAAGTCCCCTTCATAGTCGAAGTTCCATGAGAAGTTAGCGGGAGCAACATTAGCCACTATTTTGTGATAACTGGCGTGGGGGCTCTGGCGAAACCCCTGCTTTTTGATCACCACTCCTCCTCCTAGATATAGCCCATCATCCTCGTTGTATCCAAAGAATGCTGCGGGCCCTAAGTAGTCATATGAAAACTCTTCAAAATCGTAGGCACTGACATCAAGAGATGGTTTGAGCATTAGTTTTGTTTCCTTTGACCGCTCGACCTTCGTCCCATCGGTATGATCATAGACCACCGTATGCCTTTTCATCCCGTTGACGCTCGACTGATCCTCGATGACATCATCGCCAGTACCGGCTATGATGCGCACTATTGGCGACTTTGGAGCACTTCCTGACAGATAGATGAAGTCATTGTCGGCGAAAGTGTAGATGCGTATCTCTTCTGTTTCCCTGGGGTCGAATGTTCGTTCATACATCAGCCGCTTCTTCTCGCCATCATCTTCTGCCTCATACATCCTGACGCTGGTTCCTGTGGCCGCCCGCTCTATTTCCACCACCTCGTTTTGGTCACTACCGTGAATGCTCACCTGCCTGGCGAGGATGCGGTAGTAGCGTCTTGCGTATTCCGGTAGGTAGGCTCGTCGCTCTTTCAGCTTATCAGCAATGTAGTCTGCGCTAATATCCTGCGCAGCTTCGGGCATCCTGGTCATGGCGTTATCTATGACCTCATCAGTCAGACCATTTTGCAATTCATTGGCTATGGCTATCCAATCATCTTCCGTCAGCGCTGTAATCAACCTGCGATCAATATCCTTGGCATTTTGATTGAGTCCGGCAATGTCTCTAACCCGCGCATCATCAAAGTCCTGAAACTTCCGCATTGCCCATTTACGATTGATGATGGAAGGCATCAAGCCATCAAACCGGAAGAAGATATTATCCCGATCTTCAGGAATTGGTCTGAAAAGGTCACCGTTTTCTCCCTCAAGAGTTGCCCATCGCCATTGACCCTCATGCCTGTCCCAGTCGCCGACCCACATGTCGAAGAGGCGCGCTCGGGCAAAGTTTTCCTGATCCACTTCATTGTCGTTATTATCAAGCAGCTCTTCAATCATTGATGAAGTACTGATGGCTTCCTCTGTTCCGCCAAAGTCTTCATAACCCGACCAGTCTTCGTCTGCGTCCTGCTCAAGCATGGCCATGATGCCGCCGTAGTTTTCCTGATACTCTCCCAGTTCTGGCGTATCGGGGATATAAAACAGCTGCGGGTTGGTGTGGTATATACCGGCCGCATCGCCCAGCGGAGGAAGTGTGAATGCGCCATAGGGATGCGAAGCGGAAATTTGATCCTGTACGACATCATCGGCAAAGCTATATTGTAGTGGAAGTGGTAAGGTGGGTGATGGATCTTTCTGTATTGACCGAAGTGAGTAGAGCCTTCCGTTCTCCGCTTTGAGTTTGAGTGAGTAGGTCTGCATACCACCACCTTTGTCGAGGATGGTGAGTCCCTGTTTTGCTGAGTCCAGGTCTATGATCGGTATTTGTACAGGAGTCAGCCATACATCACGATAATGATCGCCTAGCATGAATCTTTTAAACCGACTCGCCTGATATATTTCTCCGGCAGCTACAGTGACACTGTCTCCATTGCTGTTAATCAATTCCTGCTTTACATCATCATTGAGAGAGTGCTCCGGCTGGGTGACTCTACAGCCAACAAAAGCAAAAGCACATAACAATCCAATGAAAATAGTCTTACCTGAGCTCATTATTAGAGGAAATTGGTGTAAATGAAAATGCCCAGGAAAGCGACCACCGTGAGAGTAAGACCAACCATAAAGATGTTGTATGAAATGGTGAGCAACCGATACTTTTCTCGCAGTACGAGCCCGAGGTTGTATAAGTCCAAAGACATACTATCATATAGCCTCTCCTGATCACCCTTGAGTTCATTGAGATAATCGACAAACTTCTGACGAGGAATCCCGAGGAAATTACCGAAATAGAGAAGACTCATCTCGTTTTCGTTGACTTTCTCATAGTCTATTTCTTTTTCTGTGACTTTTGGTCGTGCTGATAGTACTGCAAACACTACGGAGGCCAAAGCACCGATCAATAAGATCAGAATAGGCACGGTAAACCGTAAGTTCTCAACTATGTAATTGCCCGTGAGCGAAAAGCTTGCCCCGGACAATGTGACGATGACCGAGATCAGGATGGTGTTGATACTGATCATCATATTGGCTTTGCCATCAGCGATAGCACTAAGGTTGATTTGGGTTCGATAGTTGGAGCGATAGAGCGTATCGATACCACGACCGAAGTTTTTACCCGTCTTTTTTCTGGTGGTCACCTTACGCGCCTTGATGACTTGCTGACGTTGCTTTTTGATGTTCTTCGCCAGTCGTTTGCTATATTTCTCTTTGGCCACTTTGGTGAGAAACTGTTTTTCGATTAGAAAATCATATTGACGTTCCTGCCATTCCAGCTCGGTCACATCAAGATTTTGGTAGTTTTCCAATTCGGCTCTCAGCAACTCACCACGCCGAAAGAATCGCTTGCGACCAATGTGCGCAATGTCCGCATCGTGTAGGAGCTGTGAGGGTATATTTTCTCTAAGGGCATCTTTGCGCGTGCTCTTAATGAGACTGTTGATCTCTTTCCTTTTGTCTACATCATAGGCGTGCTTTTTAAGGAAGCTGTCGGCTATTTCAGCGCTCTTGTTTTCATGATCGTCATAAGAATGCGCATAACCAATGTCATGAAACCATGCAGCCAGTTGTAGTACTTCCAATTGATCGCTATCAAGGTCAGCCTCCTTGCCCAGCTCCTCTACAATTTCTACTACATCCTCGGTATGCAGGATGTCATGGAAAAGCAAGTCATCCGGCATCTCTTCTTTAAAGTAAGAGTGCACGTATTGCTGTGCTTCACCGAGTATGTTCTTTTGTTCTTTTTGGCTCATGGAAAACGTTATTCTGCCGCTAGGCTAACAGCATCACTGACGAAATACTATGCCAGTGACCCTGTTCATGCAATGGAGCCGAATGGAGGAGACTCTACTGAAACAGCTAGAATATTTATGGGGAACATATTCCCCAATGCGGGGGAATTGTACGCAATAGGGAGCAATCGATAGTTCTATCCAAGAACTAGTCCATATTCATCGAGATGATGATCTTCCCTGTATGTCTGCCTTCACCAAAGTACTGGATCAGCCGTGGTGTTTCACTGAGCGGATAGGGGCCATCGATCACACAGTCCAGCTTCTTTTCACCAAAATGTTGATCAATCTTGTCAATATCCTTGTTGGGCTTCAGTGCTAGTATTTCCACATGCTTTTTATGCAACCACTTCACCAGCGATCCGAAAAGTGCTATCCGAAGGAGCGTACCCACTGTACCGCCAACGGTGACATATCTACCCCCAGGCTTCAACACACGGGCATAAGCGAAGGGGCCATGGGTGGATTTGGCGTCAAGGATGAGGTCGAACTGTGTTGCCAATTGGGTGAAGTCTTGTTGCTTGTAGTCGATGATATGATCAAAGCCCAACGTTTTCAATCGGTTTAGCTTTTCACCAGTATCTACTCCTGTGACTTCCGCATTGTACAGTTTGGCAATCTGAATTCCGAAGGTGCCAACGCCTCCGCCAGCTCCGTTGATCAGGACCTTCATACCCTTGGTTATTTGGCCTTTATCCACAAGACCCTGATAGGCGAGACCGTAGGCGTGCGGTAGGGATGCAGCCTCTTCAAAGCTCAGGTGCGCCGGTTGTTTGAGCAGCGCGTTCTCGTGTACGCAGATATATTCTGCTAAGGTACCAAAGCCAAACTCAGAGATGTCACCAAAGACAGCATCACCCACCTGATGCTGAGTGACCTTGTCTCCAACAGCTTCGATGGAACCGGATAGCTCCATTCCAGGTATGGGGTGCTTAGGCTTACCCACTCCATATAGCAGCTGATATAGAACAGGCCTGCCGCGCACCATACTCCAGTCATAGTCATTGATTGCGGTAGCATGAATCTTTACGAGCACCTGATGATCTGTAGGTTCGGGCTTTGGAACTTCCCCAACTTGTAAGTCTGTGGGAGGTCCATATTTCTTGAGTAGTATCGCTTTCATTCGCTACCGCAATATCAATCGTAGACTCGGATGACCTGACCATTTCCCTTGCCCAGAATACTTCTGAGATAAGCGTTGATCATTTTCTCGGTAGAGATAGGATTATGTCCGGGGAAGTAGTCTTTGTACTTATCGTAAGCGTCTTCTACCATGCCTAAGGAGACGACATTGAGTCGTATACCCTTTTCCATCTCCAGTGCAGCGGCTTGCACGAAGCTGTGGATCGCGCCATTGACCATGGCGGCACTGGCCGTCTTGACCACCGGATCATCCGCGAGGATACCCGTTGATAATGTGATGGAGCCCTTATCAGAAAGGTAGTCTTTGCCTAGCCTCGCAAGGTTGACCTGGCCCATAAGCTTACTCTTGATGCCTATGTAGTAGTCTTCTTCCAATAGGTCATTGAAGTCAGCCCACTTCGCTTCACCGGCGATAGAGACGATTGCATCCAGCTGACCTGCTTTCCCGAGCATTTGCTTAATAGACGCGCTATCCGCTATATCTACCGTAAAGTCTCCTTGTGATCGACCGGCTGTGAGTACTTCGTGCGCTTTGGAGAGGTGGTCTGCGACGGGGCGTCCGATGGTACCGTTACCACCAATGATAAGTATTCTCATGTGTTATTCTTTAGCTAGCCAAGTGTACGCATGACAGGGGAAAGCGTTGCTCACTTGGAGAGATTCAAACCTTATCGGCAGTAACTTTATTTGGAATCGACCGCCAGCAGCAAATACTTGGATATTCTGCAGATCAACCTAGGCAAATGGTTGTTGCTTATATTTTTCTTCCAGCGGGGTTTTTCCTATTGGAAAAGAAGGAGAGTATCTCAACCTCATTTTCTGTAGTTTCTTGAAGTTCTAGAAGTGCATGGGTTGTCCACTTTACCCTAAAGCCACTTTCCATAAACTTTTCGAGCTTCAGAATGCGGCTTTAGATTTCCTTTGTCGGCATCTTCTACTCCTTTTGTAATGGAAGCTTTTTCCTCTTCTGAGATGTCGGACCACCAACCCTTGAGGTCTTTGGCACGGATGTCACTGATCTGGTCTAATACCTTTAGGTCATCGACTGACGAGAGCCATTGAATTAAGTCTATCTTCTTTGATTCGAGTCCGGCTTGCATAATTACATTTAGCTTTTTTGTTTGATAAACGCTCGTAGAGTAATCAAGTACCCAAGTCAACTTTAGCATTGTGGCCGTCGATCGAGGCGATATAGTCATTGACCACAAACTTGGATCGATCGAAGTTGCCCGTGCGGATTTTCGATTGCTCCTGTCTTCTGATACTCCTGGCATAACGCCGAATACTATCCACCGAATCTAGTATTATTCCCGGAACGGGTACACTCTTGCCTTCTTTGTCTTTCGCCACCATGGTGAAGTACGACGAATTACAGTGTTTCTTTTCACCTGTCTGGATATGCTCTGATTCTACTTTGAGTCCAATGACCATCGACGTACGACCGGTGAAATTGACGGATGCTTTCAAGGTGATGAGTTCCCCTACTTTGATAGGGTTGAGAAAATCCACCCTATTGACAGAGGCGGTGACGCAGTAGTGACCAGAGTGCTTAGAAGCACAGGCAAAAGCTACCTGATCCATCAATCCCAGGATATATCCACCATGGATGTTACCACTAAAGTTGGAGTGGGAGGGCAGCATGAGCTGTGTCATGGTGATCTGGGAGTCTTTGATGTGCTTGAAGTTCATGGTCTCGAGTTTTGGATGAGCATCCGTTCAAGATATAATTACTCTGGTTTTCTTCCAAGTCTGACCGCCTGCCTTTGGAAGTCTTACTGAACATCTATTCGTGGATGTCTCCATTATGTCAGTCCCAGACTGACTTCAGTCGACATAACGTATTGGGATGTCGAACTTTCCAAATTGCTTATGGCTACTCACCATACCCACGCCATTCCGAACGTAGTGAAGGAATCCCCAAAAACTAGCAATGAGGATGGGGTGAGAAGCGGCTGAAAAGACACGAGTCTAGAGACACCCGCTGGAAGGGAGCAGCCATTGCCTGATTAGTTCAATGTCAATTCTCCAAGGAGTCCTGCAATAGCATTGAGCGGAGCAGTTTGTTTTTCGATGAACTCCCGACTGTTGATGGTTTGGGACAACCTGGGTTCAAAGAGCCCATGCTTGGTCCAGATGGCCAATTGCACCCTGTTCTTGCTAAACCGGTAGATCAAGGGTTTTTTGGCGATTCCTTCAGACTTAAGACGTTGGTTGAGCGCATCGATCTTTTCGAGGATGAAGGGCTTGAGTACGGATTTGGCCACCTCAGGATCTTGCGCAAAGTATTTGTACTTGCGCATTGGATTATCTTCCAGCACGACCTTCGCTAATTTTGAATCTTTCAGTTTATCATCGAATTCACTTGTCACGAGCCAGATTGAAGTTGGGAATGTCACGTGCAGGCTGGCATTGAAGTAAACCCCTTTAAAAATAGTCGTGTGGGTACTGCCACTGCCGCTGCTTTTGGCTTTACTCTTCACCAACTTGATCTCAGCAAATTTGAGTGTGACGCCATCAATGGTTCCCCGAACAAGATCTTCACTATCGAACTTGTTGAAGTCTGGGAAGAGCAGGCTATCGCGAACTTCAGTGGGCGAGACTTGCTGCTCATGATCATAGGTGAAATCCGCTCCCAGATTGGTGACGATCTTTGGGACAATTTCTGAAATGAAGAGCTTCTTAAACTTTTGTTTGTAGTAGTCTCGACCAAACGCCCAAAGAATGAAGCAGATGAATGTAGTACCACAATAAACAGGGACATACCAATTCAAAGTTGCGTCCAGGGCATTGTTGAGTAACCAGTAAAGCAATGCTCCACCACCCAGAAGCAGTGTGAAAAATCCAATGTTGATGGGGTGCGTCTTTTTATACAACCTGGCGCGTTCGACATCAAGGGTGGCCAGGTCGGGGCTCAGCCCGGAATAGATTTCTGAAGCATTGAGCATTTACTAAAGTTAGTCAATCAGCAGCATAATTCTGACTGTGACTAAATCAGACTGTCAGCAAAGAATTTCACTCATGGGTTGGGTAAGCCGTAACCTTCCTCGTCGTAAGGACAAATCAACTCAACAGCTATGATCATGATTCATCACCTACTCCACCTGACAGAAAAGCTCTTCTACACTAATACTCAATCCGAAGATAGCATCGACCTTCATATTCGTCGAATTAAGGAGCACCTGGCTGAGTCGAAGGCTGACTAGCGTTTACATCTGTTAAGGAGATGTCTCCGCTACGGTCGACATGGCGTAAATTGATATTGAGTAGTCAACCTTGCGCATGGATTGTCCCCATACCCACGTCCTGTCGAGCCTGCTACGCCTTCAGGCGGGAGTAGCGCAGCGAAATCGAGATAGCCCCTCATTCTAGCACTGTTGACAGGGTAACAAAATTGATTAAAAAGTCACGCGTCTGGAGACTCGCGCCAGCTGAGGTGAGTCTTGTGGCTTGTGGTTGCCGACTCTATTAGGGACTGGCTTTCTTTCCCAACTCTAATACGCTATAAAATACTTTCTGCATCCCTGTTTTGAGTTGCAAATTGTCCTCAGTAACAGTAAGAGATAAGTTTTCATTTCGAAAATCCCCAAGGCCACCTCTTAAGAAGTTGTCTAACGTCTTGTGGACTAGGCTGTCTCCCCCTGGAAGTCTCTCAATAAGAAATGTGGAAGAATCGTTCTCTATAATTCCCAATTCCCCCGTGTTCCACGTCTTCTTTCCATTTCTCTTTTCGATCATGTAAGTCTTTGATTTAGTATAGTAATGTGGGTCACCAGGAATTAAGTCTCGATCATTCACACTGTCAATTGAAAGAATCAAATAGCTATCAGGAAGCGTGTTCTTGTTTTTGAAAATGTATGAAACTCTTTCAAATTGATTTAATGTTGAAAAGTCACGACGGTCACTGCGGTTAAATTGTCTATACGTTGTGATTGCCTCTGAAAATTGCTCAAGTGGTTCTCCTCCATATTCTTGAGGCGTCAATAATAACTGTAAAAAAACTTGAATAGATAAGAATGATGCAAAGCAAATAATGGTCACCCGTCTTTTCTTGAATTTTTTATGAACCCTTAGAACCCCAAAGGCAAATACCAAACTGAAGAACAAAGCAGTTGGCCAACAAATTAGTCCTGCGAGTCCTGTATTAGGAAAAAGCCATAGAACAAATCCCTCGGTCAAAAGTCCAATTATAAAGTAGGTCAGGAATAGTATTATTGACATTATCGTGGAGTTTACATCCTCATTCATATTTCACTAGTTCTGTCCTGAAAGCTTGCCGCTAATACTTATATAATGCGCACTTGTTAGTGCAACTTGTCTTATATCAATTTCTGTTCATAGTTTGACGATAAGTCACTAATCCGATAACAACTCGTTGGTGGTGTCAATGACCGATAGTCCTCCTAAGCCATGAAGTTAGCCCATCATCTTGATCCAACCAACATCTAGAAATGAGTATAATTCGCACTGTTGCTCATCGCGTTTCTGGCATTGACAAGTCGTCTGACCGCTCGAAGCGGTCTGACGACTGGCTCAGAATAACACCCTCAGCTCAGAAAGGCACCCGCTTTTTTCCGGTAGGAAATCCATCAGAAACAAGCCTTACTCATATCTCAAGTTATCAGCAGGATTGGTATGCGCCACCTTGGTCGTCTGCCAGTAGATGGAGGCAAAGCCTACGAGCAATAGGAAGATGATACTGACGACCACCTCGGCGGCCCCTAGCCCACTCCCATAGCGAATGAGGAAATACAGGAAGAGCTTGTCGTAAAACAAGTAGGAGAATGGAATGGCAATGAGTGCCGAGATCATAATCAGCTTGAGGAAGTCTTTGGTCAGCAGGTAGTAGAGGCTCTTGTTGGTGGCGCCCATGATCTTGCGAATGGCGATCTCTTTGGTGCGGTTTTCGGTGGTGTAGGCGACCATGCCCAGTAGACCGAGGCAGGAGATGGTGATGGCCAGTGCACTGAGGTAGCTGAAGATCTTGATTTGTGCCCTAAGAAACGAGTAGGCCTTCTCGATCTCGTCATCTAGAAAGGTCGCTTCAAACCGAACCTCCTGATCTATTCCCGACCAAATGCCATCCAGGTCATCGATGGTGGCTTTGATGTCGGTAGAGTTGATGGTGAGTAGCGCGTACTGGCTCTGCTCAAGTGAATGGCGAAATACAAGCGGACGAATGAGCCGATGCAGCGGCTCAAAGTTGAAGTCCTCAAGGATACCAACGATACGGCAAGGCGTGCCATCGGCCAAAGTGAATGTCAGAGAGTCAGACTTGATGTTGAAGACCGAGGCTGACTTCAGGAACTGCTCGTTGACCAGAACCAGTTCTTCATTTTGCGTGGACTGAGAGAGCTGTTTGCTCTCGCCCCAAACCAGCTTCATACCCATATGGTCGATGAAGTTTTCCCCAATGAACACCTGACTGACCGGGATGGTATCAACTTCATTAGGGGTCACGTCGACGGTGCTGGGGAGGAGGATTCCCGGTAGGCTGGACGCGGTGGTGATCGACTTTACATCGGGGTGCGCTCCGAGCTCATTAATGACGACTTGCTTGTCTATATCATTGAAAGGAATGGTCAACACATTGTCCGACTCAAAGCCATGATTTTGGCTGAGGACGTAGCTGTATTGTTTGGCGATAGTGCCAACACCTATGATGAAGACAAGAGAAACGAAAAACTGGAAAACGAATAGGCCTTTTTTGATGCCTGAGACACTAGCTACGCCTGTGCTAAGCTTACCCTTCATGGTGTGAATTGGGTTGAGTCGCGAGAAATAGCGTGCCGGGAAAATACCTGCAAACAAGCCAACGAGTAGGGTGAACAGGATGAAAACAGTGATCTGTGCAGGCCCCATGGAGGTGTCAAGTACTTCAGCTGCCCTCACCATATCGAGAAACTCCTCCCTTAGCGGGATAAAGATCAGAATCGAACCCAGCAATGCCAGGAAAGCGAGGAGGACTGTCTCGACGATAAACTGTGCTTTGATCTGTCCTTTGTCAGCACCCACTACTTTGCGGATGCCGATCTCCTTAGCGCGCTTGAGTGCCCTTGCGATGGAGAGATTGGTATAGTTGAAGACGGCCGGCAGCAGGATCAAGAGTCCAATCGACAGAAAGAAGAGTATCGAAGGCTGGTCCCAGCCGATTCCGATGGCATTGCTGATGTTCCAGCGTGGTACTACATCTGTGAGATTGTAGGACTCCAGCTCTATAGTATGGTGGGGGTTAAACTCGCTGGCGACAGTTGATACCTGTGCTAGTGCGGCTGTCAGACTCCTCTCGTCTACGCCAGGCTGTAGGAGGAGGTAGAGGTAGTTATTGCGGTAGCCACTCCAGTCATTGGCCAGATTGGCATCCGGCACCAACTGCTCATACGTAGCGTGAGAGGTCAATAGGTCAAAGTAAAAATGCGTTTGCTTCAGGTCGGCCATGACACCCGTGACCTGATAAGTCCCCTGCTTCGTCTCCAGGGTTTTCCCGATAGGGTCTTCTTCTTTATACAAGGTCTCCGCCACAGACTGTGTCAGCACAATGCTGAATGGCTTGTCGAGCGCGGTGTGTGGATCACCGCTTAGCAGCGGAAAACTGAACACCTCAAAGAAGGATGCCCCGGCAAAATACCCATCAAAGCTGATCGCATTGCCGTGATGGTTGAACTCCGGAGAAAAGCCCGATCTGATCTCGAGTGTTTCCTCTATGAAGGGGTACTTCGCTTTCATATGATCGGCTACCGCCGGAAATGTCGAGCCGAAAGTCTTGCTTTCCTCTTCATTCCAAATGTACGTGTTGACCTGATGGATGCGGTCTTTGTGCTCATGATACTCGTCTGACCGATAGATCGCTACCGTAATGGATAGCGCGAGTAGGCAGATCGACATGCCCAAGGCAAGGCCGAAAATGTTGACCATTGTGAAGAGCTTGTGCTTCGAGAAATTGCGGACGGCTATTTTGAAATAGCTCAGGATCATCGAAAGATTATTACTGGTGTAGTAGTGTGAATAGGCGGCTGACTGCTTACGCCGCTTGAGCGAGTAGGAGAGGATCAGCGATAGCGCATGACGGATATAGCTGAGCTGAGCTGCTAGCTTCCCTCGTTGCGTTAGTCGGTGGTCGAACTCCTCCTCCATATCTCCGAGGAGGTCTTCTATATCGGCACCTCTGGCCCACCAGCGCAGCAGCTCTGTCGCAAACTTGGGTGGATATTGCTGTGATCGAGACTTCATCTGGACAGGTTGATTTTGGTGTTGGCCCAGAGCTCATCGCGCAGGGACTTCATATCATTCAGTGCCGAGATCGCACTGCTCGTCAGTTCAAAGTAGCGCTTTCTGCGGCCACCACGTTCGTTAGTCGGCTCCCCGAGGTAGGAGGTGATGAAGCCTTTCTCCTCAAGTCGTGTCAGCGTGGAGTGCATCGCGCCAAGGCTGAGGTTGCGATTGGCGCGCTCGTTGATGTCGCGCAGCAGGGCCGAGCCGTAGGCACCTTCTGCTAAGTTGGCGATGGTGAGCAGTACCAGCTCTTCAAATTCTCCCAAGTATCCCTTCATGATTATATATTTCTATTTTTGAGATGATATAGGATACGGGAAGAGGTTGGTATATGTTTCTGTTTTTAAGATTAAATATTTTTCGCTCCCGCGAATGAGTTGTGTGGGAAGCTACTTCTACGTTAGTGAATACTCCTTAAAGGCGGTTAATATAATATGGTAACGGACCCGTTATAATTGTCACCACATTCGGTCGTGATTGTCCAAAAGTATGACCCAGAAGGGAGACCATTCCCATCCCAGTCATTCTGATAATCTATTGATTCATAGATTCTTATTCCTGATCTATGAAAAACATTTAGTGATGAGCCGATGAGTCTAGAGTCAATAACGAAAAAGTCGTTAATACCATCTTGGTTCGGTGTGAAAACATTTGGAATAACCAGGTTTGTAAGTTCTGGAAAAACTAATTTGATTGTATCAACAGCTACTCCACAAGAGTTCTCAACTTCGACCCAATAGGTGCCAGATTGATCAACCTCAAGAGCGGGCTGATTTGACCCATCTTGCCAAGTGTATATTCCATTATTTATGGTCACGTCCAGACTCAGCGAAGTACTATCGCATAGTGTTCGATCATCTCCGAGATCTATTATTGGTGCGTTGCTGAACTCAACGTTGATACTGTCAGTTGATGTGCCGCAGATATTTGCGACCTCCACCCAATAGGTGCCAGTTTCATTTACTTCAATAGTTGAATCCGTTGATCCATCATTCCATAGATAAGTAAGGTTAGCTCCATTCGCGTCAAGGACAAGTGAACCAGTATCGCAAACTGTTTGATCATTGCCAAGATTGACGGTTGGAGGGACACTAAAGTTAATATTGATACTGTCAGTCGATAACCCGCAGTTATTTTGAACGGTTACCCAGTAAGTGCCGCTTTCATCTACCTCGATTCCGGAATCTTTAGATCCATCATTCCATAGGTAGGTGAGGTCAGCTCCACTTGCTTCAAGAAGAATAGAGCTAGCTTCACAAGCAGTTTGATCGACACCCAAATTGGCAATTGGTGTAACGCTCAAGTCTAAGTCAATGCTGTCACTTGATACCCCACAGTCATTTGTAGCTGTCACCCAAAAGGTACCACTTTCACTCACTTCTATTCCGGAACTGATTGACCCATCATTCCATAGATAAGTAAGACCAGTTCCCCCTGCGTCAAGAAGAATAGAACTAGTATCACAGACAATCCGGTTCTCACCTAAATCAATATCGGGGACTGCATTTATAACTACATTGATGCTATCTGTCGATGTACCACATTCATTTTCTACTGTAACCCAGAAAAGACCGTTTTCATGAACTTCGATTGTTGAATTAGTAGATCCATTGCTCCACTCGTAGCTCAGGTTTGATCCAGTAGCATCTAGTCTTACAGGCTCGGATGTACAGACAGTCAGATCCTCTCCTATGTTGACTTCAGGGGCTGTGTTGAGATTTACGCTAATGGTATCGGTAGAGGATCCACAGCCGTTAGTCACTGTAACCCAATAGATTCCACTTTCATTAATATCAATTGATGGGTTGGTCGACCCATTACTCCATAAGTAAGTACCGTCCAATATGGTAGCATCTAAGTGAATAGAGTTATCGCTACAATCAGCAATATCCTCGCCAAGATCTATTTGAGGGTCTGTGTCAAAAGCTACATTGATGCTGTCTGTTGACGACCCGCA
>CAYGOT010000004.1:16031-82517 GCA_964351595.1 uncultured Roseivirgaceae bacterium | reverse complement strand
CTGTCTGTTGACGACCCGCATTCGTTGGTTACTGAAACCCAATATGTACCGGTTGAGCTCACATCAATTGTTGGGGCAGTTGATCCATTGCTCCATAAATAAGTCCCATCTGATACAGTAGCATCCAAAAGAGTTGAGCCATTGTCACAGATTACCAAATCTTCTCCAAGGTCTATTTGAGGAGGTGTATCAAACGCAATGTTGATGCTGTCTGTCGATGATCCACAATCATTGGTGACTGTGACCCAGTAGGATCCGGTAGCATTAACTTCAATGGCCTGATCTGTCGATCCGTTACTCCAAATGTAGGTCAAATCAGAGCCTGAGGCATCTAAAAAAAGTGACTGCTGACAACTTACTATATCCTCTCCTAAGTTAATACTGGGAGGTGTACAGTTGCCTGCTAAACATTTCCTTTCGCTATTGCTCAGCACTCTATTGTAAATTCTTACATCGTCAATAATACCATCGAAATATGTCGTGCCGGCAGGGTCGTTTCCTAACTTGTCTATCGATCCGAATACCAGAGGAATGTTCGTGTTTACATTGATGCCAGCCGGTATTAATGTGGTGGCCATCAGAGTATTATCCACATAGAGTGAGATGCTGTCATTACTTTTGACTCCCATGACATTGTACCATGTGTTCTCACTGAATCCACTTTCATTTACGTTATAAGTATTGTCATTTTGATCTCCCACAAGGAAAAGAAAAAAGTATTCACCATTAACTTGTCTTGCATCTAGGGCGTAACCAGATCGTCTTGGTGTACCGAAAATAGTACCTCCTTTGTTAACAATCCACCCTCCGGTGCTTTGGGTACCCGGGATCAAACCCTTAAATTGAAAAACATTTACCCAACACGATATTGTGAAATCCGATTCGCCTAAATCGAAATGATCTCCAACATTTATCTCATCATCATTTCCGTCAAATAAGTAGGCCGAATTAGGATTATTATCTCTATCCTCAGCAGGAATAGCTCCAATCACGTTACCGTCAAAACCACTTCCGAGCACTTCGACGGCATTATTATTCAAAGGAAAATGTGCAATCAACCCATCGTTAAGATTGATGTCTGAACAAGCATTGTTTTGTCCATAAGTATGATTGATAAACAGCACTCCAAAAACACATGAAACAATGAGAATTCTAAAGAGCTTATTCATCAATTTTCTGTATTGCTAACGCCATTTCAATTTGATGAACTAAACATACTTCTTTTAGCCCATTTTCTAAAAAATTAAACTGGCTCTGAATTAGGTATGAACCTCCAACATAATGCTCTTATAGTGAGCAATATTTTTAGCGACTCTGGATTGAAGACTGCCAAACAAGATACCTCTTACATGATCTGTTGTTATGGGTCGAATTACTTTCTGAAGTTTTAAAAACTTCGGAGGTCTTTCTCTGCCGTGTTAAGCTCATGAAAAATGACTACCTGGTGCTTATAGGTTCGTTAACCTAATCCACTTTCATCACCTTGGCAGTTGTCAGGTGGGGATTATCAAACTCTACCACACCGCCAGCCTCTTTATCCGGAATTAGGAATAGCCTCGCAGAAAGTGCCTTGTCGGTATACTTGAGAGACAGTGAAGCAACATCTCGATAGATTCTCGCGACTGTTTCCTGAGAGGTATTTCCTGGTAGGGGAATCACATCCAGTCCCGTACCCGAAACGGAGGAAAACAAGAGCAACTCCTGTACTGTAAACCGATTCTCTCCGGCACTAAGGGCCAGCACCTTGTCCTCAATTACCGGAAGCATCAACCCTGAGTAACCGCAAAGCTTGAGATCGAGACTTTTGATCACGTCGGTGATTATCGCGCAAGCACTTAAAGTCAACGGTCCGCCAAAAGGCTGCTTTGTCAAAGTTTCAATCGCTTCACCAATACTCGAAGTGAGCCCTGGTGCTGGTGAGGCGTCTATGCCATCATACTTCCAACCTGATGTTTTGGACAGCTCCATCGCCATAGCCTCAATAGGCTGAAAATGTGTTTCGAGTCCTTCTTTGAGGTTTTTCTTGGCTGTGTTCCAGTCGCCCTCTTTGAATATTTCAGTCATCAGAGCTGGATATTCAATGCCTATCCCAAAACTGTTTTCACCGATATGATAAGCAGCAGGAAAGAACGGAATGTTTGCTGGGCAGTTGGCCGAGGCAGTGAACCGAAAGTTGCCTTCTTTGCGTTTGGCAACTGCTAATGTTACCTCAGCGGCGGCTTTGATGCCATTGTCAAGAATACCTTGAGCTTTGCTAGATACCGGGAGGCTAAAATTGATCTGCTCTGTAGAGGTAATCAGTTGATAGGCCCAATTGCCAATACCTTCTTGGTAAGTATCTGGCGGCAAGGCATATCCCACTGAAAAAGGCATGCCTTCCTTCTGAGCAATCTTGTCGAAAACTTGTAGAAAAGGAAGCGCTTCCTAAAGCGTTTTGCCATCGAGGTATTGATAGAGGTGCTGCGTGGAGATGCGTGTAGTTTGCACCACATATCCGGCAGCTTCATACTCCGCTTTGGCTTGCTTCAAAAAGGTAATGGCCTCAAGTATACTGGTCGTATCTGACAAGCCTGAGACCGTCACGCCAGCCGTAATGGTTCTTATATTAAAAGGGTAGGTAACTTCCTGAGCTCTGACCGAACAAGAGACAAGCGTAATGGCCAGGGCAGCAAGAAGGGTTTTTAGGGTTGGTATCATGCATTGAAGATACACATTACTGCCTAAGGGCTAAGGCAGCTTCTATGGCTTCTCTAAATTCTTGACTGTCTTTCTCGTTCGTCAAGGGATAGCATTTAGCATAGACTACACTATCATTTCTATCCACAATCATAGTTGTTGGGTAACAACGGGGATTGAAAGTTGGATAGTCTGTGAAACGTTCTACCATGGCTACATTACCTATGATTTCCCACTGAATAGGATGGTCAATTAAAAAGTTGTCCAAATCCTCTCCACGGTTACCAGTAATTGATAAAAAAGCCACCTCATCACTCATGTATTCATCTCTAAGCTGGTTGAGATAGTCAAGCTCTAGAACACAACCCAGACAACCGATAAACCAAAAGTTGAATACACGAATTTTATCTTCTACGTCTGTCAGATAATGTTTCTCACCATCCAACAGCGGAATAAACTCAAGGTCGTATGTGTCACCTTTCTGGAATGTTTGAGCGGATAAATGTGTGTTCAGAAGAACAAGAATTAGTACTAGACTTAGGCAGGTTAGTTTGTTAGTCATGGCTATAACGTCTATTTGCTATGACTAACTAAGATAAAAGCTAATTGGTATAATTCAATAAAGCCCAATCAAAAGAAGTTAAATCCTCTTCTACTTAAACTCCACAGCCACCCTAAACATAATGCGACTGTACCAGACGTTGAAGTCGTGGGTGACCTGACCGCCAAACCATGGAGAAAAATCGATGCTGGTGCCCTGGGCATTGAGCAGTAGGTAGGAGAGAGATAGGTGTGGTTTGAATTTACCCTTTGTGGCGATGTGGAAACCCAGCCCGGGCTGGAAGTAAAGCCCTCCTTTGTGACCTTCGCTGAACTCAGTGTTGTTGGCAAATGCATAGCCAAGCTTGGAGTCAGCATAGAGGCGCCAGTTTTTATCATTGAGGTAATAGCGGCCATAGCCATAGACCGGGTTGAAGTTGAGAGTAGTCCAGCTGTTGCCGATAGTAAGATCATGGATATCGGCGGCAAAGCCCAGTCCCAGTGAAAGCCGCTCCTGCAGACGATAGCCGGCCATGAGATCAAACTGAAAAGAACCATTCGTGCTGCTGGAACCCCCGGCTATCGAAGTGTACCCAAAGAAACCCGACCGGTAATGAAACTTCCCACGCCGCTTGATCAGATGATTGCTCGAGTTGACCATCTTATCGATCATGCCGATGTTCAGATTGATGGTATCTCCGGTGGACAGCTTTATTTGTAGCTTATATTGATTTGCGGAGACAATCGTACCCTGAAAGAGCGATCCATCGGCATAGTCGATGACTACCTGCTGACCCGGCTCATTAGTGTTCTGGGCATATGCCAAATGACCCAGGACGGATAGCAAACCTACTACCGTAAAAAGGGTAAGTAACCTCAATTTCAGAAGGCTACATTGCTGATAAGGAAGAACTCCTCAGCCTCACCAATGCGGTACTGGCTAAAGCCCGCAGGCCCTGCAATCAGGATGATATCAGGACGGCTCGGGTGCGGGATGATGTCGTAGGCTTCTACAGAGCCATCCCGCTCAATTAAGCTCAAGTTGCGATTGTTGGTGGCATCAAATATGGCGAGACCATTCACACCTTCGCCAACATATAATCTGTTCCCGATGAGGCTCATGCCATAGGGACTGACCATCTCAAAGGACTGTATCTCCTGGGTATCCCAACCGCTGGTCACATCCAATACCAGCAATTCATTGGTATCACCCGGGCACTCGCTAAAGTCACCTGTACGAAGTGTCACATAAGCCGTAGAAGCACTGATCGGAAGCACAGGATCGCAAGAGGTTTCATGGAAGTAGGCACCTTCCCGCTCCGGGCTGGTGGGGTTAGAAATATCAAATACCTCCATTGAATTTCGGGTACCGATAAAGAGCTTGTTGTCAAGTGGATAAACTGTTTCCATATCCCAACTGATATTTCGCTTGGCCAGGAGATCGAATGCTCCTGCGCCATCGAAGATGGAAAGCTCACTTCTGCTGATGACATAAACGAATCCTTCATGAGAAGCAATTCGATTGACTGTACCAATACCATTGTTGCTATTGCCAGCGAATGAAGTGGGTACTGCTGACGGAGGAATAAGTTGATTGGCAAAGTCGAAAAAGAAAACCTCATTGCCTTCGCCTAGCCACTGAAGGTCGGGATCATTGATGCTATACTCTTCTGTCACCTGCTCGTAGTTGAAACCGATGAGACCCTCGCCTTGATCGTTGTACTGCGGCTGGGCAAATACGTCAGTCACACGGTTGACGAGTTGAGGCTGGCTGATATTGGTGAGATCAATCTTCACCATATCATAGACACTCTCGGCGTAAAGAGCATTGCCATCGAGGAAGAATTCCCGATTACCAAAAATTTGAATAAAGCCCAGGTTAGTAGGATTCTCCGGATTGGCATTGTCAAAGACATGGATACCTTCCTCTTCCTCACCGATAAGGAGGTAGCGGTCACCAATAAATATTTTTCCGGGATTGCTGATTTCACGCGAAGAAGTGAATAGCGGTTGATTCCGCAATTCTTCCAGATCACCATAGATGGCCGTAGCTTTCTCGTAGGTGACAGTGGTCTTTCCAAAGTCTTCCGTACAACTGACAAACGCGAAGAGACTGAGGAGTAGGAGTAGTTGATGTGTCTTCATGGTGAGCTGCTTTAAGTAGGTAATAAAGGAACCTAACAAAGTATAAAGATATTGTATTTGGTGGATTATTTATGCGTTGTGAAATAGTGGTACAGAAGGTATTTTTTCTAAAGAGACGGGTTAGCACAAAATGGTTGGTTGAGAATAGATTTTTTTTTCGAGCTATTGGATTCCCAAGTCTCGGTCGTGCCTCCCTCGCAAGGGAATGACGACCTTACCAAGAGCCTAATTCCCAAGTCTCAGAGACCGTTAACCTTCAAAAACAGCCACAGCTCGCACGGGCGACCCGGTTCCGCCTCTGATTTTTAGCGGTAGCCCAATAAACCTGAAAGGCGGCTGACCGATCAATTCATGCAGATTGATCAGGTTTTCATAATGGGTGAAGCCGAGTTCGCCACAGATCTGATGCACTTCTTTATTACTTACCTTGCTTACACCAGGCGCCATGCTCTCCACACCAAAGGCTGCTATTTTCTGTTCCCCAAGCCATCTTGCCGCTTCAGCACTCAGACCAGGGTTTTGGGGCCATTGGGGTGTGTCGAAGTGTTTGCGGTAGTGGTCAGTGTAGAGCAGTACGCTATCGCCTGCTTCTATCTCCCTACCGGAATCACTCACTGCGTTTTTTAGATCAGTCACTTCTATAAGTTCGCTGAGGCCTTTTGAAGATAAGTCAAGGCAAATACCTCGGGTGTAAAACGTACTCAAGGGCATTTTGTCAATAGACAGGCTGCTGTATTCTTTACCCATGTGGGAGAGCGCATCCACATGGCTTCCGGTATGTTCGCTTATTTTGAGAAGGTTGACGCTGGGTGTTCGTTCTTGACTCTTGTTGTCTCCGGCCCATTGTTCATGCGTAGCATGGACAGATATATCCACTTGAGGCTGGGTGTGGTGCATAGGCATGCCTGGGTAGATTTCCTGGCTGAGGTCGATGATTTTCATTCGAGAGTTCTGCTTGTTGGTTTTTCTCTTACTTTCTGTCTTGAAACAGAAAGTAAGCAAAGAATTCAAGGCTTAATTCATTTCTGACGCCATTTGTTGTGTCCAATTGGGAAATAAAAAAACTCCCCCCGCCTTCAGCGGGATCAAACAGTTTTTATTTCTAATCCAATTGAATCCACCAAATGACTAAAATGAATCAGGCCGTTGGAAGCACTGGTCATTCATGAAAATCTCAATTTGGAGTGAGAATTAGACGTTCACTTTGAGCTTCGACCTTCTCTCGGCTGTAAGGCACGGTAAAGAACTCATCATTAGCCCACGACTTGAACAGATTGTCATAGTATGGACTCTCTGGATCACCGGATTGTCCGGGTGAGTTTGCACCTACAGACGCATCCCAGTCATTGACATCTACGATGTAGCGGAAGGTCGCCCCATGGGATTGATTGAGTGAGCTACCTGTAGCACCCGGTGTATATTGGTTGCCGCCGCGTGGTGCCCAGTCGGTGTTGAGCTTTTCCCTGAGCTGAGTATTCACCACCTTACCCAGCGGGTGTACGAGTCGGACATGCTTGTAGTTGAGACCTCCGTAGCTCCAGTCTGCCATGTCATCACCAAGTGTGTTAGACAGAGATGCTAACGCTGATGTCAATGTGCCGATCAGGTAATCATCTCTTCGCGACACTCCATCTTTACCCCAGCGGGCTTCTGGTTCCATAATCCACCCGACCAGCTTAGTCAATGGGATGCCATCGATGACCTGCTCAGCTTCTGCATCAGGAAAGTAATCAAAGTATTCATCTTTCAATGCATTCTCCCACGTCACATAGATGGCAGCTTCACCTGAGTATTTATCCAGTATGAAGTCCCATTCACTCAGGGTTTTGATGGCTTGCTTTACCTGATCTTCTTGTACTTCCAGTTTTGACAATACTGGTACCAGCGTCCTCGCGGGTATAGACAAATAGTCGGTCTGTAGTGCTTTCATATCCTCCATGGTCAGCTTCTTACCAGCAGAGAGGACCTCATTGACCCTCTCACCACGATAAGGATCTGACCAGGAGAATCCGATCGCATCCCACTCGTTATAGTCTTCGGGAGTGACGTTCTGATTGGCGGTAGCGATAAACCCGCTGGCAGGGTTGTAGGCATTGGGTTTCTCGACTATGGGCAAGTAGCCATCCCACTCATAACGCCCGTCTCCGGGTACCGGCAACATCCCACTGAAGTTGCGACGTAGCGGTGCAATGCCCACGGCCTGCCAGCCGATGTTGCCTTCACGATCAGCCCAGATCATATTCTCTCCGGGGATATGGCTATAGTTACAAGCCGCGCGGAATTCCTCCCAGTTCTTGGCTTGATCCATGCGCAATGAAGCAAGATAGGGAGCACCACCCGGCTCCATCCAGGCACAGCGCACGGCGTAAGCCTTGAGCCTGGCGGAATCAATGAAAGTGACTGGCCCATGTTGGGTGTAGCGAAGATCGATGGCCACATCCTCAGCACCTTTTACTTTGATCTGCTCGGTGATGATGTCCATATTCACCCACTGATCCTGATACTTGTATTGGTTAAGATTCTCAGGGTTGAGATCATAGACGTAGAGGTCTTCTCCATCTGTTCGGAAAACGGTGAGTCCCCAGGCACCATATTGATTGTGTCCGATAGAGACCCCTGGAATCTCAGGCTCACCGCCACCGATGACATCCCACCCCGGCGCACTGAGGTGTACCCAATAGCGGAGGGAAGGTACCGCCAAAGTTCGGTGGGGATCATTGGCCATATAGGCATGTCCATTGGCAGATAGGGCAGGGCTCGTCACCCAGTTGTTGCTGCCGATCCAGAGCTTTTCGATCTCTTGTTCTTCGCGAGAGTAATGATTTGTTGCTGGATCAACCCATGCCATGTCCGTGGCTCGGTATTCCGGTAGGATGTCCTCAGGTTGGAAGACTACTTTCGTACGATAAGCATTGTAGAGCTCCAGGATGTCCTCCTCCAGCATTTCAGAGTTGATGGACGGATCCAGATTGAGGTTCGGATCTTTTGGGTGAAACCAGTTGTACTCTTTGACTTTGTCTACACCGATTTTAGCAACAGCCCTGCCCGTAGACAGCTCTGTGCCGATATTGCCGAGGAGCCCCTGATGTCTCGAGATCACCACTTCGGGTGTCCATTTTTCCGGTAGGATATCGAGCGCTTTGAAAGTGACAGGCAGTAGGTCGGGGTTCTGCAATACTTCTTCAATATACGCATTGACCCCATCGGTGTAGGCCGTGATGATCTCCACACCATCTTCGTGATAGTAGTTCATCTCAGTGGTCATATCGCCACGAAACTTGAATAGCCGAGTACCTATGTCTCTTTTCAACTCCCGCGCTCCCAATATCTCGGCGACAGTACCGGTGGCCTGACGTCTCCATATCTCAAATTGGAACAGCCGGTCCCTGGCTGCACAGTAGCCCTGCGCAAAGAACAGGTCGCGCTGGTTCTGGGCATAGATATGATTGATGCCTGCAGAATCTCGAAGAACTTCTACTGGTGCCTTGAGACCTGGAACCTTGAGTTGATTTTGAGGATTGGTTGTTTGCTGACATGCTACTATGAGCACAACAAGAACTATGGGCGTTAGTTGGGTGATTTTCATAATGTCCAGATAATTGCAGAAACTAAACATTCATGATGACAGTTACAATCTGCCTGATAGCAACGGTCAATTAATCTGTTTTAAGCTGATAGGCTTGAGGGAATACTGAAACTTGGATTGTTAGTACTTTGAGTACTCTTATGAATTGAGCTGCAATGAAAAAACTATACATCTCTCTCTTTATTCTTATTGGACTTTTAGCAAATGTCCAACTATTGGCCCAGGGTTATGCTGCGAATGTTTCCTTGGGTCTAGGCAATGTCGTTGGGTTCAACCATCCTCAAGGCAAGATCCAGCTGGGGATCATGTGCGTCAGGAGTATTCTCGAGGATAGAGTACAGATGGGTATTGAAATCAGTATGGGTGGCAACTTCATCCCGGGTGACTCGGAAGCAGATGACATTACGCGAATTGAGATAATAGATGCAGCCAATGCTAACTGGACAGGCATCCAATATAAAGGTCGGTATTTTCTCGCCGACGGGAGTTTGCGACCCTTCGTAGGTTTGGGCATTGGAGCTAATAACTACTGGTTCAATGTCAATACCGTGGAGGAAGAGACTGTCAACCGATGGAATTTTGGCTTTACGCCGGAGATAGGTTTGGGCATTAACAAATTCAACCTCGCATTGCGCTATATTTTCGGAGGGACCACCCCGGAGTTCAACGGTACGCGACCTGTAGCCTATGGCGGCAATGAAGTTGTCCTGACCAGCGAAAACCTTAATATTATTCTTCTGACCTTTGGCTACACCTTCAGCTTCAATTAAAAATTTCTAATCACCCTAGCTCTCTTGAATATCTTGAATTTGTTGTACAAACACACAACTAATTTATATCTTGTTCGTTTGTACAACAAATATGCATACTATGAGAGGAGAAAATATTGGCGAGCTGGAGGAGCTTGTACTCTTGACCATTGGCTCGATTTACAAAGAAGCTTATGCGCTGGCCATCCTGGAAGAGATTAAGAGTCAAACCAACCGGACTATGGATGTCACGGCAGTTCACTCGGTATTGCGAAGGCTGGAAAAGAAGGGCTTTGTGACTTCAGAGATGGGGGGTGCAACACAAGATAGAGGAGGTCGGCGTAAGCGATTCTTTTCCCTGACCCAAGCCGGACGCAAGGTACTCGATGAGACCATGGAGCTCCGAATGAGCCTTTACAATAAACTCCCTCGACTGACCTTCAGCGCGCTCTCATGAACCAGACTCCCCCGAGGTGGGCGGATCGGCTACCACGCCTGGAGAGCAACACGCGTCAACCCCATCAAGTCACTGAGGATGGAGTAAGGAGTTGGCTGATACGACTGTTCAGGTTGAGAAGAGAACTGAACACAATGTTTGTATCAACAACTATCTTTCTCACTCCAGCCAATTTCTGATTTCACCCTATCCCAGCGACCTTTCTTAGCTTCATTGACCAACTCATCTAAGTCGTCTTGAGTGGCTTGAGACTTAGATAACAATTCCTCATAACGGAGGTATTCCAAAATACTTTCTAGGTGCGATTCACCAATAGCGGAGGGAAGTGTAATCAATATTTCGTCCTTTTTTCTCTCAACTTTCATATTACAATATACGCAGTATCATGGTATTTGATTTTATAGATGAATTCATTTCATCAACCGATCGACGGTAAATCGCTACCTCGGAGTAGCCCCTAAAACAAAAGCCATCCCGAAAGCCTGGGTTGACTTTCTGTAGATGGCTTTTTAAGTGGTCTATTAGATTTAGTTTATACTATGGTTTCTTCAATTTGACGAAGCTGGAGGGTGAGTCTGGTTAGCTCCTTCTCCACATCTTTCAATTTATTGATAGCTGTATTTTCATGATGTGTCTCAATCAGTTTTTTCATGTCTTCTAGTGCGTTGAGGCACTGCGTCTGATGAAAAACTACACTCTCGAGTTGTTCTTTAGTATCCATTGTTTTAAGGTTTAAGTTCCTTAGCCAAAGTAGGCCCTATGACTATCCGCCCCAATGGTATTTCGTAGTGTTCGGATTGATTAAAATCAGTTTTCCTTCGATGATTGAGAGATCACCATCAACAAGGCCATCTGACCCTGATGGTAGATGTCATGGGCGATTAGGCCTCTGATCAAATAGGCATAAGTGTAGGGATGGCCATCACTGCTTTTTGAGCCCGGTACCAAGGCGTCCGTGTCCTTGACTTTGGGTATTAGATAAAGGAGCTCAGTATGGATAGATTTTAGTTGGGCAACCAGCTTCTCCCACTCCTCCTTTGAATAGTCGCTGGGACCCGGCCAGTCATCAGAACTGTTCATCTTCACGGTGTAGTCCGCATTTCCTTTTAGCCGCTCGCAGATCAGCTTTCTCCAAGCGACAATGTGGGCTAAGCGCTCGCCTGCTGTTTTGGTTTTTCCGGTAGGGCGAAAGTTGACATCATCAAGTGTCATACGACCAATCAATTTCAACAAGGACTCACCATACCAAGGCTGATTCTGGTAAGACTCTTCAAAGGACAATAAGGTCTCCTCTGGGCTCATAAGCTTTTGTATTTTTTTGAGAATATCAAATAGAGCAAACCGATGTTGACGGTGATAATTAAGAAAAGGGAGGGCAGGCCTCCCAGATTGGAGAGCATCTTGATGCCATCTATTCCTGCCATATTGATCATGATAAAGGCCACTGCTCCTATAGTCACCCCGCAGATCACCTTGATAATCGTAGGCGGACTGGGAGCTTCTGGAGAAATTCCCGTCGAGCTGATACCTCCCATGGCTTCCGTATTTGAGTCAGCGGCTGTGACGTAAGAGAGGAAGGCCGTGATTAGAAATAGGGGTGCGATGACGTAGCGAAGTGGCAGGGATTCCAGTATGCGATAGATAACTGATTCGGGCCCCTGGCTTTGCAGAAGGGTTAGGAGTCCGAGGTTTTTACCCAGCTCAAAATCCAACGTCATGCCACTGAATATACCCATCCATATCATCCCGAAAATCGAAGGGAGCACCCAGTTGAATAGGAGGAACTGCCTGATGGTGTATCCATAAGCAAGTCGGCCCAGGAAAAGTGCCGAAATAGGTGCCCATGCCAGCCAGTTGGCCCAGTTGAAGGAAGTCCAGCTCTTGGGCCAGGGATCATCAGGATGAAGTATCGATACGAGGCTCATTTCCGGTAGGGAGGTAATGTAGGAAGTCAGGCCCGCCAGCGTATATTTCAGAATGGATAACGTGGGTCCACAGACTAACATGAACAGTGCCAGGACAATGAAGATACGGGCGTTGATATCGGAGAGAATGCGGATGCCTTTCATCAATCCGGAGATGGCCGAGACAATAAATGTGCCGACGATGAGCAGTGTGATAATGAGCTGCAGCCAGCCACTCTCATAGCCGGTCAGGTTTTTGAGACCTCCGGAGATGGTGAGTATGCCGCCACCGAGTGAGGCTGCCATACCAGCGACTAATGCATAAAGCGAGATGCCGTCAATGAAGCTGGCGAGGCGAGGTTGGTTGGGATTGCGTATGATTGGAAAGAGCGTCGAGTGAATGCTGAAGCTCCTACGACGATTGTAAAATGCCAGCGCAAACATGAGCCCCGGTACGCTGTAGATCGCATATGGGGTGAGCGTCCAATGCAGAAACATGTAGCCCATAGCATTGTTGGCCGCCTCTTGAGATCCTGCCTCAGCCCTACCAAACGATGGGGGTGCGGAGAGATGAAAAAGGGGCTCTGCAGTACCCCAGAAGATAATGCCTGTGGCGATAGTGGTGCACAGTACAATCGAAAACCATCGCCATCTGGTCAAAAAGGGTTTGGCTTCTGCTCCGCCAATCCTGATTTTCCCGAAAGGGTGAAAACTGATCAGCAGACAGGTCAATAGCATCATGGTAGTGCCCGCGCTAAAGAGCCAACCAAAATTGTCAAGAATGAAATCGTTGATACGAACTGTGGTAGCAAGAAACTGGCTGCTATCGACAATGCTGTATATCAGGGCTGCAAGCAGTAGCACAAAAGGAGGCCAGAAGACCTGAGGCCTGAGTTTTGAAAGGAGCGATGAGGGAAAACCGGATGGACTAGAGATAATTGCGAAATTGATGAGATAGAAAATTAGCCTTTAGTTGGGTGAGGTCAAAACCCGAGAGCCAATTGGTCGCTTGCTCAACAACTACATGTGCCCCCAATTCTGTATTTTTCCACAAACGAATCATCATGCGCGTTTCGATTATTCAGGATTCCCCGGTGCTGTTTGATAGGGCAGCCACCCTCGACAAGGTCAGATCACTAGCTGCAAAGGCAGCTAAAGAGAAGCCTGATCTGATGCTGTTTCCGGAGGCCTTCATCCCCGCCTATCCAAGGGGATTGACCTTCGGTACGGTGGTAGGCAGCCGGAGCGAGGAGGGACGTGAGACCTGGCTCAGGTATTGGAAAAACTGCATCCAGGTGCCGAGCGAGGAGACCCAAATCCTGGGAGAAGTAGCGAAGGAACATGGCGCCTATCTGGTCATCGGGGTGGTCGAGCGCGGTGATACAGGCACACTCTACTGTACAATACTTTACTTTGACCCTACCGGGAATCTGATTGGAAAGCACCGGAAGCTCAAGCCTACGGCGGCAGAGCGGATTATCTGGGGAGAAGGCGATGGAGATGATCTTGAGGTGTACGATACCCCTAGCGGGAAAATAGGCGGGCTGGTCTGCTGGGAAAACTACATGCCCAATGCCCGCATGAAGCTCTATCAACAGGGGGTTGAGATTTACTGTGCTCCAACGGCCGATCATCGTGAGAGTTGGCAACATACCATGCGGCACATTGCGCTGGAGGGCCGTTGCTTTGTCCTTGGGTGCAACCAGTATGTGGAGAAATCGGAATATCCGACGCTTCCCGGAGAAGACTACTCCAGCCTGCCCAAGGTTATGAGTAAGGGAGGCAGTGTTATCGTTGATCCTTTGGGAAATCTGGTAGCCGGGCCGCTATTCGATGAGCGGGGTATACTTACAGCGGAGCTGGATATGGACCTTATTGCCAAAGGCAAAATGGACTTTGATGTAGCTGGGCATTATTTGAGGAAAGACGTTCAGTAGTTGAGAATGACTAAATTGATAGTTTAAAATTGTAGCCATGAGTCACGCCCCCGTTGGTGTTGTCACTAATGGATCATTTTGCCTAAAAGGTTGGCAGGTGAAAACACCTGCCAAGGCGGAGAAATGTTATCTTTAGTCTGGTAAAAATCAACTACGAGTGTTCTACGTATAAAAACAAATGATAAAAGAATTAGCTGAAAAACTCGAGATTCCGTTTGATGACATTACCGATGAGCCGTTACTACAGGTCAAAATTACATCCAACAGAAATAATTGATGGACACGATAATTGACGATCAAATAGCCAATGAGATCAAAAAAAGGGTCAACAGCATAGACCCTAATTCTGAGACCTACCTTTTTGGCTCGAGAGCAAGGAAAGAGAATAGGTCAAATTCTGATTGGGATATTCTCATACTTGTTGACGATAAGAAGGTAACCAACGATGTTGAGGATAAATTCAGAAATGAACTTTACGAGATTGAACTCGAAACTGGTCAATTAATTTCTCCCATCATCTATCCTAAAGACTATTGGAATGATGTACTGGTTCACACTCCACTCTATGCTTCCGTTAAGCGTGAAGGTATTCTTCTATGAATATTGAAAATCGCAACGACTACATCAATTACAGATACCAGCGAGCTAAAGATACATATGAGGAGGCCGAGATTCTGGCGCAATCTGAGCGCTGGAATGCTGTTGTTAATCGCCTCTATTATTCCTGTTTTTATGCCGTAACAGCATTGTTATTAAAAAATGATGTGGCGACTTTGACTCATGATGGTGTGAGAACGCAATTCGGACTTGTCTTTGTCAAAACTGGTCTTATTGACCGCAGGTTCGGTAGACTTTTTAGTAAGCTCTTTGATTATAGGAAAAAGGGCGATTATGGTGATCTCTTTGACTTTGATGATGAGATGGTCGTCCCATTGATGGAAGAAGTCAGGTTTTTTTTGAGGGAACTAGATCGACATCTGCGAACTTGATTTTGACCAAACTCGACTTCAAAACCACCCGCTACTTTCCAGGAACTTTCATCTTCCTTGGAGGACTGCTAGTGATTGGAGGGCTGATAGCGTTGACGAAGATATTGGCTTTAGGGCTTGTGCTACTGCTGGTTGCAGCTTTTCTATTTACTACCACTTATGGTATCACCATTGACCTTGGTCAAAAAAGGTATCATGATTATCTCTGGATGCTGGGTTTCAAAAAAGGAGAGTGGAGAAGCTTTGAGAAAGTTGAATACTTCTTCATCAAAAAGCGTAATGCCAGTCAGACCATGCATATGAAGTCCATCACCAATACGGTTCACAAACCAGTTTACGATGGTTATCTCAGGTTCTCAGAAGACAACAAGGTCTTCATTGCTACCTTCGAGGATAAGGCCAAACTGATAGCTAAGCTCAAGCCATTAGCCGATCAGCTTGGGGTAGATGTGATCGACTATGCTACATCCTGAGCAATAGCATAGGAATAGCTCATTCTTTGAACACACCTTCCTTGGTTAGTGACTCGGAACATCTGTTATCAGATTATTATACAGACTGGCTGTAACCTTTCCCATTTCATAAAGTCTTCCTGATGTAAAGCTCACTTCTATGATTCGATTAAAACGATTCATTCGAGATACAATTTTTGACGAGTACATTGCAATAATAGGTACTATGTAATACATTTATCTGGTCAAAAACTCATTATCATGCTTAAAAACTACTTCAATGTGGCCTGGAGGTCACTGATCAAGCATCCGCTGTATGCTGGAATCAACATTTTTGGATTGGCGCTAGGCATCTCTGCCTATCTGCTGATCATGCAGTATGTCTCCTTTGAGGAGAGCTATGAATCTCACATCGCCAACGTGGAGGATATCTATCGCGTCCGACTCGATATGTATCGCAATGGAGAGCTCATGTACAAGAGCTCCGAAAACTACCCCGGTGTTGCTCCGGCCTTAGTGGAAGAGTTTCCGGAGGTATTGGCAGCTGCCAAGGTGTACAACATTGGCTCAAAAAACAATGTGATCATCACGCGTGATGATGCACCGGGTGGGCCGATTGTCCTGAAGCATAAGAAGTTCATGTATGCCGAAGAAGGCTTGCTCTCAATGCTAGGGTATGAGCTGATCCATGGCGACATTGAGACGGCTTTGGTAGAGCCGTTCTCTATGGTTATCTCCGAATCTACCGCCAGGAAGTATTTCGGCGATGAAAACCCTATCGGGAAAAACCTGCGTTTGGAGGATGACGACTTCGCCAATGAGCTGAACAAGGTCACGGGCGTATTTGCAGACCCACCTTCCAGTACGCACTTGAAGTTTGATGTACTGTCATCTTTCAGCACACTTCTCACCAGAGGTGACTGGGCGTTGAGCCGCTATGGCAATGGCTGGCGCAGAAAGGACTTTTACACTTATGTACAACTTGCCGATGGCACCAGTCCCGCACAGCTGGAAGCCAAGTTTCCGGCTATTGTGAATAAGTATCAGCCCAACAACAACGAGCAAAATATTGTCAATGAGCTCTTGCTGCAGCCTATTGCAGACATACATTTGGACGACCCACTTACGGATGAACCTGAAGTCAATGGCAACCGTGAGGCCGTATCCTACCTTGGCATCATTGCCATCTTCATTATCATCATCGCTTGGGTCAACTATATCAACCTAAGTACGGCTCGCTCGATGGACAGGGGTAGGGAAGTCGGGCTCAGAAAGGTGATGGGCTCCTATCGCCACCATCTGATCGTTCAGTTTCTGCTGGAGGCTTTCGTGATTAATGGCCTGGCAATTATCCTCAGCTTCT
This sequence comes from uncultured Roseivirgaceae bacterium, assembly GCA_964351595.1. Lineage (GTDB taxonomy): Bacteria > Bacteroidota > Bacteroidia > Cytophagales > Cyclobacteriaceae > UBA6059. Next base: position 65,719 of record CAYGOT010000004.1, on the reverse strand, counting down.
TAATCATCCTGATCGTCACCCCTTTCTTCGTGGCACTTGGTGGTACACCGAGTGATTATATTATCTGGCAGCAGTCCTGGTTTTGGGCGAGTGTCGGGATTTTGTTTGTGGCTGGGTCATTGCTTTCCGGGATCTACCCAGCCTTTGTGATGTCGTCGTTTAAACCGATCATGGTGCTCAAGGGCAAGCTCAAAAACTCAAGCTCAGGTCTCACCCTTCGTAAGGGTCTGGTTATCCTTCAGTTCACCATTGCGGTAGCCCTAATGATCGGCACATGGACGGTATACAATCAGATGGAATACATGCAAAATCGCAACCTTGGATTCAATATCGATGAGACCCTCGTCATAGAGCGACCTGCAAAGCGAGATACCTCCAATTCGCTGAATACCAGTCGGGTGACAGCATTTAAGAATTCGCTGCGACAGGAGTCAGATATTGTCAACGTCGGGGGCGGGTCAGCCCTACCGGGAAAACAGTTGCGCTTTAAGACGCCTATTCGTACACGAGCACAGACTGAGCAGGATGCGATTCCATTTTCCTATGCCAACATGGACTATGGCTACTTCGAGACGATGAACATGAAAGCCGTGGCAGGCCGCTTGTTTTCAGAAGAGTTTCAAGATCATAAGAATCGGGAAAATGTGCTGATCAACGAGACAGGCGCTCGGCAGCTGGGATTTGATCCGCCAGAGCTGGCAGTGAATGAGATGCTGGCCATCGATGCATTTGAAGTGGAAGTGAAGGTAGTGGGTGTGCTGCAGGACTACCATCAGGAATCCTTAAAAGAAGCTAAGTCACCTATCATTTTCACAGCAGGTCAGGGTGTGATGGAGTACTACTTGGTGCACGTCAATACCAATGACCTGCCTCAGACAATGCAGAAAATTGAGGAGGCCTGGTTACGAGCTTTTCCAGGTAATCCGTTTGAGTTTTTCTTCTTAGATCAATACTTCAATAGCTATTATGAAAGTGAGCGGCAGTTCAGGGATCTGTTCTCTGCTTTTGCTGTACTTGCAGCGGTGATTGGTTGCCTGGGTTTGTTTGGTTTATCCTCTTTCACGGCTATGCAGCGTACCCGCGAAATAGCCATTCGGAAGGTGCTGGGAAGTTCCATTAAGAAAATCGTCATGCTACTATCAAGAGACTTCCTCATGCTGGTAGGACTTGGGATTGTCATAGCCTGGCCCCTGAGTTATTTCCTGATGGACAACTGGCTGGCCAACTATCCCTATGCCGTGGATATTGGGTTTACCTCCTTTGTAGCTTCAGGATTAATTGTGGTGGGGGTTGCCCTCTTGACCATTACCTATCACATCCTCAAGTCTGCCATGGCCAATCCCGTGGAAAGCTTGAAGTATGAGTAAGCATGGGCATCCCAAATGCGCTCTATTACCGTCATTGCGAGTAATGATATGGTATTAGCGGTAGGGTTTACGAAGCAATCTTAATATCAGGAGACCGTTAGGCTCTTTTTTCAGTAATTTCTCTGAGTTGCTCTAATAATCAACCAAGTCAAGGTTCGAAACCTTGACTTGGTTTGATGCTATGACTCAGCAGTATAAAAAAACTGCTCACTGACAACCTTGCCATCAGCTACACGATAAACTGCAATCTCATCCATGTCTATCGGCTCAGTGGCGCCCGCCATGGTTATTCTCGAAAACCATGCAATCGAAAAATGATCAGCCGCTACGATGGGATCAGACAATGAACCTGAGTGGAATTTCTCTACCATTTCATTCCATCGTTTGCCCTTTTCCTGAATCTCCTTCATGCCTTTAGCGGTACCGTAAGGATTACCTTCTGGCTCGATGCTCCAGGCATCTTCGGAATATAGTTCCTGATAAACCTGCTCATACTTACCCTCTCGGCAAAGTGATACTAATCGATCTGCTATTTCTTGTGTTGTCATGCTAGTGTGTTTTAGGATTAAACATAACTCAAAGAAATGCCGCAGAGTGACAACCCTATGTCACTCACTTTTTTATCAATTGAAAAAAATGGAACGGCAATCCCTCATCAAAAAGCCATTGGCAAAATCGGCTAAATAGATTAACTAGGGTGTTCATGATAGAACCTACCGCGAAAACAGGCCTAACCAGACAAATGGGTATTGTAGCATTGGCCGCTACGGGAATTTGCTCAATGCTCGGCGCGTCAATCAACGTGGTGCCTTTCATGATCCAGCGAAATGTACCCGGCATTGGGCCCTATGTTCTGCCCGCTTTCATTTTTGCTGCCGTGCCTGCGATATTGGCCGCATTCGCCTACAGCATATTAGCTTCTGCTATGCCTCGGGCCGGGGGTAGCTACATTTACGCTAGTCGCGGACTCAACCCCTATCTGGGCTTCATCGCCAGCTTCTCGCAGTGGTTTGGTTTATCTATTGTCATTGGTGTGGTGTCCTATGTGATCATACCGTTCGTGCGAGATGTGGCCGTAGCACTTGAGTGGAGCGGTTTGGCAGACGCCTTGGAGACGGGCGTTGTTAGGGTAGGACTAGCATTGATCCTGCTCTGGTTGTTCGTGTTCGTCAATATAAAGGGTGCCAAGATGTACGAGCGCACCGTGATCCCGCTCATGATCCTGATGTTCGGTTTAGGAGCGATTGTAGTTGTAGCTGGCTTTTATTTTACACCTGATGATTTTCAGGTTGGTCTTCAGGCCAAGGAGGGCAGGAGCTTTGTGCCTGCCACCGATGGGGAGTTCAATTTTGGCACCTTCCTCGCAGCTGCTGCGCTGCTATTCTCGAGCTTTATTGGCTTTGACTCCATCGCCCAGGCAGGCGGGGAAGCCAGGAACCCTTCCAAGTCATTACCCCTGGCGATTGCGTTGGCGATTACGGTAGTAGGCAGCTTTTATATGCTCTTCACAGCTGCTGTTTATCATGCTGTGCCATGGCAGTTTGTGGCTGAGGAGGCCATGAAAAAAGACATTACCGCTCCTGGGATGCTGAGCTATCTGATGCCCTCCGGTTTGGCGATAGCCGTGCTCGTCGGCGCGGCGATTGCATTGATCAACGACCTACCGGCAATGTTGCTGTCCGTCTCCAGACTGATGTTTGCCTGGGCAGAAGACGGCATCTTCCCAAGACAAGTGGCGAAGGTACACCCGACATTGCACACGCCACATATTGCGATAGTCCTGAGCGGTGTGATGGCCAGTATCGGGATCATCGGCAGTCACTTCGCGGGGGATTTCTTCCTTGGGATTGATATTATGGTCACCAGCATGATGGTTAATTTCCTCCTCATGTGTGTCACCCTGATAAGCCTGCCTACCGTCAATCCGGCCCTTACGAAGGAGATCAAAGTCATCAAGAACCTTGGCATTCAGAAGGCCTTGGGCTGGTCTGGCACCATCATCCTGACGGGCTTTCTCGCAGTACATACCTGGAAGGACCTCAACGCCGAGGTAGGTGCCTGGTATTTTCATTCGACACCTATCTGGCTGATTGTGATGGCGATTGCGACGGCCATTTTCTACTACAAGCATCAAAACCTCAAAAAAGAGGGCGTAGATACAAAGACATTGTTTTCAACATTACCCCCAGAATAAACCATGGTACAATACACTGAGCTGGCACCCGGACTGAAAATCTCCCGCGTGCTCACTGGCCTTTGGCAGATTGCTGATCTTGAAAAGGATGGAAACACCCTCGATCCTCATGAGACGGCCAAGTCGATGCTGCCCTATGTAGAGGCCGGCTTCACCACCTTCGATATGGCGGATCACTATGGCTCTGCTGAGATCATCACCGGGACATTCAAGAAGGAGCACGCGCTTGGCCCAAAGACCCAATTGCTGACCAAATGGGTGCCTAAGCCAGGCAAAGTGACCCGGGAAGACACAAGAGCGGCTATTCAACTGTCGCTTGATCGGATGCAGCTCGACAAACTTGACTTGTTGCAGTTTCACTCCTGGGTGTATACGGACCCGGCTTGGCTCGATTGTCTGTTCTGGCTACAGGAGCTTAAGGAGGAGGGCCTGATCGGCGCACTTGGCCTTACTAACTTTGATAGTGCACATCTACGGATCGCGGTGACTAGCGGAATAGATATTGCGTCGAATCAGATTTGCTACAGCCTGCTCGACCAACGGGGCGGAGGCAAGATGCGTGAGACTTGTGAGGAGTTTGGCGTGAAGTTGCTGGCCTTCGGGACGATCGCGGGGGGCTTCCTATCGGAAAAATGGCTGGGTCAGCCTGAGCCTGCGCTGGACAACACCCTGACCATGTCTCAGGCTAAGTACAAACGCTATATCGATACCGCCGGTGGATGGGAGAAGTTTCAGTATTTGTTAGCGACTGTAAAACAGGTTGCAGATAAGCATCATGTGTCTATCGCCAATATCGCCAGCAAGTACATGCTAGCACAGCCTGCCGTAGCTGGAGTGATCGTCGGAGCGCGCTTAGGCAAGAGTGCTCATGTAGAGGACACCTTAAAGATTTTTAATTACGAACTGGATCAGGTGGATCTGGAGCTGATCCAATCAGCCCAAGCGCAGCTTGATCCTATTCCAGGTGACTGTGGTGACGAGTACCGCAAACCACCTTTCCTGACGGCTACAGGTGACTTGAGTGATCACCTAGAGAGCATTCCCAAACCCTTTGTTCCTATCGCGAAGTTAGGTGGTGGTACCAAAGTCATGAGCGGAACCATCTGGGAAGAGGACTGTGGCTATAGCCGCGCTACCCGCAGAGGCAATCGCATCTCTGTCTCAGGCACTACCGCTACCCACGGTACCAAGATGATTGGTGGACTTGACCCGGGTGCACAGGCGCATTTTGTATTGGATAAAATCCAGGGTGCTATCGAGTCATTGGGTGGCAAGCTCGAAGATGTGGTACGTACCCGTATCTTCGTCAATGACATCAACGACTGGGAGCCGGTCGCATTAGCGCACGGAGATCGCTTCAAGGATATCCAACCCGCTAATAGCTTGGTGGAAGCCAAGCTCGTCGGAGAGGGCTATAAAGTGGAGATCGAGGCGGAAGCGGAGGTGAGTTGAGAGTTGTCAGTTGATAGCTTACAGTTTTGAGCTTCCTCTCAGGTGTTAGCGCACGCGTGTCGCGTGTGCTGTTATCAAACAAAGTCAATTTCCAACAACCCTTTGCCCCCGCTATAATCTACGGCACTACTGTATCTCCAATGCCATGGTTCCTCAACAAAGCCTGCTAAAACAGGATTGTTATGGATATAATCGACTTTTTGATCAATTACTTCGGGACTCCACAGTTCTATGGGCTTATTATGGTGCTGCCAGAACTGATAGATAGATACATTACTACTCTTTGATCCGGCTCTCTCAAACATCCACAACAGCCAATCTTTTCTACTCTCTTTTGGGCTTTCTTTAACCTGTGCTACAAGCCTCTTTGAAGTGAACTCTTTAAATCTGCCCAATACAATTTCTGGATTCTTTTCTTTCGCTCGGATGATTAGATGAAGATGGCTGGGCATTATTACCCAACAGTAGATTTCAAGACCCTTGTTCTTCCTACAGTAAGTAAGACTATCCAGTATGGTTTGACAATATTCATATCTGACCAATACGTCAATCCAGTAAACCGCCGCAAAACTCACAAAATAGAGACCTTCTTTATTTAAAAACTTATACTTCCTGCTCAAGGATACTACACCGTTAGTTTATCTGAAGATAGGAAATAAACGACAACAAGAAATGAAGATCATCAGGTTGGGATTTTGCTAAATGGCATTTTAGACACACGCGACACGCGTGCGCTAACTTAGGGAAGTTTGATGTAGATAGAGCTTAATCAAAGCAAACCAAAAAATACATATTCGATTTTCGCGAGCGTGTAAGCTTTGTTGATATTTGGTCTAGGAGTTGAATTTTGTTACCCACCTTGGGCTAGAAAGTCTAACCTTGCTTCAGTATAATTATTATCTGTAGTATCTATTTCAACAAGATTACCTCCATCTATACTGATATCTAACGAGTAGTCTCCAGGCCCTTCAAAAACTAATTCATAGGTGAATATCCTTCCTGTTCCCGCCGATACCTGAGTTTCTTTTTTAGTTATTGTTCTTTCTCCAGTCTTTTGGCCTTCTTGCGCAACAAACCTATAGTCTAGAACTGATTCAATCTCTTGAACATCTACATTTATACAATTCGTATTAAAAGTTAGTTTATTATTTATTACTCCCACGTACACCGTTATGACCTCTCCTTCTGTCAAAAACCGGTTCTCCTCATTTTGATCAAAAAAGAATTGTGGGGTATTAAGACGGTTCCAAATAAATAAAGTCCTCCTTGATTCAATTGTGCGTTCAACAGAGAAGTAGACATTTGGGTACTGCAGGTTGGGTACCAGAAAGTAAGTCACACCACCTTGAAAAAACCTACCATCAACCCAAGTATCAACACCTTTGTTGGGAACTAAGATTATCGGATTGCCTACAGCATCGACAGTTCCTTGTAAGACTGGAGGTATCTGCAAGTTAGGATCATTGAAACAATCTTCGCAACAAGATCCTAAGACAATTATTAAAAATAGCCACCATAGTTTCATTTCAGTCTTGTTGTTACTCTAAATGTTTTAATATGTTTCCGATATTCTTCGATGTTCATCGGCTTCACTCCCGTTCCTGATACTTCAAACCTAAAAGAGTTCGTATTGGCATTTCTGATCCTACCAACAGTTACTGGTGATCCGGTAACGTTGTTGGTTTCATCTCTTTCATCTACATCATTGTCAATATCTATTTCAGTCTCTACCTCAAATATCCCATCTGCCGTTACCTCAATTAACGTTTCTATTTCATATTCATCTCCAGCACCTACTGATGGACCATTCGCGAGGGCAAAGGCTAGTTCTGTCAGAGTTTCAATACCATTTTCCTCGTTTACTAAATAAATGGGGACGCGATCTGTATGTTCCTGGGCTGTTGTCGTCTCGCAGGCTTCTCCAGCAACGTTAACAATGTCGGCAAAAGTGTTGAATAAGCTTGAAGTCCCTTCAGGATTGATTATGGTGTTAATTGCACTAAATGTTAAATCGGCCTTATCGACCGTATCACAAACACCTTCATCCTCACAACACCCATTAAATACTAGTGGAACTATAATTAACGGAATTAAAACTTGCGTTTTTCTCATAACAATTATTTTAATGGTAATTAGTTAATTACAATCTAATAATTCAACTAAAAACTATTGTTTTTTTCACATGAATATATTTTTTATAATAAATAGTGAATTGAATATGGCGATTTTAAGTCTATTGCGATTTTAGATAAGCTATAAGCTGGAGTAACACAACAAAGAATCTTACGCCGTAGTTGGGCTTATGACCGACAACATATAACTCGACGGTGAAAACACCGACAAGTGCGAGGGGCAAAACTCACAAAATAGAGACCTTCTTTATTTAAAAACTTGTACTTCCTGCTCAAGGATACTACACCGTTAGTTTACCTGAAGATAGGAAATAAACGACAACAGGAAATGAAGGTCATCAGGTTGGGATTTTGCTAAATGCCATTTTAGCCACACGCGACACGCGTGCGCTAACTTAGGAGGTAGATGATAGTGGAGAGTTGATAGTTTTGACTTGTGATCCTGAGTTACAAACTCGGGATAGGTAGAGATTTCTTGTACCTCATATAGGCCTAGGATGTGGTCTGTATTAACCTTTGGTCCAATAGCTCCTTTAATATTCTTGCTTTATCAGCCATATAAGTATCAGTCAGCCACACGCCAAACTGGGCTTTTCCGTCATAAAAGATAATATTGGCTTTCTTGTAGGATTCCGCATCCGGGAAAAATGACACTACATTACAAAAGCAAGTGAAAACCCTTAGCCATTTAGCGAATCTGGGAAACCATGGATTATTGAGTTCTATGGATTGTAGATCTTCATAAGCGTAGTAGCCAGAGTGACTCTCTGATTGCTCATCTATCAATTGAAAGCCATAATCCAACAGCTGGAATTCAATCTTCGGGCTCTTCTTGAGTAGAATGTTTTCTCCCATCATCTTTTAAGATAATGATTTGTGCTAAGGCAAGCAATAGTTAATTTAGTTTCACTACGCTGATTTATGTACCCTTTTTCCTCCACCTCCATCTTGATCCATTCCGGTAGGTAATCGGGTGTACAGTTCTTAGCAACAGGCTTGTCCTTATAGAGACCCAGGGTTTCGCCAATGGTAACACATCTTGAGCGATACTTGGGTTCGAAGATGCCGACCTGAGCGGCAGTGAAGTTCATCGCCCATTGGACTTCCGGAGCTTCTTCAGGCTGCCGAGCTTCAATCGCGTTTAAGAGCTTTTCCGCATTATCGATAGGCACCTTACCCATCCAGCGCAATCTACCTTGATAGTACCAATAGACCCTACGAAGCAATGATTCGGAATGATCTTCCCATGTTTCGATCAATGCAATCGTCTTTTTGTCCTTCATCAGTTGGTTGGCCATGAGCCAGTCTGTCAGCTGATTGCGCTCGATATCATTGTGGTGCTGTATGTCTTGGATTAGCCCACCGATTACTTCCTGCGTCAACTGCTTTTTATCCATCATCAGTATGGCAAGTTGTCTTGCCATGAAGCTACCCGCGGACCAAAGTTCAAGTGCTAACTCATGATCCATTTTGATTTCGCCGGCGATTTTTCTGAGGTCACCAAGCTTAGTTTCAGGGCCACTGATTTGATCTACTATTTTCTGGGCATTCGGTTCTAGACTCATTGCACTTCATTTTATTAGACGTTATCTAAAGTTAGTAAGAGTTACGCAGATGTATGGTGGTAAGCAGATTCACAAGAGAGCAAAACCTTCAAACGGAAGAGTGTGGATTCTACATGCAGATTTTATATGTAACCAACTGATTACCAGCGATTTTAAAAACAGATTATAGCGATTTGAAAATACTTTAAAAATAGTGATCTACTACAACATCCTTTTGGAAGCACTTCCGTTCTATGCTCATCTTCTACCTATGTAGAAGCAAATAGTCGAGGCTGTTTTCAAAATTATTATTCACTCTAAATACACCATCATTCAAATGAAAATGTATCAAATATTCGTAATACTGGTAGTGCTACTATCAGGTTGCAACACAAAGTTGAAAGAAGAAAATGCTGCATTGAGAGCGCAAACTGATAGCCTGAGAGCTGAAAGTAAGAAGATGCAATCTCAGAACAAGCAACTTTTTAGCACGATCGATCAGTACAAAAAGACCCTGACCGAGATAGACGAAAACCTCAAGTCAATTGACCTGAACACCTCGTTTGTAGGTGGATTGCAGAAGGAAGATCTATCAGAAGCTGATAAGAAAGAAAGCATCATGGCGAGAATAGCCTCAATCAAGGAGCTACTGGACAACTCTAAACTAAAGATTCTTGCACTTGACAAGAGCTTGAAAGAAATGAGAAAAGTCTATGGTGAGCAAAGTGAAGAAGTACTGGCACTCAACGAGCAGATCAAAGAGCAGGTAACGATCATCATGCAAAAAGAGATCGAATACCTTGAACTGAGAAGTTCGATGGCAGAAGACTTTGAAGAGTTAAAGAATGAGTTTGATGTACAGGTCGCCTTGACTGAAAGATTAGCTGAAATCCTTAATCGCATCTATTACTATGCAGGTTCTGCTAAGGAGCTTAGAGAAATGGAGATCACTGATACTGAGGGCGGCTTCATCGGTATGGGCAAAGTAAAAGTCCTCAATGCCAATAGCAATGAAATGCTCTTCACCAGGCTGAAAAAGGATGAGACGGACATGATTGAGTTTGAGAGCAAGTCAATCAAGTTGATCACAGATCACGCCGAAGGTAGCTATGCCATCGAGAGTGACAAGAAGAAGACGAAGCTGACCATCACGGATAAGGAAGGCTTCTGGAAAACTACTAACTACCTCGTCATCCAGACACAGTAGTTAAGGGTGAATTAGAATTAGAAAAAGCGGAGGCCATCACCTCCGCTTTTTTTTAAGGCTGTTGGCTTGGTAGAATCTCGTATTAGTTTAGCGATTTCACGCACCTAACCATAAACTTCCTGAGTTTCTTCTCCTTGTCCGGATCGAGGTGGTGCTTGTGCGAATGGATATTGGAGATACCAGTTTGTCTTAGGTGAATATGTGTTTTACCATCATAGACCTCAGTTAGTATATGTGCTATTCCCAGGCGGGAATCGCTATCCAGTTCTCCAAATCTCGGGGGATCATCAGTCCAGAAGTCTGCATAGTTATCAGGCAAGTAGAATGTACCACCCTCCAATCTTCCGGTAGGGATCAAGTTGATTGGGCTATCCTCTGAAAAAATATTGATACTTCCGTCATACTCGTGAAATGAAATATGACTTTTATCCACCGCGAGTTTCACCTGTGACTTGTTGGCCGCCAGGAAGTCAAAGTAATTGATCCAGTCATCCGCGTCCGGTAGGCGCCAGTCGCATGGGCAAATAGAGTTGATCTCATTAACATGATAATACCGACCGACAAGATCAGATTGCTTTTCCTTTTGTTCCTTGGTAATACGAGACGATAGGCTAGTCTCATACCTCAGGTTAGCCGCCATCCATAGGGTACCATTGATATCTGCAATGGGATATTCCTGCTGGTCTCGGCAGTCGACCATAAGGTCTTGACCGTGAACGGCGGTGTGAGACAAGAGATATGCTAATACAATGAAGTACTTCATACTATAAGTAAGAAAACATGAACAGATCACCTACTCCAACAAGTAGGTTTTGAACCACTTTACAATCGATACGGTAGAAGTCACCTTATTCGATGTTTTCCGCCATCCATGTCCCTCATCTTCAAAGAGTATGTATTCTACAGGTATGTCTCTTTGTTTGAGATTTTGTACTACTTGTTCCGCCTCTACAACAGGTACATTAGTATCATTTGCACCGTGCAACACGATGGTGGGTGTTTTGACAGCATCAACCTTATTGATAGGGGACAGTGCTTTTAACATTTCGGATTCTTTATCCGGGTCACCGTACTCAACTTTTGAAATGGCCGCCATCCACGGTTCTGTTTCTTCAAAGAAGGTTATGAAATTGACTACACCAAATAGGTTGGCACCCGCCGCGAACATGTCTGGATACTCCGTTATTCCAGCCATAACCATGTAACCACCGTAAGAACCTCCCATTATTCCCACTTTGCTCTTATCGGCAAATCCAGATTCTACAACATAGTTGTAACAAGCTTCAATGTCCTTGATGCCATTTACACGGAGCGCCCCATTATCTAGATTTACGAATGTCTTTCCAAAGCCTGATGACCCTCTAACATTGGGAGAAAAAACAGCTATGCCCTGACTTAATAACGCTTGAAAAGTATAGTTGAATGAGGGCTGAGACTGGCCCTCAGGCCCACCATGATAGCTGATAACGGTAGGATAAGGACCCTCACCTTTTGGTGTATATAGCCATCCACTAAGCTCTAATCCATCAAATGAATTGAACTTTACTAGCTCAGGCGCAATTAGACTTTTGAGGTCTACACCAGGATGTTGGCTATCTGTAAGTTTTCTAAATTCATCATTTGGCAAATCATAAAGCCAGACATTGGCAGGTTCAGTTGAGCCAGCTCCTGTAAAGAGAAAATACCGGTCATCGGCAGAAAACTCAACTCCACGAAGCAGTTCTACTGGCATGTTAATTGTCCTCAGTTCTTTCTGACTTTCAATATCAAATAATGTTACTTCATTTTTACCGGCCGTGTTCCAAATAAGGAATGCCATTGATCCAGATTTGTTGAAAACGTATTTCTCCAGTTCGGAATCTCCATGATCACTAATGATTTTGATATTCCCATTTATTAATCTGCCAAAAGCCACCTTATCGCGACCAAGGTTTGAGGCCATGTATATATCATTGTTCGGAGCAAACGACCCAAAGAAGGTACCGGGCCCATCGTGCTTAGTTAGTAATGTTTCGTTTGACTCCTGGTCTACTAAATAAATATCATTGCTTCCCCTACTTGCAACTCTGTTGACTAGATACTCTGTATTCTCATAATTCATATCCGTGATCCGGCCAGTACCCTGATTTTTGACGATTAGTTTCGCTGAATTTGTCGCAAAATCATAGAGATAAGAATCCATCCCTGCAGGGTTTTTCATGTTTGACGAAAAGGAGAGGGATCTGCCATCTTTGCTCCATATTCCAACCCAATTATTGGTTTGACCTCCAACAGTAAGTTTTTTCACTTGAGTGCCATCTGAATTGATCGTATACACCTGACTGTTCATACCACCACCTGGAGCAAGCTGAAAGACGATTTTATTTCCTTTAGGTGACCAACTAGCATTGGAAACGGGATCATTGAAATTTGTCAACTGAATGGGCCAACCTCCCGCTGTTGACATCTTCCATAATTGTGGAGATCCACTCATATTCGTTATAAAGGCTACTTCACTTCCATCTGGTGAAAAGGAAGGTGAATAACATGCACCGACTTTGGCCATTGCTTCTATTTTGGCGGCAAGATCTGCTGATGATTCTTGAGCCTTGGAGGTGATTGAAATAATCAAAAGAGCTGCGAATAGAATATTGAAATTGGTCTTCATGGTATGTTGGTTAGGTGGTGAAAGAGTTGATAACTATTGGGCAATTTTTACTCCCGAATGTAAAAAAGAACCCCTGATAGAATTAACTAAGTACTATCAGGAGTATGAGTTCACCTCAGTCTTACTTAAAAACTTGTGAATAATGTGCTTCTGCGGCGATATGGCCGAAAGACGCCCACACTGGTCCTTCGATCAACCCTTCGAAGACCTCCTTCGCCTTGGCAGTATCTCCCGTGTACAAGTAGTAATTGCCGATACCGTAGGCCAGCGCATCACCGGCAGAGCCGCGATCCTTATCGATGGTCATAGACTCTACTGGGGTTGTGCCGTTGTAGAGCAGGCACAGCTTGTGGTAGTCAAAGTTTTCGATAACATCCATATCGGCGGTAATGTCCGCTACTGCGGCGGCAGCCTCCTCATCACGACCCAGATTACGCAGGCTCATGTAGTACCAGTGGGTAGAAGAAACGAGTTTATCTACGTTATCCGCAGTTTCCGCTTCATTTCCATAGACCCGGGCAGAGTTTTCATAGTCACCGTTGAGGTAGTAAGCCAGCCCCAGGTGGTAGCCCATATTGGACCGAAGGCTGCCTATCGGAATACCCGCAGCATTCGGGGCGCCATCAGGCTCCACGATATCCTCCTTGCCGGCAATCAGTGAAGCGCCTAGCTCAAGGTCCGCGATAGCTTTATCCAGGTCTCTTACAGAGATATAGCGGTGGCCTCTGTGACGTAGTAACCAGGGATCATTGGGGTACTTCTCCAAGCCCTCGGTATAGATGTCAATCGACCCCTTGTAGTCACCGGCATAGGCAGTGTAGCGACCGTACCAGATCAGATTGTCAAGAGACGGATCATTTTCATAAACAGCGCGAACAGAATCGAGGTTGGACAAGGCCTTAGCGGAAGGCTCCAGCATGTAAAGTGTATCACCCAAAAAAGAAATGGCCTGATACTCTTTTACTTCTTTGGCAGCAGGCGCTGTTGCAGACTCCTCCTGATTTTTTCCGGTAGGAGAGCTGCAATACATCAGCCCCAGGGCCAATACACCAATAGATAAGTTTGTCAATAGTTTTTTCATAGTTGTGATTATTAGGTTACTTACTAAGTACTGAGAAAAACCAGTCTCTTCAAAGAGATATTTGATGACCAGTAGTATTATCGACGGGGCAATACAATATTGCGAGGTGCAAGTCGACATTACACCATGACCAAAGTCCGTTACTACTTCAAAACAATTCTCCTTTCGCTGCTCGGCATCATTCTCCTGCTTGTAGCCGCAGTAGTATTGTTCTTTGCCTTTGCTCCGCAGGTAGGAGCGCCCCCTACCGGGAATCATCTCGATCGGATCAGCTCATCGGAGCAGTACAGCGATGGGGAGTTTGTGAATAACGTACCTACAGGGCTAGGCAATCCTGCTACCATTATGTGGAAGGCGGGCAGGCAGTTCTTTACCTATACGGAATCGCGAGAGCCGCAGGAAGTCATCAAGACCATTCCGTTTGATGCGGCCAGGATCGTGGCTATGGATGAAGCAGAGGTAGCCATCACATGGTTTGGTCACTCCACAGCTCTTATCAGAATAGAGGGACATACCCTGTTGGCCGATCCTGTGTTTGGAGCACGAGCCTCCATGTTTTCGTTTGCCGGGCCTGAGCACTTCGACTATGAGCCCAGAGCCACTTTAGACGATCTACCGCCAATTGATGCAGTGATCATTTCGCATGATCACTATGATCATCTGGACTATTATGCGATTTCTGTTTTGAAGGATCGGGTTAACAAATTCTATGTTCCGCTAGGCGTAGGAGCGCATCTTCAGTCGTGGGGTGTACCGGAGGAAAACATCACTGAACTCGACTGGTGGGAGGAGGCTGTTTTTTCTGATAAGCTGACTTTAGCAGCGACACCCTCACGTCATTTTTCCGGTAGGGGACTGACCGACAGGAATGGCACGCTTTGGGCCTCCTGGTCAATCATTGGATGGTCGAAGCGGGTGTTCTTTAGCGGGGATTCGGGTTACTTCCCGGGCTTCAAAGAGATCGGGGATCGATACGGGCCATTCGACTTTGTGATGATGGAGTGCGGCGCATACAACGAGCTGTGGGCCGATATCCACATGATGCCTGAGCAGTCGGCGCAGGCTTCCAAGGATGTGCGTGGCAAGGTGCTGATGCCAATCCACTGGGGTAAGTTCAACCTGGCCCTGCACCCCTGGAAAGAGCCGGTGCAGCGCCTGCATGCTGCTATGGAAGGAGATCAAAGGATAATAGCCCAACCGCGTGTCGGTCAGGTGTTCTACATCGATCGAGATATTCCTACTGCGAAGTGGTGGGAGGAGTATGAGTGACGTTTGGCACATAGATAGGTACGCTTTGCAAAAGCGCACTATCATAGTTGATTAGGAATAACACCCACCTAACCGCCCTTCCAGGTCGGCCTCAAGGGCGGAACTTGTCCCCCAGAGCCGAGGTGGAACCGGAACCACAGGGGTGTATTTTGTGATAACATTCACAATAAATAATGTCCCCAACGCCCACGTTCGTGTCCCCCACAAACGTGATAAACGAAAATCTATTCAAAAATCCTGCGCACCCCCAGCTCATGGTGATGCCCATGATACGCGGTGAAAAGCATCATCTCGCGAATGGTCAGATTGCCCAGCAAAGGATGAGGGATGACGAGTTGATCGAGATCTTCTACACTGTAGCCAACTAGTAGCTCGCAAAGTGTGTCCACTTCCGCGAGCAATTTGTTGATGAGGCCTGCTCTCTGCTCAGCGGTGACTTCTTCCGGCAGGAACTGTGGCCGATCTTCATAGCCTTTGGCTAAGGTTTCCTGATAATAGACCACAATAGCATCATAGTCGCGACTGGAGTGCTCTGCACGACCAAAGCTTTCGAGAATGGGACGAGCCTGCATCACTTTGCTCAAAGGAGCAACGCTTTTCAGGAGATGTTCCACATGCTGACCTGCCGACCATTTTCCGGTAGGGGCAGATAAAAACTGCTCATCAGAGAGCCCTATAATATAATCCGCAAATTGTTGGTATTGCGACTTGAGCCGAGACGTAAGTTGGGGTCTGTTCATTTCAGAGGAAAAATCAATATAGCCCATGGTTTAAACCATGGGCTATATGTCAATGTATCAACCCAGATTCTCTTTAAAGAAAGCTATCGTACGCTCCCAGGATAGCTTGGCCGACGGCTCATCATACCTGGGAGTGGTATTATTGTGAAAGCCGTGATTCACATCTGGATAGAAATGAGCAACATACTCCTTATCGTTGGCTTTGAGGGCAGCTTCATAGTCAGGCCATCCAGCATTCACACGCTCGTCCAGTCCGGCATATTGCAGCATCAAAGGTGCGTTGATTTTGGGTACATCCGCATCGTCCGGCTGGCCACCATAGTAGGGTACGGCAGCTCCAAGCTCCGGGATGCGGACAGCCATCATATTGGAGATCCAACCACCAAAGCAGAAGCCTACCACGCCGATCTTACCATTGCAGCCCTCATAGGCCTTTAGGTAGTCGTACGCAGCGATAAAGTCTTCGAGCATCTCATCACGATTACGCTCCCTCTGCATCGTGCGGCCGTCATCATCATTGCCGGGATAGCCGCCAAGAGGAGTCAGTGCATCAGGCGCAATGCTGATAAATCCTTCTACTGCCGCTCTTCTTCCTACATCTTCGATGTATGGATTCAGCCCACGGTTTTCATGTACTACAACTATACCAGGTAGTTTACCATCGGCATCTTTGGGTGAGGAGAGTAGCCCTTTGATACTCCCGCCACCTTTTGGTGAGTCGTAATTGACGTACCCGGAATTGAGACGAGGATCGTCCTGAGGCACCAACATCGTGTCTTTGTAGTTGGGCATCATAAAGCTCATCAGGGAAGGCACTGTGAGGCCTCCTACAGCATAGAGCGAAAGCTTTTCAATGAACTGCCGACGCTCCAGTTTATTATGGGCATAGTCATCATAGAGGTCGAATACTTCCTGGCTGATATCTTCTTTTTTGATCTCTTTCATGGTAATGAATTTAAGAATTTTTTGAATTATCCTGATCAAGGAATGAAACGACTCACTACGAGTATCCCTCAACACTCCTTAAGAGCGCACAATTTTTTACGGAATACTCTCTTCAAAATCGGAGCTAATCACACCGACACCTGCGTTGTTGAGTGACTCATTAAATGATGGGATATCCTTATTCAGCATCTCCTGATATTGTGCTTCCAGTGTTTTCCATTGACCTTCCAGAAGCTGAAATTGCTCTTGCGCACCTTTGGTTACAAAGGGAACGTTGCTATTTAACTGGCCATTGACGAATAGATACGAGGCGGTGAGCTTGTTCTCAAAGTTGATCGTGTCGTCGTAAGCCTCAGATTTGCGCTGGACGAGTTCTTCATCCCAGTTGACCAGTTTCTTTAACAGCTCCTTGCCCTGACTGATTAGGTCCTGATACTTTGGATCATCTGTCAACCTGTCGATGATGGCCTCCACTTGCTCACGCACTTTGGCCATACTATTGACCTTCGTATGTACATCATTGACCCGGCCTTCAATAGAAGACATCACCTCATGCTGCAGCTGATAGTCTGCATCGGACGCTTCTATCAACGGGTTAGGCATGATAGTGAAGCTCGACGATGAGGATTGATCTCCGGCCTTCAGTGTGACGGTGTAATCTCCGGGAGCAGCCTTATGACCACTATAGCTGCCCTCGATATATACGGTCGGTACACCTGTCATCGTGGGGTAGCGCATATCCCAAACGATACGATTCAAGCCCACCTTGTTGGATAGTACCGGGTCTGCTGACGGACCTCCGGGGTACGAGACAAATGAAGGGTCTTTGGTGGAAGATAAAGTTCTTACGGTATTGCCACTGGCATCTTTTATTTCCAGCTTAAGGTCTAGTGAATCCGAATCCAGACTGTAGTAGATCACCACGCCTGTTGCAGGATTTACCCCGCTATACGTGCTCATCCCATCTACATCCGGTGAAGAGCTGTCAAGCTCACTGCCACCAGATACCCTATAGGCATCCTCTGGTTGGTAGAGTTTAAACTCACTGGTCGCCCCACTATATTGTCTGATAAGGCCCAGGTCATCCAGTACCCAGAATGATCGTCCCTGTGTGGACGCCACCAGGTCGCCATGCCTAACGATCAAATCCGTAATGGGAACAATGGGTAGATTGAGCTGAAGTGGGGTCCAGTTTTGACCACCGTTGAAGGACACGTAGACACCCATTTCCGTACCCGTAAACAGCAGGCCTTTTCTTTCCTCATCCTCACGAACTACACGGCCGTAGGAGCCGTAGGGCAATCCATTGCTGATGTTTGTCCATGTCTGGCCATAATCGGTGGTCTTATACATGGCCGGAGTGAAGTCGTTGAACTTATAGCGAGTGGTCGCTATATAGGCAGTGGCAGGGTCGTGAGGAGACACCTCAATAGTATTGATCAGACATTCTTTCAAGCCTTCAGGAGTAACATTCGTCCAGTTGTCACCGCCATCACGAGTGATTTGCACATAGCCATCGTCACTTCCGGTCCAGATGACTCCTTTTTCATGAGGAGACTCCACGACATAGCTCAGTGTACCGTAGTTTTCACCCCCGGCTCCTTCATTGGTATAAGGAAAACCACCCAGACCTTGCTTACTATCTTCATTACGAGTCAAATCCGGAGATACTTCTTCCCAGGTTATCCCCCTATCTTTTGTTTTGAGCAATACCTGAGCACCATGATAATAGACATTAGGCTCGTGCTGTGACCAGATGATTGGTGCATTCCAGTTGAAGCGGTACTTCATATCTCTGGCCTCCATTGCCAGGTACTGGATCGGCGCAGACATCACCCTATTGCCTTCGCCCAATCGAGTATCCAGTACATTGATAGAGCCCTGGTAACTTCCACCCATCACATACCTTGGATTGTCAGGGTCGAAAGCTAAAAAGGCACTCTCTCCACCGGCAGAATAGGTCCAGTGATGCTCGTCAATATCTCGCCCGTTAGGATTTCGATGAGGAATGACCACTGAGGAATTGTCTTGCTGACCACCATAAATGCGATAGGGGAAGACATTGTCTACGTTGACCCGGTAGAATTGTGCAGTAGGCATATTGTCTTGTCTGGACCAGGTATCACCCTGATTGAAGCTGATACCAGCGCCACCATCATTGGAGATCACGAGGTTCTTGCCATTGTAAGGGTTGATCCATAAGTCATGGAAGTCACCGTGGGTGCCGGTCATTCTTGACCAAGTCTTGCCACCGTCGATGGATTTTAGTGCATGAGGACTGAGTACATAGACGGTGTTTTCGTCGGTAGGGTCTGCAAAGACCTCTGTGTAGTACCAGGCTCTCATGGTGAGGCGGTGATCTCTACTCACACGACTCCAGCTTTTGCCACCATTGTTCGAGGCGAACAGACCACCCTGATCCTTTTGCGTGTCACTTTCTACGATGGCATAGACCTTGTCAGGGTTGTCTCTACTCACTGAGATACCAATCTTACCTAGTTCTTTGGGAAGACCTTCCTGAATCTTGAACCAGGTTTCGCCACTGTCTACAGACTTGTAAATGCCGCTACCAGGGCCACCACTGACTACTTGCCAGGGCAAACGTCTGTGATCCCACATTGCTGCATATAGGATGCGCGGGTTGGTCATGTCCATGGACAGACTGCTAGCACCAGAATTTTCATCGACATAGAGGACTTTTCTCCAGGTCTCGCCTCCATCGGTACTCTTGTAAATGCCTCTTTCTTGTGTTGGGCCATGTACGGCTCCTTGCGCGGCGACATATACTATGTCAGGATTTTTGGGATGAATTTTAATATTGGCGATATGCCTGGTGAGGTCAAGTCCAAGGTGTTGCCAGGTTTTACCCGCGTCGGTGGACTTATAAACACCATCACCATAGGAGGTCATGACACCTCGGGGAGCGTGCTCGCCCATACCCACATATACGACGTTTGGATCACTTTCGGATACGGCTATGGCACCTACCGACCCGGTCTTGAAAAAACCGTCCGAAATATTCTCCCAGGAGTTGCCGGCATCATAAGTCTTCCAAACACCACCACCTGTAGTGGTCATGTAGTAGGTCATAGGGTCGCCAATGACGCCACTGGAGGCTACAGAGCGTCCGCCACGAAAAGGGCCGATGTTTCGCCATTTCACGGGTGCGTAATGCTCGTTGAGATCAACTTGTGGAGCTGCTGGTGCAGACTGCTTTCTTCTTTGTGCCCAGAGGGTGGAAGAGCATAATAGTAGTAGGATGATTAGATATCTCATAGTTTAGAAGATTTTCTTCAAGGTAGCATTCCCCTCGATTGGCGTAAAGTACTATTATTTGGAAGGTCTATCCGATCCGAGTCAGGCTACTGATCCACTTTGTAGCCAAGATCACTCAACTCCTCAGCCGTCATGGATAGTACATTGACTTCCATGGGCACATCGACCAGCGGCTTATCCAGCGAGTCTACTTCCACTACCGCAATGGATTCCAGCACGTCGAACCCTTTGAGCATCTGGCCAAAGATCATGTAGTTGCCATCCAGCCTGGGAATGCCGTCCGGATCATGCACGATATAGAGTTGACAGCCGGCAGAGAGCTTCTCCGCATTGCCGTCCCGACCGGCACCTAGCGCACCGTAGATGTGCTTGATCGTATCATTAAACTCCGGCTTGAGTAGATAAGGTGAGTCCGCAAAACCCTCAGGTGTATCAGGACATCCGCCTTGGATCACAAACCCTTCCACCACCCGATTGAATGTATAGTCATGCCAGTATCGCTCATTGGCCAGCTTGATAAAGCTCTCCTTATGGATGGGCGTCTCATCATATAGCCAAAAGAGCATTTCACCTTGTGGTGTTTTGATTTGCCCTACCGGGAATGTCTCAGGCTCCTTTGGTGGAGCAGAGCAGGCCAGGACAATCAGCAATAACAAAAGAGGTTGAAGTCGGTGTATCATCTGCTGAAATTAGGGTTTGTTGAATTGTATTGCAAGTGCGATTGCTGCGAGCTAACCGAGGGGCATCAATGACAGACCTACCCACCTTAGAAGCCCGATTGGTAACCAAAAAGGCTAACAATTGTAGGTAAAAGAACCAATCGTTGACCAAAAAGGTTAACAAACTACCCGTTGAGCAGTACTTGGTAACCAATTTGGCTAACACTTTCATATATTTTGCGCGTTTGTTGATCAATTTGGTTAACAGCCGGGTCTTTGAGGTGACACTTCTAACCTCTGAGGTGGGCCATTGAACGTGGGAAGTGGGTCAGCTATGCTCTTGACGAAGCTGCTGTAGCTGGTGGGTGACCTGTAGGTGCATCCACTCCTCCGCAGGTACATCGAGGATTGCTTCCAGGCGTAGCGCCAGCCTGGGCGTAAAATTGCGAGTGCCATTGACATATCGGGAGAGCACACCCCGCGATACGCCCAGTTGCTCTGCTACCTGCACATGCAGTATGCCTTTGCTATCCATCACTTGCCGTAGGAGTTGACCGGGGGTGGTGGGACCGGATGTCGGGTTAGAGGATGTATTTTCCAGAGCGTCCATTTTGGTATTTATGAAGGCTTATTAAACTTGCTAGTTCTTTGGATCCAATACTAAAATAGGGAAGTTCTCGCACATCCAAAGTAGAAAAACTGCACTAAGCTCGTCCCGGTCTAATGCCAGTCTATTTAACCCATTCCAAGAATTTTCTTCGTTTGTTCGGGATATCTGCTGTAGAGAGCAAAACCAGTCGTAATTATCCCAAGCAAAAGGGAGAAAATGAAGACTCCTGAGTGTTCATACTTTACAGTACTGAAATCTATGATTGTTTGTTCGTTAACATCAATCTGAAAGATTTTCGGTTGATTGCTTTCCAGTTCGTTCTGATTGATCCAAACCACAACGCTTTGAGATTCTTTCAATAGGTTCGAAATTCGATTGTATTTGTCATGTGAATAATCTTGTCCAATGTTCTCCGCCAGTTTGAACAGTTTAGGATATTCATTGAGACTGAAATACAAAGTTGCTCTTCGGCTATTAGCTTCATACCCCATGTGATTTCTGCTTGACACATTATCGACAATAACTTCCGAATTTCGAATTGTTCCTTCAAGTTGGGTTAAGGACTTTTTGTTCGTTATGAGGTTCTGGAAGTTGAAATAGAAAGGAACGATAATCCATGCTACTCCTAACCCAAACAATCTCCACCAATAATGCAGCTTGTTTGGATTAGTGTTCTTATCGAATAGCCATGGCTTACTTTCCTTTGCTTCCTGCTTGGAAGGTGGTTGATAGATCGTCTGTTCACCTCGTTCCTCTAGAATCCATTTAGCTGCAAGTTTGGCTTCATCCACACGATGTTGACTATCCAGAATGGCTTGTAATTCTTGGTAAGATTTAGCTGAAAATTTTTTCGTAAAGTGGTTTCTATTCACCATACAGTTTTGGATGGTAACACTAAAATAGGGAAGTTCTCGCACATCCAAAGTAGAAAAACGGCCCTAAGCTCGCCCTCGTCTGAGACGGGGGGAGGTCACGCGTCTGGAGACGTGCGCCAGCGAGGGGAAACCTATAAGGTTTTAAAAATCTTGCAGGTTTGTTGTTGTCAACCCCAAATCCTCTTAATAAACTCCATTGCATTCTGATGGCTCAGTTTGGAAGCTGTGTCTACAGAAAACCTACGCTCCACCTCTTCCATAATAGCCGGGTAACCAGTGGCACTCTCATGTCCACTGTGGTAGAAAGGAACCCGCGTCTGATCGGGATGCTCACCGGTAAAAAAGAAATCTGCTCCCATGCAGATGGCATTCTCACCACCCAGCTCCAGACCGTGCTGGATATGATCAAACATGGCTTCCGGACGATCATCATTGAGGAAGGCCCTCAGGAAGTTGACACCAATGATACCGCCACGCTTGATGATTTCCATGGCGACATCATCAGGAAGGTTGCGAAGATGGTTAAAGACAGGCCGGTAGTTGGAGTGACTGGCAAGGATCGGTATATCGAGGCTATGCTTATCAAGATGCTCCAGTATCCCCCGAGCCAGCGCATCACTGGTATGTGAAAAGTCGATGCAAATCTTCCTGCCATTGATATAGTCAAGCAATGCTTTGCCATCCTCCTTCAGGCCAGCCTCGCTGTAGTTGCCTCCACCAAATCGGTTCTCGGAATGATGGGTCATACTGATGTAAAGTACTCGCTCGGTATTGCTGATGATCTGTTCCAGTTTTCTGAAACCTTCATCCAATGGTTCGTCCTCTTCGCAAAAGCCCGATCCACTTTCTATCGCGGCGACCAAGCCGATTTTAGTCAGGTGGGGCACATCGTCGATATTGGTAGAAGTGATTAGCTCGACCTGCTCTTCATACTTTGAGAATAGCTCTTTGAAGATGCGGCTCTGGTTGAGGCCCAATTCAGCGCTACCCTTTTTTGTGGCCGTATAGATAGCCAGCACCTGTAGCTTGACATTACCTTCTTCTAAGGCTGGAAAAGAGCAACCCAGCGCATCTTTCCGCTGCGGATCAGGGTTGGGAGCACTATTGAGATAAGAGAGCAAGTCACAGTGCATGTCAATAATCGGGTAAGGCATAGCAGGTTTCTTCATGAGTAAGTATCGTTGGCTTCAAATCTATGTAATAGCCGAACCAATCTTCTAAGAAGGCCTGATGTCCCTTGTTTGTAGCTGACCTACTAGAAAATGGACAACTCGGAGTGCGTGGTGACTTCTTCGAGAAATCTCATTCCCTTGTATGAGTTGCCGTGTGCGTTGAGGCTTGGGCTCCAGACGGTTATGGTATAGTTGTCGGGATAGAGTGCTACTATGCCGCCACCCACGCCACTTTTTCCCGGTAGGCCGACCTTGAAGGCAAACTCACCAGACTCATCGTAAAACCCGCAGGTGAGCATCAAAGCATTGATCCGCTTGGACTGACTTTTGGTGATGATCTGCTTGCCATCGGATCGCTTCTTTCCGGCATTGGCCAAAAAGCTGAAGGTCTGAGAAAGCTCCTGGCAGTTCATTTCCAGCGAGCACATGTCGAAGTAAAAGTCGAGCACCTCTTCAGGTTCGTTTTGGATGTTGCCAAATGACTTGAGGAAATTACAAAGCGCAGCATTGCGGTAGCCATTGGACTTTTCCGAATCGGCGATCTTATCAGAATAATTGAGAGCGGGTAGATCGCTCAGGTCTCTCACAAACTCAAGAAACTCCTGACGCGCACTACCCAGCTCCGAAATGAGTATGTCACAAATGACGATTGCTCCTGAGTTGACGAAAGGATTGCGAGGAATACCCTGGTGCGTCTCCAGCAATATGAGGGAGTCAAACTTAGTACCCGAAGGCTCTACATCGATGCGCTCCCAGATACGCTCACCCATCAGCTTATAAGCGAGCGCCAGCGACAGCACCTTAGCGATACTCTGGATAGAGAACTTCTCAAGGTTGTTGCCCACCCCACAGTCCTCACCCTCGAGAGGGGTCATATGTACCCCAAACATATTGGGATCGACATTGGCCAACTCAGGGATATAGGTCGCCAGCTTACCCTCCTCCTTGATGGCATGGGTAAGGTTGTACGCCTTCTCAATAATGTCCTTGTAGTTGGCAGTCATAATGCTATGGGTTTCTGTTCAACGCTGCGAATGTAGTGGTTTTGCCAAGCACTGTCAATTCAAATAGCTATGCTTCAGTCTACCTAGTGACTGTCGATGGCTGATGCCCTATCGGGAAATTGCAGGAGTTGGCAATAAAGCACATCCGGTTAGCCTCAGCATGGAGTGCCTCGGCTTTCTGCACATGTTCCTCATTTGTGATAGTGACGTGCGGATGCAAGGTCACCTCGACGAACTTACCACTGCCATTGGCGGCCTCTTCCATGACACCCTCAGCTTGATCCACATAGCCCGTTACCACAATTTTGTTCACAGCGCAGAGGTGCAGGTACCAGAGCATGTGACAGGCGGAGATAGAGGAAAGGAACAAATCCTCTGGGTTGTACCGCGACTTATCCCCGAGGAAGGAAGGATCGGAGGAGGCCAGGATCTTGTCATATTTTCCCTTACCAGCAATGGTGTGACTTCTGCTGTACGACTTATAGTTGAGCGTGCCCTCGCCTTCATTGCCCGTCCATTCGACTTTGATTTGATATTGGTGCTGTTTCATAGGTGATGGTAAATGTATTGGAGAAATGCATTTCTCCAATACTCCACCACTAGTCTTTGTGTCTAATGCTTGGTTGGTTTCAGCGAGACGTATGACCAGTTTGCGGACTATATCACAGGGTTTGAAATTAAACCAGCTACTTAGGCTTCAGCATCGGTAATCATGGAGGTACCGGCAGGAGAAAATAGAAAGTCTGTTAGAGAATCAACATCATAGAGCATCTGATGAGAAGTGCCGTCTTTGTCGCAAAAGGGAGTTATCAGATTTACCATTTTTTGATAAGACTCAAGTGTCAGCGTGCAGGTGAAATGATGATCGTCTTGGGTGACCATGCCCAAATCTTCCGTTCCTAGTTCTAGAACCACTACGCAATTATCCGCCTCGATGTAATCGAGCTGATTCAGTTCTAATGGTTGCTGTTTGGCAAGGAGGGTATCCGCTATGACATCCTTGAATTGTAGTGCCTCGGACTTGCCGAAATCATATAATCGAACCACACAGTCTCCGAAATTATTGATGTCAGGAATATAGTCGAGTCTCATAGACGGTAAGATAGGTCAAGTAGTCAATTGGGATAGGCGTACGATACGAAATTTGTGGCTAGAGATGATGTATAGGGCGAGGGAATGCTAGGAATTCTCCACTAGTCTTAGCGTCTCGCTAAGACCTTACGATATTAAGTCACACTTCATCAATCCAAAAAATAGATGTCAATCAATCCTTTTTTTCCTTCGTAATCTCGGGCGCTGCTATAAATCCAATCACCAGCGTTTTCAACAAAACCTGCCTCGACCGGATTATTGTGAATGTAATCAACGCGTTGTTGCAAAACCTCATTTGTATTTAGCTCTATCGGGTGGTTATGCTGTTGCCAAAACTGGAAGTCTTTGTTGTTCGATTTTTTTGAGCCTGCTCTTTGCATCATCCAGAGCAACCATTCTTTTCTGCTTTCATGAGGGCTGTGTTCGATATATTTTCTAATGTGCCTTGAAGTGTAACTTTTTAAGTCTCTGATAGTGTCTTCTAATTTCTTGCCCTCCTCGACTCTTAGTGCTAAATGAACGTGACTTGTCATTATGCACCATGCTCCCACTTGCAGACCTTTCTCTTTTTGACAAAACTTTAGAGACTCTATAAAGATCGATTTGTATTCTTCTCTGATAAAAATGTCGAGCCAATACACTACGCTGAAAGTCACAAAGTAGAATTGATTTTGATCCCGAATGGCGTATTTACGTCCCATTCATTGAATATAGTAATTTTGAAGGACGTACTTCATTGGTCCTGCCACTAGTCCTGTCGTCTGAGACTTGCTTGGTCTCAGCGAGACGCTAAGACCAGTGTGTGAGACGTCAGGGCCAATGTAACCAGCCAACCTATTCGCGCTAGCATCAACTAAACAAACCCTACTTCAAATCCCTCTTGGTCAACCTGTAGTAAATGGCTGTGATGTAGATGACCAGCCATCCGGTGCTACTTAGTATCGCACTGATCGGAACATCATCCACGATCTCCTGGAAGATGTATTTTTTGAAAGGCACCTGTATCAGATTGTTCAGAGAAGAGATCGGGAAATAAGGGCCCAGGGTTTGAAACAGGGTGCCATCGAAATACGAATTGTATTGGAAGTTGAGCGTCAATATGGGCTCAAACATCAGGGCATATAAAAACAGCGAGATGATGGCAAAACCGGACTTTTTGATCATCAGCGCTACCAGGAATGCCAGCGTGCAGAATACCACGATATCGTAGAAGTAAGCCACGATAAATTCCAGCTCGTCAAACATATGAACCATGCCATTGGGATGAGAGTAGATGGAGCCGTTGATCAGTCCTGCGACAAAGACAAACGCCGAGCTGGCCAATGCTAAAAACAGGATGAGCGCCAGCTTGCTGATGATGAATTCCCGCTTGCTGATCCCATCAATGATATTCTGCCTGAGCATGTTGTAGGTCAGGTCGTTGTTGACAGATATGATCACAATGAAGCCGAGGAGAACTTTCAGGAAAGAGGCGAGATAAGTAGTGTTTTGCCAAATATCGGGGAAGTCATAGATGGGCAACATGGATGGATCGAGCCCTTCCACGTCTGCACCGACTTTTTTCAGCCATTCGAGTAAAAACATCCCCGAAGAAGTGACCACCAACAGCGAAAGCAGGTACATACCTATCAGAATCCAGAAAACCCTGTAATTCCGGAGCTTTAGCCATTCAAGTTGAAATGCTCTAACCATGCTCTTTTAAGATTTTAAGGAATTCCTGTTCCAGTGAATTGGTTTGTGTAACCAGCTTCTTCAGCACCACCCCTTTGTCGAATAGATAGCGGTTGACATCTGTAGCGGTTACATCTTTTGATAGCTCTATCTGTAGGCTACTGTTAACGGCTGTTACCCTGGTTGCACCTTTAAACTCTCTGATAGTGGCCGTCAGGGCTTCCATATCCTGAGCCGCTATTTCCACCGTATTGGTCTCATTGAGTATATCATTGACCGGACCTTCATGAAGCTTGTTACCGTTCTTCAGCACACAAAAATCTGTGCAAACCTTCTGTACTTCATCGAGCAGATGACTGGCCAGAATGATGGTCTTGCCTTCTTTTGCAATATCTATGATCAGTGACCTGATCTCAGCGATTCCTTGAGGATCCAGCCCGTTGGTGGGCTCGTCGAGGATGAGCACTGGCGGGTCAGCGAGTAGTGCCGCTGCTATTGACAGCCGCTGCTTCATACCCAGGCTGTAGTTTTTGAATTTGTCGTTTTGACGATCTGCCAAATCCACCTGCCGCAGTACCTGCTCTATTCTGCCGGTAGGCGCTTCTTTGATATGTGCTACTATCCTCAAGTTCTGCACGGCGGAGAGATAGGGGAAGAAGCAGGGTGTCTCAAGGATAGCGCCTATTTGCTTGCGGCTCTCCACGTTGGGTTTCCCATCAAACCAACTGTAGCTGCCTGAGGTAGGAGCGACCACATCCAGCAGCATGCCGAGTGTAGTGGTCTTGCCACTTCCGTTGGGCCCGAGGAGACCATAGACTGTGCCGCTCTTTATGGTCAGGTTGAGCTGATTGACGGCCTTGATTTTGCCGAAGTGCTTGGTAAGATCCTGTGCTGCTAATATCAGTCCCATTCATCCATCACTAAGACGTTAAACAGATCATTTTCCGATAGGGTATTGATAAGTGTGGGTATCTTTTGCCAGGCGATATTCCCTATCAGAAAAAAGGCAAAAGTCTGATCATTTACCCCGAAAACACCTACCATCTCATTGACGCGCTTTTCCTCCCCGAGGATCATCGCAAGGTTACCGTTACCATGGAGGTACATGTACTCTTCAAAGCCTTCTGCCCTGTACTCGCCGATCATGGGCATGAAGCTGCGCTCGACCGCTGATACCGAGTCCAGTTCGTAAATCAGGAACTTCTCGAAGGAAGAAGCTAGTTCGTCAAATGCTTCATTTTTGTTGATGTTGATCATGCGCAGCGTGCTCGGATACAAGCAATAGCTGCGGGAGTGATGCGCTTCGGCATAGTCCTTAAAAATGTCTTCCTGCGCCAATAGGGGCAGTGAAGCCCCCATTAGCATGAATATTATAAAGAGTGATTTGACCTTGGGCATGATATATCAGTTAGACTACTATTTAGCTCTACGCTTACAAAGACCTAAAACTCAAAAAAAACTGTCTTTTCGACGCAGGAGCCCGCCTGCCGGAGGGCAGGAAATCTTCTTTTATTGAGGGTATTCACAACATTTCTTAGAATACCGCCTTTTGTAAGAAGATGTCTCGGTTGCACCTTGACATGACAGCTTTTTTGAGTTTTAGGCATAGACCGTACTACTATTTTTTAATTCTCTGATTCATCCAGTTTATCAAGACCATTCAGACCCTGGACATTCATGCTTCGGGCAATTCGCGAGATATTCTTAAGGTCAATCTCTCCATAGAGACTCAAGACGGCAAATCCCTTCTTGCCACCAGAGACCATGATCAGCTCGGAGATGATGCCTGACTTTTCCTTGATGGCGAAGTGGAAGTTTTCCTCCGCATCGAGCACGGTCATCAGCTCTTCAAATCCTGCTTTGTTGACCTCTGCGATCCCTTCTTTGTAGAGCTTGCTCGCATTGGCGACACTGTCTCCATACAATACTTTCATGCCCTTCAGCTTACTCACTGCTTCGAGGAATTCTTGCTCCTCCTCACTGCCCGCTTCCAGTTCGGTGAAGAGTGAGAACATCTTGCTGCTTATCGACGCTTTCACATAGTCCTCGTTATCACTGAATTGGTCGAAATATTTGCTTACCACTTCTCCCTGCGCCATGGCGCCAAAGGCAAGAAATAGTGCTACCGCTAATGTTGATATCTTTTTCATAATTGTGTTTCTTTTATAATTTCTTCTGCTTGACTGATCTTATTTAACTGTGTTGTGTGCTCTTGTCCTTTGTTGAGTGAAGTAGACATTTTCGCCAGCACCGTTTGTGCTATTTCATAGGCCTGCTCAGGATCATCAATCTCAAAATTGTTTTTCCTACCAGTATCTCTCAAGATCATAGTACCCACGAGTATGCCGATGGCGATGGTCGCCGCTACCGCAAATTTTGATCGCGAGTACCAGCTGCCGGGTCGCTTGAAGGACTTAGCAGAAACGACTTCCGCTACTTTGCTCAGCCCTCTGAAGTACAACCCTGTCGGAGCGAGCGTAGGATTGGCTTTGTAGTAACCCTTCAATTCTTCCTCCTCCTGCAGAGATGTCTCTCCAGCCCAATATTTGGTCAATAGCTCTTCAATTCGCGATTCCATAGGCTTCAATTTTTTGTAATGACGACCTTACTTTGGTTCGTGCACGATGTAGGTTGACTTTCACTTCGGAAAGATTGAGCGACAACACCTCAGAGATCTCCTGATACGTCATCCCATCTATTTCCCGGAGGTGAAAGACCTCCTGCTGCTTTTGCGGTAGCGTATCCAGCACCAGCTGGAGCCACTTCTGCTGATCCTCCATCAATGTATCATGGTCGGCCTTCACCTGATCCGGCTTCTCCTCCTGCTCCCGGGGCAGGATGGTAAACCGGTTGGTTTTTACCCAATCAAAGCATTGATTGCGAGTGATCCGCATGGCCCAGGCCTCAGTATTGTCCACCTTAGACAGCATTTCGCGCTTGTTCCAAATCTTCACTAAACACTCCTGAACCACATCGTGCGCAGTATCCCCGTCCTTCAGGATCGATAGTGCATATCGGTACATCCGTTGGGAGGCTGGCAGTATGTTTTGTTCAAAGAGTGACGACATTCTGTAAGGCAGACTGTGCGCCGCTCGGAAAAGTTACAGGTGCTGTGAAATTATTTTTCTGGAGGGTGGAGGCTCTAACGTGAACAGGAAGAATTTTTAGTTGCAAAGTCAGGATGGTTGACATGCATGAAACCTAACGTACGTCATTCCCGCGCAGGCGGGAATCTGTATGCTGACGAGTTGATTAGCACGGAAGTAACTTCCGCGCTATATGGGTCTTAAATGACGATGAGGTTGATCGGCTGGTGGATACCTTGTTGGAGGTTTTTAGAAGGTAGCCTCAAACAAAAGAATAATCTCTAGAGCACCTCCTGTGCCTTTTTATTCTGCTTGAGGACTAAAGAATGAAGAAACTCCGGCGCAAAATCCGCTCCGCAATCCCAACCAATTGTCCATCGATCTTTTGTGAACGTCTTAAAGTAATTCACATCCTTAAGGGGTTCGAATACTTCTCCCCAGATTTCATACCGCAAGTCTACCACCCCGTTGAGCCCGTCAGAAAAAGTGAGTTCGATTCTGTAATCGTTTAGATAATCAGCCTTTTCAACCTTAATAAGTAACATCTCGCTTTTCATTAGTCCAGTGGTTTGATCTTATTTAACGGTTTTCTTTGCTCAATAAGTTTCCAATTTTCTAATAGAGCCTGCTTGTTTTGATCTAACCAATCGTGGACAAGATTAATTGCTCTTCTTGACAGGTGACCCGTCACCTCACCAGTCTCAATATTGATAACCGCTTCATAATCCTGATATTCTACATGGAAATGAGGTGGGTTGTGCTCATTAAAATACATCTTGATGATAATTCCATAGAACCGACTTATCTCCGGCATATGATAAAGATAGAAAATTCATAAGACGTTCGGCAGTTGGATTAAGCTAATTCTGGCCTTAAAGACTCGCTGAGAACTCAGTTCATGTAATCCAAGAATAGATTTCAACTAGCCTTTCTTGTCTTCATTCTGGTCTGTCTAGCATACAATTCGACTCGTTACTAGTTTTCGTTTTCAAAACGAGAATTTCTTGTGCATCCTCGTCTCGGACGAGGTTTGGGGGTAATTAGCTCAGGAATCCTTCTGATACACCCTCAACCAATCCACATACATGTACTGCGGAAAGGAGGTGGTCTCGTCAGGTCGACCGGCCCAGGTACCACCTACCGCAATGTTGAGTAGGATAAAGTACTTGTTATGAAACTCGGTAAACTCGTCATCAGTGATATCCACAGCAGCGTACTCATCGCCATCGACCAACCAGCGGATCTGCTGTTCGTCCCATGCGAGTTCGAAAATGTGAAAGTCATCCGCAAAGCGACCTTCCGGCAGTTTGTAGTGTATAGGGTCGAGCATGGCATGCTCACCTGCAGCGTCTGCATAGTGGATGTTGGCTTCTACTACACCATCATCTTTGGAGCCATATAGTTCCAGTATGTCGATCTCGCCACAAAAGGGCCAGGGGGTATCACCGCCATTTTCATCGATATTATCTCCAAGCATCCAGAAGGCAGGCCACATACCTGCGCCATGTGGTAGCTTCATTCGGGCCACTATCTTGCCATACTGCCAGGATTGTTTTCCAGCAGTATTCAGTCGGCCGGAGGTGTATTGATTCATTCCATGCGCATCACCCTCATGGATAGCTTTGATCACTAGCTTGTTGTCTTCGATGTAAGCATTGTCGGGGCTATCAGTGTACCTCTGCCATTCTTCGTTGAAGCGACCTGCTGGTTCGACTTGTCTGTTCCAGTTGGAGGTATCCAGTTCACTACCGTCAAATTCATCTGCCCAGACGAGTTGATAGTCACTGCCTGGGTTATAGGTCGTCTTAGCATTCGACTCGGTGGACATGTTGATATTCTCTTCTTCCATAGCTTCAGGTTGCGGTTTACTTCCGCAGGCGCTTATAAAAATCAATAAGGTAAGTGAGATTGTAAGTTGGTTAACCGTCATGTAGAATTTGATTTAACTCCTCTTCTCATGCCTCACCCAGTCCACTTCCATGACCCATTCGCCCTCCATAGGTGAGTCAGTGATCTTTGCAAAGTTGAGTATGGCGAACATCGGTTCAGGATACTTATCGCCTTCACCAGGATTGCGGTAGACTTCCTCTCCATCCAATCGATAGACTAAGTCACTCCCTTCCCATTCGACGCTATACTCATGAAACTCATTGAGTGTGGCTGGGAAGTTTCTGCGACTGCTCTCCCAATCTCCTTTGTCGCATTCACCAAGGCTGACGATAGCGCCTGTGGTAAACTCATCTTTCATATGGTCACCGTGATGCTCGAAGATATCGATCTCTCCTGAGCCAGTGAGCGGCCAACAAACATTCTCATCCTCTTCCTGTACCGGAGGCTCGTTGTTTTGCGCACCAAGTAGCCACCAAGCAGGGAACTGGCTGGCCTCACCATTGCTTGACAATTTGAGCCGAGCGGTCCATTTTCCTTTGATAAACTCTTTGCGATTCTTGGAGCAGATGCGACCGGCCACATACTCTGTATCTGGGTGCTGATTGCCATGCTTATCAAAGTTGTCGCAAACCATCTTTTCACCAATATTGACCACTTTGATCTTTAACGTACCATCACTGACCTCTCGGGTGCCAAACTCACCGTCAGGTACATAGCAGTGGTTTTCATTGTTGACCCAGATCCGCTGGTCCTGCCAGTTATCAGGGTTGAAAGTTTCAAAATCATCTTGAAAATCAACTATCCATTCAGGATTTTCCATTGTTTCTTCTGGTTTGGAAGGCGTTTCTTTTTTAGGTCCGCTGCAGTTCATGAGGAGTAGTGTGATAAGTACAAGTAGTAACGTAGTTAGTGCTTTCATGTCAATTGGATTTCATCACAAGATAGAAAATCACAACAATCGATGAAAGAGGAACCGAAATCGAAAGTGCTCAGCGAAAAGGATAATTCTCTCTTGGCCTGAAGTTGATCAACGGAAGGTTTAGAACTTTTCGTCCTGCAGGTCTTTGGCAAGGCTTGCCACCTTTAGTCTTCTATTGGTGAGCAGGTATTTCCAATCGTATTCATTGTCGATCATGAGCTGTATGTGATAGTAGTTGATATGTTCAAGTATGCCAAAAGTGCAAGCGAGTAGACCCCACAGAAATCCTGAATCACTCAGCTGCCAGCTGGCCAAATAGAGCTGAACAATTGTTATCAATGGCATCAGAACAATCAGAATGAAATTGATTCTTTTTGAATGCTTGAAAAATAGAACATTGGCTGCTTGGTCAAAGTCGATATTCTTAAGTCGGTACAGCTTAAGCTTCCAGTAGTGCTGTCCTTGATAAAGGATATAGATACAAACCAGCAATCCGTATCCCACGAGGATACTATTTGTTAACGGTAGTTTGTACAAGGCATAGCCCAACAAACCTGGGAAGGTTCCAAAAGCATGAAACCGTTCAGTAGGGTAATACCACTCCAGGCGCTTTATCAATCTGGACTTGCTCATTCAATCTCTTACTTTTCTGTTTCCCTTCATGATTTGGGTAATTCTGATAAGTCCTAAGTAGGTGTTTCGAATCAGCCTCGCTTAAAGGCGAGAAAGTTCTCTGATGAAGCCTTCTCATCGAAATAATAGTCCTCATCCTGAAAGTTTTTCAAGGCTTCCACGTCGTTGATCTGATTTTGGATCATATAGCGCGACATCAATCCCCTGGCTTTCTTGGCAAAGAATGAGATGATTTTGTACTCCCCGTTCTTAAATTCTTTGAATTCTACATCTACGATCCGGGCTTTTACACCTTTTTTCTCAATGGATTTGAAGTATTCGTTGGAGGCTAGGTTGACGATGATATTGTCACCTTGGGCTTTCAGGTCTTTAAGTAAAAGCTTGAGTATGGTATCATCCCAGTATTGGTAGAGCGTGTTGTAATCATCAAAAGCAAGTCTGGTGCCCATCTCTAATCGATAAGGTTGTATCAAATCCATAGGACGCAGTAAACCGTAAAGACCTGATAATATCCTAAAATGGGTCTGTGCAAAGGCCAGGTCATGTTCATTGAAAGAGTCCGCCTGCAAGCCCTGATACACATCTCCTTGAAAGGCAAAAACGCTCGGCTTGGCATTATGCTCACTGTGACTTTTCTTATAAGATTGATAGCGATCAACATTCAGCTCCGCCAAATTATCACTGATGTCCATGAGTTCTTTCAGATCATCGGGTGACTTGGTACGCAGTATTCCAATGAGTTCGTTGGCGCATTTGAGCAACCTCGGTTTGGTTGGCGTTCCTTTGGCAGGCTTTTCGAAATCCAGTGTTTTAGCAGGGGAAACTACAGCTATCATTTATGTTCTAGTCTTTGTTTGAAGTTTGTAACTGTTTGTTGGTAGTATGGTTTGTCACCAAAATTAGAGTGGATCCTGGTATCGGCCAAGCATATTCCAGATAGGATAGAACTGAGCTTCATTTACGATAGGGGGTAAAGCTGATAGAGTCTTATTCGCGAGCCAGTCTCCTCCTCCAGTGACTAACGAACTCCAATCCCTGCCATCGCTCTATTGAAGTCGGCAAGTACCTCCTCGTACTTGCTATGCAGTCCGTTTCGTACCCGCCAGGTGCCGTTGGTAATCGTGCCGAGAAAGAATGAAGGATCACCCGCATAGATCAATGTAGAAAGTAGTTTATCAGCTGAGCTCGTAGCGATTAGCGGACGGGCAGCATCGATTACAATCCCATCGAACGGCTCACCCACCTGGAAGTATTCAGTAGCTGAATTTCCCATGGCCGCTCGGCCGGATTTGAGCGACATGTCAAACCCGAAGTGACCGCTATCCCCGTTTTCGGAGTTAATCAACTGGTCACGTCGGTGACTAGTGAGGCGTTGACCGTAATCGAGGATTCTGAGTTCCTCCAGAGGGCTTAAGCCGATATGGCTGTCCGTACCGATGGACCACTCGCCACCGGCTTCCTGGAAAGGCTTCAATGGAAAAATACCATCTCCAAGGTTGCCTTCTGTAGAGGGACAGAGCACTACGTGAGCCCCGCTATTGGCTATGCCGGTTGTTTCTTCATGGGTCAAATGTGTAGCATGGACCAGGTGAAAACTACCGTCGATGGGTGTGTTCTCCAGCAGCCATTCTACTGGTCTTTTGCCATAGTACTCCTGGCATTCTTTCACCTCTTTGAGCTGTTCGGAGACATGAATATGAAAGGGAAGGTCGCTTGTGTGTTGCTCAAAAAAGCTTCGCATCGACTCCTCATTTACCGCTCGCAGCGAATGAAACCCAACGCCCAGACGAGCCGAACTGTATTTTTGCACTAATCGCTCTGAGGCAGCTAATAGTTCCAGATATGCCTCCAATGAGTTTGAGAGAAATCGTCGCTGCTCCGGCTCGGCGCTTTTACCGAATCCACCCATTTGGTAGAACATGGGTACCAGGGTGATATTCATACCAACACGGTCTGCGGCGGCTAGTAGTCTTTCACCCATTTCCGCCCTGTTTTCAAATGGGCTTCCTGATCGATCATGGTGCAGATAGTGAAACTCTGCAACGTGCGTGTAGCCGTGCCTCAGCATCTCGGCATAGAGCATGGCAGCTATAGCTTCCAGCTGATCGGGATCGATAGACAAGGCGATCTTGTACATCGTATTTCTCCAGGACCAGAAATCATCTGACTTTGAGGGGTCGGGATGAATCTCTGCAAGCCCTGCCATGGCATATTGGAAAGCATGGGAATGTGCATTTTGAAATCCGGGAAGACAATAACCCCGAACTTGCTCAACCTCCGTATCCACCGGCTTCTCTGATGAGACATCAACTATTATACCCTGGCTATCAACGGTCACAAAACTGTCTTTTTTCCAGCCATCATTTTGCAGCAATAGATCAAACTTGTAGGCTTTCATTGGTTGTTGAGTTTTTGCAATCCTTGAAGCAGTTGTTCGAATAGCGATTTGAGGAGGGTTCTGATTTTTTCTGCGCGCTCTTCATGATAAAGCGTCTGCACATCATTCATGTAGAGCGTCTTGGACATCTCCAATTGCAGGGCATGTATGCCTTTTTGTGGCTTCCCGAAATGCCTTGTCAGATTCCCACCCTTGAAGGGATCATTGTGCTGAAATGAGTAGGACGAACTGGCTAACAACCTTTCCGCCGTTTCGATTAAGCTGCCATCTGCTGAAGTCTCATCCACATCACCTAAGATCAGATCAGGGAAAGGTTCGCTCCTTATGCCCGGGACGTATTGTCTTATCGAATGCGCATCGAAGAATAATACATGATCATGCTTGGCCCTTCTTTCCTCAAGAAGTTCATTGATCTTATCATAATAAGGCTGGTAGTAGGTAGCCACTCTTCGCTGAACCTCCGCTGTATCCGGCTGATTAGTTTCATAAATGGGTTCGCCATTGAAATCAGAAACTGGGGTGAGTGCCGTAATCACCCGACCATCATCATAGAGCGGCTGGTCTTTGGCATTTCTGTTAAGATCAATGACCCATCGGCTGTACTTTGCTCTAATCATGGTGACCCCCATCTCAGTCACAAAATCATATAGTCGATCTACATACCAATCTGTGTCATCAATGAAGTCGATCTTTTCTGCTACATAGGACGACTTCAGGTCGGAGGGGATCGTGATTCCGCAATGCGGCACACTTAGGACCATAGGAATTTCAGAAGCGGGATTGATGATTTCGTAAGGCATACACGAAGATAATTGAATCTCGGACGCTTCAAATCCCTTAGCTCATTCATCTGTGTTCTATAGGTTTCACTTACCGTTTTCGGTTCGGAATTGAGTCCTTCCATGCATGTTCAAGCGACCACTAGCTCCGCGTATAGTGTCCAGTGCTGTACTTATTGGTTGGAATATCAGTTGGGTAATGGCGACTTCACCCTCTACAGGATACCTTCCATCGGCACCCCTTCCATTGCCATTGAAGGTGGGACAAAACGCATCTACATTGGTAATGGCGGTGAGAAAGGTCGGCAGATATGGCTCGGGAAGATGGACCCGTCTACGCTTTAATATTTACCGGTAACCAGTGAATGAAACCCGGCTGAGTTGGTCGGGTTTTTTGGATTTACGCTCCGTCTTGTAGCGGTTGGATCATGCAACAGATAGGTGTTGTGGGCGATCCTTCACTTCCTGCTACTTCTCTCTAACCCTGGCCGAAAAATCACTGCCTATCCACTGAATGCTCTCCAGGATCAGAATGTACGTTTTGTCTTCATATTCAAACTCCCATTGCTGACCTGGAGCTACATCAACCGGCTTGGAGCGCTTATTGGAGGGTTTCTTATCCGGAAGTGAAATGAAAGCCGCCCCTGTATTGTCAGAGTTGGCGGAAAGGATGGATATAGACGCATGGGTCTTGCTATCCAAAAATGAATTGCCAAATCGAATGTTCCCCTGGAAGTATTCGTATTGGTTCGGGTTGCTATTGACGCCAGGCGAGGTATTGGTGCCATCCGATTCGAAGCGCTCGGGTTGGTTGGCCGCTGCAAGGGTGAGGAGGGAGTCTTCCAGCAGCCTCACCCTTTGATTGAGCTGAAGGTTCGACTGATGCAAGTTGAGCTTCTCCGCATCACTGACCTTCTCGGCCATGTCTTTACCGATCTCATAGCCACCTCTACCTACCGCCAATGCAACACCCACCGTGGTGATCACCATGACATAGGTTTTACCAATTCCTTTCATGAAAGTTGACTTGCCCATATTATTTGGCAATTAAAGATAAATCAGGCCGCATCTCCAATTTCCTGATCTCAATAATCTATGGGCGCGTGTTTAGGTAGATAGGTACTGCCTCTGATTATTTAATAAGACTTAAAAAATAAAAACCCCTTGCCGCTATCAGCAACGGAAAACATCTATATCTACAAATGAGTCGTAAAACCGTTAACGGTCAAGATATCAGAAAGTCCTACGAGTAGTTTTTTACCTTGTGGAGTATGAGATTACCTGAAGCCATCGTTAACAATACAAATTGATTCAAAATGACGAGGAAGGAATTTATCAAAATCTGTGGAGTGCTGGGTGTTGCCTTACCTTTAGAATTTTCACTTACGTCTTGTGATGAAGAGGATGACACCATCATACCCTACACAGGTAGAGTCATCATCATCGGCGCTGGTGCTGGTGGACTCTCTGCCGGATACCTATTGCAACAGCAAGGCGCTCATTTTGAAATCCTGGAGGCTTCAGCTTTTCACGGTGGCCGTATGAAGGTCAATACAGATTTTGCAGATTTCCCGATTCCGATGGGGGCGGAGTGGCTGGAAACCGGGACAGATATTTTTGAAGAGATAGTGAATGACCCTTCTGTTTCGGTTTCCGTAGAAACCGTCGCAGATAACCCTGATCGAAAATTCGTGAACTCCTCGTGGTTTGGTTTTTTTGAAGAATATATTGTCCCGTCTATCGCCAAAAAAATATCATACAACACCATCGTGCAATCAATCGACTACTCAGGTGATCAAGTGGTCATTACGACTCAAAATAGGGAATATGTTGCTGACAAGGTGATTGTGTCTGTACCGCTCAAAATCCTTCAGGATGGAGATATTGATTTTATCCCGGAGCTACCGCAAAATAAGCTCGATGCTATAGCCAACACCATCATTTGGGAAGGGTTTAAGGCATTTTTTGAGTTTTCTGAGCGATTCTATGATGATGGGTTTGAGTATCCAATCACTTCCTCTGTTGATGGAGAGAAGATTTATTACGATGCGACTTTAGGCCAAAATAGCTCTAAAAACATTATTGGTTTGTTTGTGGTGGGCAAACCAGCGCTTGACTTCACGTCACTTTCAGATAGCGAATTGAAGACCGCTATTTTGGATGAACTTGATGCTATTTATGCCCAGCAAGCCACGCCGAATTATATCAAGCACATATCACAAAATTGGGATAAGGAGCCTTTTATCCGATCCGGGTACATGACTGATCATGCGGACTGGAGAATGGTCAGAGAGCTTGGTAATCCAGTAGCTGGGAAATTACACTTTGCCGGAGGACCCTACACAGATGGAGAGGACTGGGTATCAGTTCATGCCGCTGCACGATCGGCTAGAAAAGCTATCGTCGAGCTGGGTAAATAACCTCAGAACTTTCCTAACCACAGCCAGCCTGCCGCGTGCACACCTGCTAGTTGTAAGATAGAAGCACCTACTCATCATAGTAAAGACCTTCAATGCGACTGAGGTCATGTCTTCTGCTGTCTTTAGCCGCAAGGCTTGGGCTTAGTTTGATCGTTTCCTTAAATAGGCGATTAACTTTACTATTGAAGTGAGCCGAGTCGTAACCAGTAAGATCAAAAACCCCAATCATTTTATTAAAAGCAGTCATGTCACGACCAATTACTTCTGGCTGTTCTCCTTCAAAAAGCCAAAGAGAGGCTGCCTCGTAAGCTATCGATTGATCAGCCAATACAACAGAATCCAGAACCCGAAGATTATATTCAGGCACGAAATTGAGCGCATCATTTGGGAATAATTCAAGGCCTGCAAATTGAGTGGTGGCATTCCATAAGTCTGGAACTGTGAGTGGCTTGGTGACTCGACTTTCATTGAATTTCAAACTAAGCCATTCCACACCATTTCTATTCAGATGATTGACAGCAATCAGCTCAAGGATTAAACTATCCTTGGAGTTGCTGGTCGCGAACTTGCTAATAATCTGGTTTTCTTCGGCATAGTTGAGCGTGTCGTTCATCAGAAGCATGATTTCATTGGTTCCCGAATACTCACGCCAATCCTCATTGAAATCTTCACAGGACGGAGGACAATTGAAACAATCTGCAACGATCCAAAATATCCCGGTCATAAAGGCTATCAAGATGATGGGAGCGATAAAAAGTGGTTTCAACCGCGCCATGTGACTAATATAGTGAAAATCACTGTTTAGTCTTTTGGTCGAGCTGGGCAACTCCAACGACACCCTCGTCTGCCTGGCTGTAGGCAGGTCATTCCCGCCTGTCTTCCGAGAGGCAGGCACGGGCGGTTAACATTTAATTTAAAGTCTCAGCGAGACGCTCAGACCAGGGAGGGGTAAGAAGGGTCACGCATTCGGAAAAGTGCGACCGGAGGAGGTTAAGCCTGCTAGTTACCAATAGGAGCATCAGCTGAGGCTTATAGCATCTGGGCTTTCTCTCCTGCTAATACTTTAAATGGCAATCTGTTTGATGATGGTGGGAATAGACAAGTCGTGTAGTCTGAAAAGCTGCAAGGAGGATTAAAGGCATAGTTGAAGTCAATTATAGTCGTACCATCCTCATTCGGCCTTCTTATCCTAAGATATCTACCTGCTCCATATGTGGTATCTCCAGAAGTACCATCACTAAACATGATGAAGCCTCCTTTCTCCATTTGCAGACTATATTTTTCACCCTGATAGTCAAAGTCGACTGTCCCCACAAAAGTTGTTTTTTCTTCAAAGTCAAATACCGTCGGTACGCTCACTTCCCTTGGTTGATCATAGCCATTGACTTTTGCCGGTAGGATAAATTCGCTTACTGGTTCATATCGTTCAAAACCCTTGAATGATGCGACCGTTTCGCTTGAAGTGTCCTGTATCCTTAAGAAGTATCTGTTGCCAAAGTCAGTGACAAACCATTTGAAATCACCGTGGATAAGTTTTTCTGATTGACCGCCAGGACTGACTTCTAACCAATAATCATCTACTATAGATTGATCCTGAGCTTTAACATCAAGGCCTTCTTGACTGATGTAAAATAGCGAGTCACCTGAGAAACGAATGGACCCGGCCATGTCTGGAAACCCTGACACATCAATAATATGCTGATTTGAAGTGTCAGTACCGAAGCTATTCAAGGAGAAAGGGTCGAGTTCAACCAATGCAACTATCTGAAGATAAAAGAGCCTTGGGCCTTTTGGAGGACCACTTGTAAATTCTCGGAATCGTTCGAGATACTCTTCATCAATTTCACGATTTGTAGTATTGTCATTGCAAGCAAAAAGTAACAGAATGCACAATAGGCTAATGTAGACTTTCATGATTATCAGATAGTTGGAATTATCCAATATACTATTTCTTCTGAAGTAAGTTTTCCATTCTATAATTCAAACTATAAGCAATTGGCCAATGACGTATCTGACAAATTGAGCTTATAAATGCGGTTGTGGTCAGAAAATACTTAGATGCTGGTCTATTTTTATCGCCTACAAACAATGAAGTCAGGACATGCTTGATGTATTGACCACAGTGGAGGAATCTCCTCATTTTGGCACTAATACTCTGGTAAGAAGGTTCACGTGTTCGGAAACGCGCGACAGCAGGGGGAAGAGTCCGTAAACATCCGTCAATTGAAAGCGATCGACAGGTAGCTATGAAGTCATAGTGGTCATGCCGTAGGCATCTTATACGCTCTTCTGACTAATCGATAAGATCCCTTCGGGATGACTTGTCGAGATGGCTAATAAAAACTGCCCCATACCCTCGTCATTCCCGCGTAGGCGGGAATCTCCTGTTTCTAGCACTAATACTGAGGTAAGAAGGGTCACGCGTTCGGAAAAGCACGACAGCTAGTAGTCTCAGTGAGACGCTCAGACCAAGTGAAGGATCTGTAACATCCGTCAAGTGAAAGTGGTCGACAAGTAACTATGAAGTCATAGTGGTCATGCCGTAAGCATATTACACGCTCTTCTGACTAATCGATAAGATCCCTTCGGGATGACTTGTCGAGATGGCTAATAAAAACTGCCCCCGCACCCTCGTCATTCCAGGGCAGGCGGGAATCTCCTGTTTCTAGCACTAATGCTCAGGTAAGAAGGGTCACGCGTTCGGAAACGCGCAACAGCATTGGTTAAGTCAGATTGGAGGTTCAAATTCCATCGACGAACATAGTTATAAGCTTAAAGTAATTTTGAAACTCCGTTAGGGGCAAAGTCTCTGATTTGTCATACACATCATGGTAGGCCTGAATACCGCCTAATGTATAGATGAAAAAGCATGGAATGTCCTGCATATGGAACATACAATGGTCACTATTGCATGCTTCGCCTCTTATTTTGACTTGAGCTAATAAATCCTCCTTTTCATTGAGACCAACCAGACGATCAAATTCATCTTTATATACACTCCCATTAACTACTTGGATACCATCGTCACCAGTTCCTGAGATATCAAAATTTAGAAGGAACTTGATTCTTGAAAGATCAAAGGTTGGATTCTCAACAAAGTGTTTGGCCCCAAGCAACCCCAATTCTTCGCCACCAAAGGCAATGAATACAGTCGTATAAGCAGGTCGATTGAGTTTGTAGTGCTTAGCAAGATTGAGAAGAATCGCAATTCCGCTCGCATTGTCATTTGCTCCAGGGAATATAGCATCTGTGCCCATCATGCCGAGGTGATCGTAGTGAGCAACAAACACTACTAAAGAATCGGTGTTTTCTCCCTCCACATAGCCAAGTACATTTTGAGTGTTGTAATTCTGAATGAATTTATTCTCGACATTAATTGAGATGTTGTTAATTTCTTCCATTGAGCTTCCGTTAGTAACAGTAAATGATGGCTTGGAATATTGTACTGTCGATCCACTCCATGTGAGTTTATCATCGGTTAATATTATTGATCCAGAAGCTGGGTTATCGGGATGATATTTGATAAAGTTGATATACTCAGTAATCTGTTTTTGCTTATCAGATGAGTATCCCTGTCTATCATATGGTGGTACAACGATGAACTTATCCTGCGCACCCCTCATTATTGTCACAAACGTATCCTGGTTGAGCATATCATCAACTGTCAAGTATGCAGTCTGAAAATTTCCTTTTATGCCAGGCGATCCTGCATCAATCAGATAATCAACCCCTGGTGTTTTTTGAGCACCATTGATTGAGAGGCTCATAAAAGATGGGAAAGTATTAACGGATGTCGAGAATTTTTGATAGTGGTTTTTGCGAAAGGTCTGTAGACCTATTTTTTCAAATTCTGAGTTTATGTAATCTGCAGCGATTTTATCCCCAGAAGAAACATATCCACGACCATAAAAATCATCTGATGCAAGGATTTCGACGATCTCTTTGGCATAGGCAATACCCTGAGCTGGAGATACAGAATATTCCATTAGACAGAGGAAAAAAAGCATGGTGTTTTTCATTGAAGAATATTTATTCAGGAGAACAGCGGAGCATGACTTTAACCTCAATCATCCCGGAGTGATGTTTGTGCTCTGGTTTTGTTGTCACAAATTAGATCATCAACTCATCTTAAACAATACCTAGAAATGAGTATAATTCAGCCTCAAGTGCGCAAATTCGAATACTCTGATGAGCTCACTTGGTCAGATTCTCCTCTTAAGCGTACGCGTCTGCTTGTTGAACTTGATTGAGGTCGAAGTGGACGCTTGAACAGCCTACTTTCAATTCATCTCTAGATGAACTACATTACAGACCGATCGGTCTGTAAATGGACAAAGCAGCAACTACACGTCAGCATATCATCGCCGAGGCAGCTAAGATTTTTAATGTCAAAGGCTACTCCGGTTCGTCTATTGCGGACGTAATGGCGAGCACCGGCTTGAAGAAAGGCGGCATCTACAATCACTTTGCTAACAAGGAAGAGTTGACCGTGGAGGCTTTCAGGCACGCCTTTGATCAGATGCAGCAGCAGTTTGTGGAGGTGCTCACTGACGACCGTCCGCCGCTGGAGCAGCTGACGGCCTTTGTGGAGGTGTTTCGCAGCTTTATCTACAAGCCGCCGATCAAGGGTGGTTGTCCCATCCTCAACAGCAGTGTGGAGGTAGACGACCAGGATGGACTATTGGCGGTAGCCGTCAAGAAGGCGGCTAAGCGCTGGGAAGCTATTATCCAGCAAAAGATCGAAGAGGCAATCGCGCTCGGAGATATTCCCGGTAGGGTAGACCCCAGAAGACAAGCCGTGATCATGATCAGTGCGCTCGAAGGTGCGATACTGCTCGCCAAGCTGCACAAGGATGCCTACTATCTGCAGGTGGCGGCTGATCACCAGATCGAATTGATTGGACAAATGAAAAAGGTGCAACATGGATGAAGCATTACAGCAATACCTAAGGCCGACAGTCTTCATCGATGCAGATCATCCAGCCGTGATCGCCTATGCACGGGAGCACGCTACCGCAAATGCGCCGATCGATCAGGCCGTGGACTTGTACTATGCTATTCGTGAGGGCTTTAAATACAACCCATACGATCTGGTGCTCACCAAAGAGGGGCTCAAGGCGTCTAGTCTGCTCAGGAAGTCCAGCGGCTACTGCGTAGAGAAAGCCAATCTGCTGGCGGCATGCGCTCGTGTGCTCGGCATTCCTTCGCGCCTCGGTTTTGGGATCGTCAAGAACCACATCGGCGTGGAGCAGGTGCTCAAATACCTCAAAACAGACCTGCTCGTTTTCCATGGCTATGCGGAGCTCTACCTCGACGGGCAATGGGTCAAAGCGACCCCTGCCTTCAACAAGGAACTGTGCGCGCACTACCAGGTCGAGCCGCTGGAATTTGACGGTCGGCGTGACTCGCTATTTCAGGAGTACAACAGCTCAGGACGA
This sequence comes from uncultured Roseivirgaceae bacterium, assembly GCA_964351595.1. Classification (GTDB taxonomy): domain Bacteria; phylum Bacteroidota; class Bacteroidia; order Cytophagales; family Cyclobacteriaceae; genus UBA6059. The sequence continues at coordinate 21,219 of CAYGOT010000004.1, read as the reverse complement.
CAGTTTATGGAGTACAAGCACGAGTATGGTACGTTTGCTGACCTGCCCCGTGACCTGTTCATCGCGGAGTTGAAGAAGTATTACCCACACATTTTCGCTGATCTCAGCGACCACCAATATAAGTTTATCATTACCACAGACACATGATTGCAAAAAACGAGAAGCGCTTCCAGGAATTGGAAACAAGGAAAGAACGGCTGCTGGCCGAGATGTCAGGTTATAGTGAAGAAGTACTCAACCTACCGGAAAAGGAAGGTGCCTGGTCCGTGATCGAGTGCCTTCACCATCTATACATCACCGAGTGGGGAACCGGTCAGTATATCAGAAAGAAAACCCAGAAACCGGAGCTGATACCGCCCTACTCGAAGGTAGCGGCGCTGAAACTGCACATGCTGAGGTACACTTTTGCAACTGGAATTAAGTTTAAGGCTCCTGCTAGTTTGCCAAAGCCATCTGCTGGTCTTACACTAGAAAGCCTGGATAAGGATTGGGTGAAAGTGCGCAAGTCTATTCATGAGCTGATGGAGGAACTTCCTGAGGATTTGCAGCAAAAGGGCATCTTTAGACATCCTGTGGCAGGGCGGGTCAATATGCATCAGACATTGGATTTCTTCAATTTTCACTTCGACCGCCATGAGCGCCAAATCCGAAGGATATTAAAGGCTGTGGGAAAATGAGAGCAGCTTACTGTCAAAAATGTGGATCTCCACTAATGGAGAAAGAGAAAGACGACTACCTCCGGCAGGTCTGCTCCAGTGAGGAGTGTGATCAAATCTTCTGGAATAACCCCATCCCTGTAGTAGCTGGTATCATCGAATTCGATGGCAATATCATCCTCATCCAGAATGTGGGCTGGCCCAAAGAATGGTATGGTCTTGTTACCGGCTATCTCGAAAAGGGCGAAACACCCGAGCAGGGAATGCTCCGGGAGCTCAAAGAGGAGCTTGGGCTGGAAGGAGAGATCCAAAGCTTCGTGGGCAACTACAGCTTCTTCGAAAAGAATGAGTTGATATTAGCTTATCATGTGACTGCCAAAGGCGATATAACCATGGGTGACGAGCTAGCCGACTACAAGATCATCCCGATTGAAAAGGTCAGGCCATGGCCTTTCGCAACGGGTATTGCTTTAGGAGATTGGTTGGAGCGGAGGAAGGTTGGAAGACGATAAGAATGTCTTGATATCCTCGCTTGAAGAGATACCTATGATTAAGTTATCTTTACACGATCTTATTCTTTGAGACTAACAGGTATCAAGATGAAAATAACTTTAGACATAAAGGACAGTAAAGCTTCTGCTTTCGTCAACTTCGTTAAAAGTCTCGATTTCGTTAAGATTCAAAACAGCGAAGATGAAACAGAGCTCAGTAAAGAGGAAGCTTTATTGAGCCTTGAGCAGAGCTTGAAAGAGGTGAAACTTCATCAAGAAGGTAAAATTAAACTTCAGTCTGCCCAGGAATTCCTTGATGAACTTTGAATTAAGGCTCACGTCTGAATTCAAGAAGGAGTTCAAAAGGCTTTATAAGAAATACCCTTCCCTCAAGTCGGACTTGACGATACTGTTGAAAACTTTAGAGCACGAACCAACAGAGGGGGTCTCACTGGGTAAGGATTGCTACAAAGTAAGGCTAGCGATCAAATCAAAAGGAAGAGGCAAATCTGGAGGTGCTCGGGTAGTTACCTATATTCAGTTTATTGGAAACACAGTTTTCCTTCTTACTATTTTTGATAAATCAGAAAGAGCGAATATTTCTGATAAGGAGTTAAGAGAAATCCTCTCTCAACTCTAGATTGAGCTTAATCGAATACCCAATAAAGCCCTCTTTCTTCCAGCCGTCAAGTTTGGTTTGGTAAACGGATAGTCACACTGTATTTTCACAGACTTTCAGATACGATGGTTAGAATCAAAGGTCTCAGTTATCAATACACGGGTGCTCAGCCGGTGCGGTATCCCGATTGGGAAGTGGCACAGGGTGATCATTCGCTGATCCTCGGTGGCTCGGGCTGTGGTAAGACCACACTACTCCACCTATTGGCTGGTCTGCTAAAGTCACAGCAGGGAGAGCTACTAGTGGCTGGTACATCGCTACCGCAACTAGGAGGTGCAAAACTGGACAGTTTCCGTGGCAAGAACATCGGCCTCATTTTTCAGAAGCCACATCTCATCAATACCCTATCCGTAAAAGACAACCTGAAGCTGGCGCAATACCTTGCCCATCTGCCCCAAGACCAGAGCAGGATCAATCAAGTGCTTTCCGCACTCGACATTTCTGGTAAGGCCAATGCCAAGGTCTATGAGCTCAGCCAGGGCCAGCAGCAACGCGTAGCTATCGCACGTGCCGTCCTCAATAAGCCCAAGGTGGTGATGGCGGATGAGCCTACGGCCAGCCTCGACGACAAGAATGCCTTCGGCGTACTCGACATACTCGAGCAGCAGGCCAGTGACAATCAGGCGAGCCTAATCATCGCCACCCACGATCAGCGCATCAAAGACCGCATCAAAACCCAACTGACGCTATGAATCTGATCGTACTTAGCTGGAATTACATCAAGGGGCAAAAGCTCAATACGCTGCTTAACACACTTTTGCTGGGCTTTGGTATCGCAATCATTGTGGTGCTCCTTTTGGTGAGTACTCAGATGCAAGACAAGTTCTCCCGCAATGCGCAAGGGGTGGACATGGTAGTCGGAGCGAAGGGCAGCCCACTTCAGATTATCCTGTGTAATATTTTCCATATTGATTTTCCTACCGGAAATATTCCACTTGAAGATGCGATTTGGCTGAGCCGAAACAGGCTGATTGCCGGGGCAATTCCACTGGCATTGGGCGACAGCTACCAGACCATCAGAATAGTTGGTACCAATGCCAAATATGTCGAACTCTATGGCGGGGAGATAGCTGAAGGTAAACTTTGGTCTGAAGATCTGGAAGTGACGCTTGGAAGTCAGGCAGCCAGGACACTTGGATTGAGTGTAGGAGATGAGTTTAGTGGTGAACATGGGATGAGTGAAGGAGGCCATGTGCATGAGGATCACAACTACAAAGTGGTTGGCATTCTTGCTCCTTCTTATTCAGCCCTGGACAACCTGATCATGACCAATATCGAGAGTGTTTGGATCATGCATGCTTATGAAGAGGAAGGTGAGGAAGAAGAACATACACACGAGCACTCTGAAGAGGAGCTTATCGAGAATCCATTCGGTATCAAAGTCTACCATGATCTGGATGGGAAAGAAATCACCTCACTGATCCTGCAGTTCCGAGGGCCAATGGCGGCTGTGCAGATGCCGCGAATGATCAATGCGCGAGGCAATCTTCAGGCCGCTTCTCCAGCTTTTGAGATGGCGCGACTGCTCAATATAGTGGGAATAGGGGTAGATGTAGTGCAAGGCTTTGCGTACCTGATCATCTTCATTGCAGGATTGAGTGTATTCATCGCATTGTACAACTCATTGAAAGAAAGAAAATATGATCTGGCGATCATGCGCTCTATGGGAGCGAGTAGATTGAAGCTGCTCCTTCACATTATTCTTGAAGGGATGATTATCACCTTTCTGGGAGGTTTGACTGGCTTTGTTTTGGGTCATGGTGTGGTGGAGTTGATTGGTTCGATGACCAGCGAAGGAGGCCAGGTGAGTGTTACCGGTTGGATTTTCCTCACCGAAGAACTATTGATCATAGTTATTAGTTTTGCATTAGGTGTGGTTGCGTCGTTGATACCGGCCATTACTGCTTACAGAACTGACATTTCCAAAGTGTTGGCCAAAGGATAAAAAAGGAATTATGAAAAGACTTACTATACTTTCAGTACTCATCTTCTTATCAGGAATCACCCTGGCACAAGGCACGCTCTCCTCTCAAAACTGGGAGAAACTAGCAGCTGTGTCTTATGAGAAAACAGAAGATGAATATGGCGAACTGTTTGTTCCTGTATTTGGCACGGATATCCGTGCGATGGAAGGCAAGGAGATCACCCTGCCAGGTTACATTATTCCTTTTGAGGGGATGTTTAAGCCTGATCATATTATTATTAGCTCACTGCCCGTAGCGGCTTGTTTCTTCTGTGGGTCAGGTGGCCCAGAGTCAGTGGCAGAAGTCTACATGGCTGATCCGATTAAGTACACGGCCAATGCCATCAAGGTGACCGGAACCCTGGAACTGAACGACACAGATTTTAACCAATTGATGTATATCCTTAAAGATGCGCGGCTGGAAGGGCCAGCCAATTGATACTACCATGAAACTTTCAAGGACTTTTTTGTTCGCCCTTATTGGGCTCCTGATTTTTTCTTCTTGTAGTGATGGTGGCCAGGCCGAGCGAGATGCCTTGCGTGATGAAGTAATGGCGATTCATGATGAGGTGATGCCGAAGATGGGAGATTTTAGAAAGCTAGGCAAACAGATAGAAATTCTGTCTGATTCTTTAAGAAAGGCAGACTCAATCGATACCAATAGATTAAATGACCTTGCTGCCCGGGGAGTAGAAATTGCCGCGGCACAGGAAGGTATGATGGCCTGGATGCGTCAGTACAATCCTGAGATCATGCAGGATGGCACACCTCACGAGGAGGTGATGAGCTATCTAGAAAAGCAAAAGGCTGCCATTGAAAAAGTCAGGGATCAGATGATACAAGCACTTTCTGCTGGAGAGGAGGCATTGAAATAATTAGATTTTCAGTCGACTCAAAGGGTCATCCCAACACAATGTATTAGAAGTTAGGAGCTTGAGATAATTTTATAAGCTCGTCCTGCCTCCTCGTACTCAATCATCCATTAGATTTCCATAAATACAGATTCCGGTATTGTCGTACCTCCAAACCGGAATGACGGATAAGCAGTTTGGAATGATGGAGTTTCCGAGGGGCTTCCTGAAGTCGTCATTCCTGATGAAGCGTAGCGGAAGTCAGGAATCTGTACGCCCGGATGTTGCACTAGCGGAGTTTAATAGTGGTCCGACCAGTATACCACGCAGGATATTGTCTGCCCTAGCTATAGCAGAAGATTCTAATAAACTGGTCAGACCACTTGATGAATATGCTTGCTATGCAATCGAGAAAAGTCGACCGTTATGGTCATTGCAATATCCAGATTCCGGTATTGTCGTACCTCCAAACCTGCCTAGCCGGACAGGCTGGCCGGAATGACGGATAAGCAGTTTGGAATGATGGTGTTTCCGAGGAGCTTACTGAG
>CAYGOT010000004.1:0-15931 GCA_964351595.1 uncultured Roseivirgaceae bacterium | reverse complement strand
CCGGAATGACGGATAAGCAGTTTGGAATGATGGTGTTTCCGAGGAGCTTACTGAGGTCGTCATTCCTGATGAAGCGCAGCGGAAGTCAGGAATCTGTATGCCAGGAGGTGGCATTAATGATTAGTAGTTAAAGGAAATGCCCATTACTTACACTTCGCCAGTACCGCCTCCACCTGCTTCACTTCGGTAAGTCCTGAGACATTTCCCCAGCTATTGGACGCATAAGTGATGATCTCGGCGATTTCCAGTGGGGTGAGGTCTTTGTGATCTGGCATCTGCTGATTGTACTCTACCTCATTGACCAGCATAGATCCTTTGATACCATTTCTGCTGATGCACATCGCCCTATCCAGATCATTGAGGAAGTAGTCAGCTTTTGCCAACGGTGGAATCAGTTTTCCGAGCCCTTTGCCGTCATCTCCGTGGCAGTTGGCGCAGTGGATCTGATATAGCTGCTTTCCTTGCACCATGTACTGCCGCATCCTTATTCGGGTCCGAAAGTCCATGCCTTCATAGATGCCCTCATCCTCACCTTGCTTACCAGAATCACAATGGATCATGAAAACAGATGTAAACACAAGAACAGCAACGGTGATCAGTCTCATTTAGCCTTGCGTTTCTTTAAGGAGCTTGTCAATGTCCTTCATAAGCAAATCCACCTGCTCCGGGACTGTGCCATCATAGACGCCTCTGATCCGCCTTTCTTTGTCAACTAATAGAAATGCACCGCTGTGAATATAGCCACCGGGTTCGTTGGGATCGGAGGCAGCAGTGACCATGTAGCTGCTCTCGCTGATGTCGTAGATGTCGTCCTGATCACCGGTCACAAAATGCCATTTATCGCTAGAGACGCCCAGGCGCTCAGCAAAGTCGCGGAGCACGGCCACAGTATCGTGGGTTGGGTCTATTGTGTGCGATAGAATCCCGACTCCCGGATTATCTTCAAACTCGTTGTAGACGCGTAGCATTTGCTTCTTCATTTTTGGGCAGATCGTAGGACAGGTCGTGAAGAAGAAATCTGCCACATAGACCTTATTGTCAAAAGTCTGGTTGGTCACGATCACAGAGTCTTGATTAACAAACGCGAAATTTTTGACTGTGTGCGGTAAGGTGTCATAGTAGACTTTACCATCCTCTATCCGTTCGACCAACTGTGTACGTCCGAGTACGGGCAATTTGTTTTCCGGTAGGGACTGGGTGCATGCCACTCCCAATATCATAAGGGCCAGAAGTAGTTCAGTTCTTTTCATTTCGCGCTCTAATTTTCTTATATGATTTGATTGCAATCATCAGTATACCAACGATGAGAAAGATGCCAATAATTCCCCACACCCAGCTTAATGTGTCCTTGAGTACGACGATAAAAACTACCGCAATCAAGATGACTGTCGCTCCTTCATTCCAAAGCCTAAGTTGAAAGGAAGTGTTTTTGTAAATCCCTTTTTTTAATTGATTGAGTACCTTTTGACTATACAGATGATAGATCGTAAGCAGTAAGACGAAAGCGAACTTCAGAAGCATCCAGGGTTGCGTCCATGCGTTCAGTAGGGTGACCAGCCACAAGCCAAATATATAAGTCAGGATGGCGGAGGGCCAGGTAATAATGTACCAGAGCCTTGACTCCATCAAGGTGAATTGCTTGATCAGAATAGACTGCTCAGGCTCTGCTTTGGTACTCGCCTCGGTATGGTAGATGTACAGTCTGAAGATGTAGAATAACCCTGCAAACCAGGTGACCACAAAAATGATGTGAAGTGCCTTGACGTAGAGATATTCCATTGCCGTAAAGTTAATACAGTATTAGGCCATTCTGGTAAAAATACCCTGGAGTCGTTGGCTGGTTTGGCTCATTCAAATAGGATCTGATCGCCTACTGCGATGGTACCCTCCTGTGAGCAGAGCACATTCATTCCGAACTTGATCTTATGATCGAAATTGCGGTAGCGTGCCAGGGTCTTTGTCGGTTCCTTTCCCATCACTCCAGACTCCTGATTGATCGTTGGGACCTGGCATCTGCTGCATGGTTTGGCACCATAGAATTTCGCATTGCCAATGCGGAAATCAGCCCACTGATCTTCCTCATGGGGCTCACCTCCGGAGAAGACCAGGTTGGGACGGAAGCGGTTGATCAGTATCGGCTCTGCCAACTTCTCATTGAGAAGATCAAGCGATGACTGCCCGAGAATAAGATAGGGGTAACCATCTGATAAGCTAGTCACCTCACCATATTTGGCAAATGCAGGATCCACCTGCCTGTTGTCTTCATCTACCTGATAGACAAGGCGAACGTTTAATTCAAGGATATCACTCAACCACTCATTGACTTCACTATCGTAAATTATGGCCTTGCAGGTATCGTCCCAGACTCGCACCTCCGAGTAATCTGTATCAGATAAATCTTTTGGGATCTCCTTGTGCTCGTCATTATAGCTGAGTCTGAACCCCTCTTGTGAAAGGGAGAGTTTGATAAGACTGAGGTGGGCATGCTCTCGCTGACTCACGAATTTTCCGGTAGGGTCAATGAGCATCCACCGGCGGTCGTACTGGAGTCCACGAACTTCACAAACGGATGACTCCAGCCTGATGCCCCCCATGGATTTGATAGGGTAAATGTAAATGTCTGTCAGTACTCTAGATGCCATAATTTTTAACGTGTTGGAATTGTCAACTATATTTATGTGTTATCAGCATTGGTCAGTTAGTTATAATCAACCCAAACAACCGTCACGTCATCATGAGCGATCCTTCATCTATTTGGTATTTTGAGAAAGTAGATCTCTACGAACTGCTCTGCCCCCATAAGGTCCCACACATGGCAGAATCGCATACCTTCCATCATTTTGATAAAGATAGTTACATCTACTTTCCGGAAGACGCCTCATCACATATCTATATGATATCGGATGGTCGGGTAAAGATAGGTAGTTACACAGATGACGGTAAAGAAATAGTGAAAGCGATCCTGGGCAAAGGTGAGATCTTTGGTGAGATGGCCTTGGCAGGTGAAGATAAGCGCGCTGACTTTGCACAAGCCCTGGACAATAAGACGATAGTTTGTCCTATGACCATCGATGACATGCAGGAGTTGATGGCGGACAACAAACCGCTCAATCTGAAAATACTGAAACTCATGGGTCTGCGCTTGCGTAAGGTTGAGCGAAAGATTGAGTCACTGGTGTTCAAAGATGCCCGCACCCGCGTGATCGAATTTATCAAAGACCTTGCAATGGAAAAAGGTCAAAAAGTAGGCTTTGAGACCATGATCAAGAGTCATTTTACGCATAAAGACATTGCAAGCCTAACCGGTACATCTCGCCAGACCGTTACCACCATTCTCAATGAATTGCGTGAAGACAATATCCTCACTTTCGACAGGCGAAGGATATTGATTCGTGATATGGAGCTACTTAAGTAGCGCGGCAGTTAAGCTTCGGCCGATACCTCAGCACTGGACTTGTCAACCACTTTAGTTGCATCGGTATTGAAGGTGAGTCTGACCTTAGACTCGGATAGCTTTTCAATCAATGAGTGATCATTGTATTTCTTATGAAGCCCCTTGATCAATGAGATAAATAGGTCGATCAAATGTCGGTCGGACTTGTATTCGATTTCAATAACATTCTCGTCTAGCCTATCATAGTGAAACCTCGGTGGTCGGGCATTTTCTATCTTTTTGGTTACAACACTATGTACCCAGTCGAGATTGAGTAGGGCATCTTTGGTGCTATTGGATCCCTGGAAGAATGCTCCGTAGAGGTTAGGGGCATAGACGACCGACCAATGCTCACCAAAGTCATCAAATATTTGTCCTAAGGAAACATTGGCTGCCTCGGCAGACTTCACGAAAAGGTTGATACTTTCTTTTTCATCAATATCATCTCTAATCGCAAGATCAAACGAATGACCTTCTTCATATCCCATTAACTGGACACACTTGTCCCAGGCCTCCTGGCCGTATTTTTTGAGCATAAGCTCCTCCAAACAATAGTGGATTGTTCCTTTCATAGCTGGCGGTTTTAGAATTGAAATTAAATATAAAGACTAATGCCTAAATACCTAAAACTCGCCTTCCTCAAAGTCATCATCACCGCCACCACGTCGTGATTTCCTTGATTTCTTTTGATTCAACCGATAGGTGAAGTTGACGATCAGCTGGCGTGTACGCCATTGAAACTCCGAATAGCTGACGAAGTTGTCACCTGAGGATTCACTGCGTCTCTTGCGGGTATTGAAAAGGTCTCGCACATTGACGCCAATAGTGGCATTCTTACCAAGAATATCTCTGGTAAGCCCCATGTCTACACTGTAATAGGAGAGCATGCGACCTTGGGCAGTTTCACTAGGGGCTCTGTAGTTGAGTGAGACTTGGTAGTTCCATTCTTTTAAAATGGTGAAGCGGTTGATCAAGCGGGTGCGCCAGGAGTGATTTGAATAGTCGTAGTTTTGATCATTGTAGCTGCCCACGGTGGCCGATCGGTAGAAGTTCAAACTACCATTGACATTCCACCAATCGATCAGATCTACCGAGCCATTTACTTCCAGGCCGTAGCTGTCACTTGTGGACAGATTGACAGGTCGCGTATAAGTAATTCCGTCTTCATCGACTTCAGAAATACGCTGAATCACACCGGTAGTGTGACGGTAGTAAGCGCCGGCATAAATATTCGCTTTATCAAAGCTTTTCAGGTAGCCAAATTCGTATGAACCGGTATACTCCGGATCAAGGTCAGGGTTTCCAGTTCGAATATTCCGAGCATCACTAAAGGTGAAGAATGGATTGAGATCCCAAAACCTGGGTCTTCTTAACCTGCGACTGTAGCTGAGCTGCAAGGAGCTTTGGTTGTTTAATTCATAAGTCAAGAAAGCACTCGGAAAGAAATTCGTGTAATTTTTATTGTTCACCTCATTCGTCTCTTTGAGATCTGTAGTGATATCTGTTGTTTCCGTCCTTAAACCGACCTGATAGGAGTACTTGCTGATTTTGCTACTAACCATGGCATAAAAGGCATAGATATTCTCATCGTAGACGAAAGTATTGCTGAAGCCATCGAGTGTCGTCCACTCATTATCGATGAATTCTTCAACCAGGTATTTGTTGTTGATCGTCCTAAGAGTGCCCCTGTACCCAGCTTCCACTTTACCTTTATTTCCAAATGGATAGATATAGTCCACCTGACTCAGAATATTTCGATTCGATTGCTCATTGGCAGAGCGCTGCTGCAACTCCGGCGCTTCGTTACTATACCTTTCAATAAAATCTGAACTGGCATCTTCCTGGCTTTCGCGATATTGAAAGTCAGCAGTTAAGACGTGATCGTCGTTATTGAAGGTCTTCTTATAGTTTAGATTGTATTCAAGGTTTTCATCGATTTCTGTCTCCAGATCCGTTCTGACCGTATTATTGATCAGATTAAACTCTTCATCCAAGTCGCGATAAATGATAGTGCCTTCATTGTCCTCGTCAGATCGACGATAGAGGAAGGACATGGTGATAGAATTCTTTTCATTGATGAAAAGATCCATTCCGGTTCTAACATTGTTTGAAATACCTCCTCTGATACGGTCGGTGGAACTATTTGTATAGTAGCTAGTGTCCGTCAGGGAGAATTTTTGTTCGGCCAATCCTACACCCGGAGTTTCGCGATAGTTCACGCCGTAGTTGACGAAGAAGTTGACCCACTTCCTGCGGAAATTGATATTGGCTGAAGCCCCATGAAAATGGGGGTATCCCGTAGTGAGTTCGAATGCACCATTGACGCCTTTTTCCTTGTCTTTTTTTAGCACAATATTGATAATACCGCCTGAGCCTTCTGCATCATATCGCGAAGAAGGGTTGGTGACTACTTCAATTCTTTCAATAATACTGCCTTGGAGTTGCCTTAAAGCGCTAGATCCATTGATCCCCACCAGGCCTGAAGGTTTGCCGTCCACTAGTATCTGCACACTTTCACTTCCGCGAAGGGAGACATTGCCTTCGATATCAACTTCTACGGAAGGAATATTGTCGAGAATGTCGGCAGCTGTACCGCCCATATTGCTGAGGTCCTTACCAATATTGAATACACGCTTATCAAGATTGAGCTCCATCTGGCTCTTTTCGCCTTGTACCACTACTTCGTCCAGCGTCTTCACATCCAGAGAAAGCTTAACTGCACCAAGGTCCAAAGGAGAGTTATTGGGCGTCAATTCTACAGGAGAGACGGTCATCAACTCATAAGAGATGGACTGAAAGTTGACATGGTAGCGGCCAGGTCTGGTTTTGATCGAGAACACTCCATTATCGTCGGTAATCCCACCAGTCACCAGCGCTGAGTCTCGCAGCGAATACAGGCTTACCGTCGCATAAGCTAAAGGCTGACCTGAGTCACTGTCCATGACTTTTCCTCCGATTTCAAGACTAGGGGGTTGCCCATTTGGTCTATTGCCGCCTCCAGGCCTTTGTCCGTGTAAGAAAGCCGAGCTATAAAGGATAGCTACAATGGTAAGTAGTGTTCTCATTAGCAATGAAATAAACTGCCGGATTAAGTTTTTGATATCAAAACTTGTCCAACGGATAAAGTAGAATGTGTTTGGTGAATTAGATGATAGATGAAGAATAAACTTGTACCATCTATGGAATGATAAGACCGAGTGCATCAACATCACGCATATCATCAACATCACGGAGTTTTTCCAGTGTATGATAGGAGGCGCCAGCTGCCGCAATGCGCGCGACAGTTTGTTCGAAGACTTTTGAGGTGCTCCACTCGACAGATTCGAATACTGAGGGGATGAACGAACTCATTCCCAGCAAATAATACCCTCCATCCTCGGCAGGACCAATCACAAAATCATGATGGTCAAGAGCAACAAAAGCCTCTTCTATGATTTCAGTACTCAGCTGAGGGCAGTCACTCCCGATGATACAGACTTTGGCGCTGTGCTCGAATGACCTCTCACACGCTGACTTCATTCTATGCCCCAGGTCACCCTCAGGCTGCTGATATTTTTTCAATCCGTTCCACAGGTCATCATCATTGACATGATCGCCGTACCACACGGCCTTGTTGATGTTGAGAGGTCGTATCACATCCGCAGTGCGTTGCAGCAGTTTGCGATAGACCCAGACCGCTTTTTCATCTCCTATGTCTTTGGCCAGCCTGGTTTTTACCCTACCGGGAATGGGATTCTTTACGAAGATGATAAGGGTGCTATTTGTCATATACCTTGATTCCTTCATGTAGCCAGATGCCCCAGAGCCTGTTGAATGCGTGAACACTATCAGTGGGTTGTGATGCTTTATTGACCACTTGTCGATGCTCGTTTTTCCATTCAAAAATACCACCGTATAGATTACGGACATTGCTAAAACCAGCAGAGAGCAGTTGCTCTCCTATGCGCTCGCTGCGATAGCCCACGGAGCAATATACTACGATGGCTGAGTCCTTAGGTAGGTTCTCCATTTGACTAATTTCAAATGTTTCGTAATCAACGAACCGGGCTCCTTCAATATGGCTAACATCGTATTCTTCAGAAGATCTGGTATCGAGAAAAACTGCTTGAGCATCGATAAGTACTTCCAGTGCACTGTCGGTTGAGATCAACGGCACTGTCTCCTTGTACATTCCTTTCAGCATCAGGTCAAAAGCACCCTGGGCCGTAGAGGTCATGGGTTGCAATAAGACAAAGCAAACAAATAGCAGCTTACTCATACAGCCTTAACGTTAGTTTGTACCTCCTTGATTTCCCAAGCCATCAGGAAATACAATCCGACATATTCTGCGATTATCCAAAAATATGGCGGAGTATATCCAGTCGCATCATAGCCTAGATACGATAAGAAGATAAGACCCGACCAGTAAATAGGAAACCTATATTTGGTGAAAAGGCACAAGCCCACCATTGGGATACAGTACCAGGGGTGCACGATCAGGGCTAGCGCCAAATAGATCATCCATACCCACATCATTCTTTCAGCGAGATTTTCATTTTTCCTGCTAAGGAAGGCATATGCCAAAATCAATGCTACCGTTATTTTAGTCAATGCCGGACCCAACGTCTCTATGATGTTGTATCCTTTGACCCAAAAGCCTACTTCCCTTGCCAGGTAATAGATGCTTGCATTGAATTCAAACTTTTGAATGAATAGGGAGAGGCTGTTTTGCAGACCATCAATCAGGCTGCTGTCAACTATGGGTGTGAAGAGCAGGATCAAACCTGCTATACAGCTCAAGCCAATGATGAGCCAGCGCTTAGGGGGATCGCTGGTGACAAAAAGTGGGGCCAGTGCCAATGGTACCAACTTAGTGGCTACCCCTCCGGCTAGCGTGAGCCCTGTTGGAATATCTTTTTTACCCTGATGAAATAGGACTGCAAGCAGGACAAAAGAAAGCATGATGCCCTCAAAATGAAGATTGCCAGTCAGTTCCAGTATGACTAACGGATTTAGGAAATAGAGAGCAGCGAGTGAAGCCGGTTTCTGGTAAGAAATGAGTAGACTCCTGATCAGGAAAAAGTTGACCACCTCAGCGCTAAAGATGATCAATCGGATGACGAACACTGATCCGGCTATAGAGGAGCTTAAAGCTGCCGAAAGCCAAAAAGTGAACTGGCTGATGGGAGGGTAGACTGTGTAATAATTGGGTGAGTTGAGCAGCTCGAACAACGAAGCGTCAACCTGCAGGGTGCTGTTTCCTTCTTGCATATACCATGCGGGCAGCTCCGCAAACGGGCTGATACCCGCCAGCAGTAATCGCCCATCCCAGATAAACCGATAGAAGTCATCTGACAGGGAGGGAAAACCGCCAAATAGAACAAGTCTTGCTACTATGCCGGCTCCAAGAATCAGTAGCCATGGCAATGCCATTCGTGATAACGCAAAATATGCCGCGAAACCAATCGCGAACGTACTGATCAATAAGGCTGACTCCTCTCTTGCAATGCCATAATGAATATAGGCTATAGCTGTAAATAGCACGGCCAGGAAGAACCACGCCGATTTAGGAGGTAGTGGGCGCACGATGAGTGGCTGATTGGATGCTGAAGAAGAAGATGCCACCAAAGCCAACAGCCAGCATCAGGTGAAAGAATATCAAGCCATAGTCGCCGAGGATCAGTCCCTGATAGAATCCGTACATGAAGTACAGGCTTATCAAGCCCTCAATGAGGGTCTGAAAGCTAAGGTTAGCCTTGATGTATTTGTTGCTGGACCAAGAACCGTTGCTACCGCTAATGTTGAATTTGGGAGTACGAATGAATGGGGTTTTGATGCCCAGGTAGCCTTCCGAAACAGCGACGGCATTGTGAAAGGCCAGCCCCATGGAGAAGGTGAGAAACATTGGGAAGCGTACCACCCAGTGTCGGAAAGTCTGTGTGGGCTCAATTTTCATGGTGGCATGCCAGTAGAAATAAGCAATGGCTAAAAAGCCAATGATAAATACACTTCCCAGATGAAACACAAGGTTGAACTCGGGATTAGCATCTTTGATGAGAAGCATTGGGACACTTAGCAAGGAGGCTATCAGTATGAAAATAAAGCCAGTATTATTCAGTAGATGAAGTAGCGCATGTGTCTTTTGACGCTTTCCGATCGGTGCATTCCAGATTCTACCCACATTCTTTTTGGCGGTCTCAGCGGCTCCTTTATTCCATCGATACTGCTGCGACTTGATGGCTGGCATAATGACCGGAAGCTCAGCCGGAGACACTATGTCCTCCAAGTATTCAAATTTCCAGCCTTTGAGTTGTGCGCGATAGCTCAGGTCCAGGTCTTCGGTTAATGTATCTGCAGACCAGCCACCGGCCTCCTCTATACATTGCTTGCGCCAAACGCCCGCCGTGCCATTGAAGTTGATGAAACTCCCGGCATTATTTCTCCCACTCTGCTCTACCGTAAAATGGCCATCAAGGCCAAATGCCTGCAGCCGTGTCAGTATGCTATAGTCTTTGTTGAGATGGCCCCATCGGGTCTGTACCATACCTATTTGGCTGTTCATGAAATGCGGTACGGTCTTTTTTAGAAAGTCCTTTTCCGGTAGGAAGTCCGCATCAAAAATGGCCAGGAATTCACTTTCAGTGCGCTCTGTGCCATATTGCAGCGCTCCTGCCTTGAAGCCCGTGCGATCAGGCCGACGAATATGGACTATTTCAAATCCCTGCGATTGATAACCCTTCACCTTATCAGCAATAAGCTGAGTGGTTTCATCCGTCGAGTCATCCAATACCTGAATTTCAAGTTGGGACTTAGGGTAATCAAGCTGAGTGACTTTGTCAATCAATCGCTCTATTACATAAAGCTCATTGAATACTGGAAGCTGAATCGTGACCTTCGGGTGATTAACCAGGTCAGGTGTTGACTTGAGCAAGTGCTTACCATTGCGGTAGTGCCAGGTAAGATGCAATTGACCAAGACTCAGGATCAAAATCACAGTCATGGAGAGCACATAGCCTCCGATAATGAGCCATTCTATCATAAGTATTTAAAAATCGTCCAGATGATCTTGTATCCGGCCATAATGGTGCCTTTCACAGTGCCAGACACTTTGGAAACTCCTATTCTCTTACGATAGTTTACCGCTACTTCTTCAATTCTAAGCTTTTGCTTGGCTGCCTTGATCTGCATCTCTACCGTCCACCCGTAGGTTTTATCACTCATGCCCATGCGTACCAGACTTTTGTATCTGATCGCTCTAAAAGGGCCAAGGTCCGTGTAGGAAGTACTATGCAACACCTGGATTAATGAGGTGGCCAGCCAGTTGCCGAATATTTGCTGAGGAGTCATCGACCCTTCTTCTCTTTGGCCCAGAGCTCTTGATCCAATGACAAAGTCAACATTATTTTCAATGATGGGCTGTACCAGTTTCCTCATTTCCTCCGGATAATCAGAGCGATCCCCATCAATAAAAACGACGATATCAGGTTTTTCAAGTTGGTCGGAGATATACTCTATGCCCTTGAGACAGGCCCATCCATAGCCGCGCTTAGGTTGATAGAGTGCCGTGGCACCTTTTGACCTGGCTATTTCCTGAGTATTGTCAGTGGAGCCGTTATCAACTACGATGATCTCATCTACTATGTCCATAGGTATCTCATCGATCACCTGACCAACAGCGTTCTGTTCGTTAAATGCAGGGATGATGACTTTAATTCTTTTGGACATACTATGTTGGACTCGGATTTATCTAAGGTACAAAAATAGCCTATTCAACGGGATGATGTGTCAGTCTATTGACAGAACTAGGTTGATTCTTACGATATGCAGAAATCCGGGCTACTCTTTGATGAGCTTCTGACTTAGTACAGAGCCATCCTCGAAGGTGAGCTGAAGGATATGCAATCCGGACTTTACTTTTTCAGCATCTACTGAAAAAGACTTAGATCCTAAAGAGGGCTTTTCAAAAATCAAGCTACCATCCAATTGGAGTAACCTGATGTGATAGATGCCCTTATTAGCTTTGATTTGAATCTTATCTGCAACTGGGTTGGGTACCACAAGATCGACTTCATCTGCAATGCCTGCCACTAAACAAGGTGCCTCATTGGTTAAGACTTTTACCACAGCACCATCAACTACAGACCAATCTTCCCATTCGCCACCTCTACCATCTTGCCAGGATTTAAGATCAAAATATCGAGCACCGTCATTACTACCAGCTACCTTGTACACTTTCAGAGCTTGTCCATTAAGATTCCATAAGAGTGGTTGACCACCTTTAAGTGTTTCTGGCTGGATATTTTCAGCTTCACAATTCGTTTGAAAGAAATAGACAAAATCATCGTAATTGGGATAATCCCCAAACACCCAGGCAAGACCATCTCTATCAATTCCAACAGCGGTATATTCATTGGCGGCAATCCCACTTGGAATAAAATTTAACCCTACAAGCCTAGCAAGGAAAGCCACTGTGCGACCAGAGCGCTCACGCTGATCAAAATGCGTATCAGTGATGACGTTATCAAGGAAAGGTGCTGAGATAAAATCATCCGTATTGATCTTGTCCATATACGGATGAAAGGGATCGCTGAGTGCTTCTTCGCTCGTTACGCCAAGGTCAGTAGGGGTATAATGGTAATGTCCAAGGATCGCCATACCAGCACTGGTACCACCTACGGTTGCTTTCTTGTCATGGATCAGGTAATTGATAGCCTCTTGTACAGGAGTATCGAACCAATATTCGCGATAGACAGTCTGATCACCTCCAGCGATGAAAAGCACTTCTGCTTCCCTGATCTGATTGATGACCAAGCTATCGAAAGCAGCTTCTCCAGAGTCAAACCGGATGGTGGTCACAGAGTTTACATGCACATTCAACTCGTCAAAGAAATAAGGATTGTATCCGTCTGAGCCTGAAGCTCTGATCACCACAACATCTCCACCATCGGCTTTGCGGAGCATCCAGCGCATACCTCCGTCGTGATCTCCACCTCCACCGGCAAGTACTATGGCCTGCTGATGGTTCGTATTGACGTTAGCACTATCACCTGTCACCCACATAGAGTAGGACTGGCCCATTACGAAATGGCAAAAAGTGATAAAATAGATAGTAAGTCCTGTATTCTTCATACAGGACGAAAATAATCTCCCGACCTGACTTGACCTAGACTAAGCCTCCACTTTAAAGCTGTCATTGCCTATAAGGATGGGCTGATTGAATCTACCCTCCTCATCTCGGTTCTCAAGATTGAGGACTCCCCTGGGACAAACTGATGAGCAAACGCCACAGCCGACACATGAGCTTCGAATGATATTTTGCCCTCTCTGTGCATACCAGCGTACATCTATGCCCATCTCGCAATGGGTAGAACAGTTGCCGCAAGAGATGCACTGACCACCATTGGTTGTAATTCTAAATCGCGATTTGAAGCGCTGAATCAGGCCGAGGTAGGCTGCCAGCGGGCACCCAAACCTACACCAGACACGATTGCCCATCAGTGGGTAAAAACCTGTGCCAATGACACCAGCAAACCCAGCACCGATCCATGCACCATAGACGGATCGCATTTGGTACGTATCGACTATGCCAAATAATTGGCTGGAGCCTGTCCAGTACGTGTAGAGTACACCTATGGTCATCACTACCGCAAATACAAGTACTCCATGAATTGAGAAGCGCTCAAACTTCCATGCCTTCAGGCTCTTATCAGAAAGCTGTCGATAGGGATCACCCAATGTCTCGGCTAATCCACCACAGCCGCATACCCAGCTACAATACCAGCGTTTGCCGAAAAAGTAGACGAACACAGGTACCCCAATGATGATCAACCCGATACCCCAGCCTAACATGAAGATACCCAGGCCGCCATTGGCGATGAGGGTGTTTAACTCATTGTCAAAGAAGAAATCATAATCCAATGGCCATATGTTCTTGAAGTCAAAATAGGGCTGATTGAGGCGAAGCAAGATTTCCGGTAGGAGAAAGGCGAAAGCGGTCTGAAAGAACATGACGCTGATCGTGCGCGCAATCTGGTACCTGCTATGACGGTATTTGATGATCATGCGCACACCCATCACGATGATGCAAAGCGTGTAGATGAAGCCATAGAGGAAGAACCTACCGGCATCAGACCCTTTAAGCAGTTGGCTGATGGGGTCGACCGTCGTGATCCATGCGGTCATGTACTCCGGATAGAAATAAAGTAGGATATAGAAGCCGATGAGGAAGGTGCCTAGCAGAATACCCAGCCAGCCTCTGTTCTTTAGCGAACTATGGAAGATGCCGTTGTTTTTGATGCCCGGATTACCGTCCAGCTTTTGCTTAGGAAGCAAATACATCATTGCTCCGAGAATCGTCAGGCCGTAGGTAAGGAGTAGCCACATACCTGGTCGCTCATTGATGGTGCCTTTGCTTGCAGCCTTGACCAGCGAGTACCTGAGGTCCTTGATCTTATATTGATCAAAGCCGAATTGATTAATGATGCCGTACTTGCGAATGTTGTCGGCGACATTGGTAATGTTGTTTTTCAATTCATCTTCCGAGTTGTACTCCCGGCCGTCCATCCAGCTGCCATAGTCGGCGAATGCTTTTTTCTTGAATTGAACAATTGGATTATCTCCTTCAAACACTTTATCCAAGGAGGCCAATGTGAAAGTCCCCGCTGATCTGTTGATGCGATGAATTGCCTCAATGTCTTGGTCAGAAAAACCGTATTTAGAAATCTGAGCCTCGTTGATCGCATCAAACGTGCTCCCTAGATCAGATACCAGATTAACGTTGCTCGTATAAGTCGCGCCAATGATATCAGAGCTGAAGTCTAAGAATACTTGCTGTTTTTCCTCTCCGATTTGATCTTTTATGGTCGACTCGGTAAGCTGATAGCTGGGTATAAAAAAGCTGATCAGGAAAAGTGAAAATCCAGCAATGAATATTAAAAGACCGGCCTGTTGTATGATTTTCATTTAGAATATTTTTTCAAGTAGTGATTTCTTTCGCGGAGCGACCTGATCTTCAGGGAACTCCTCATTGTATTTCTCCTGTATAGCTGATTCGTATCGTTTGAAAAACTCCGGATCGAAGTGTGCCTTGTCGAGGTTTTGCATCACTTCTTTTAATTGCGCTCCATCGCCCAGCCATTTGTCCCAGACCTCATGTCGCATCCGCAGACCGAAAGCGTTGCAGCCGAGTACTTGCTTCGAAGTTTTATCAAAGACGATCCTCAAAGACTTGTTTCCCTTCTCCGGGTCTTCCCAGTAGAAACTCTGTTCATTTTCCTTATCCTTTGCCCAGACCCAGCCGTAAGTCTGGTATTCGATATCAAAGAACTTGGCACTGTTGAACCAGATGCCGGGACGATAGGGTGTCCTTTCGCCTGTAAGTGTCCTGGCGACTGTTTCACCCATCATTCTTCCGGTATACCATACCTGCTCGATGGGCCTTCTCTGTCCGTTGGGTGTGCGAAACTCCGCACAGTCTCCGATGGCATAGACATCTGGTATATTGGTAGCTAATGCCTCATCTACCATAATGCCGCGATTGATTTCCAGTACGGTTTTTTTCACCAATCCGATATTAGGGGTGACCCCAGCGGTCAATCCGACGAACTGGCATTCGATAGTCTCTCCGTCTCCGGTGATCACTGATTTTACACGACCATTTTCATCCCCGATGATCTCTTTTAGCTCAGTTTCCAGCCTCAGGTCGACATGGTTATTGTTAATCTCGCGATTGATCATTGCGGATTCTTCAGGGGGCAGCACACCATTCCAGAAGCTTTTTTCCCTTACCAGAAATGTGGTAGGGATGTTTCTTGAGTGGAGCATCTCTGCCAGCTCGATTCCGATAAGACCACCTCCTACAATGACGCCTCTTGAAATGTCTTTGGTGTACTCCTCGATATACTCGAGATTTTGAAAGCTGTACATACCCTGCACACCTTTCAAGTCCTGCCCTGGCCAACCAAACATGTTTGGCTTAGAGCCGAGGGCTAGTACAAGCTTGTCATAGCCTAATGGAGCTTCTCCTCCCTGGAAAGAGAGTTGTTTATTCTCAAAGTCTATAGCTGAAACCCAAGCCTTTTTGAGCTCAATCCTATTTTTGGTCCAAAACCAATCTTCGTAGGGCTTGGTATGCTTGTACTCCATGTGACCCATGTAGATATACATGAGTGCAGTACGAGAAAAAAAATGGTCAGTCTCTCCAGAGATTACCGTAATCTTATGATCACTACGCTTTCGGATATGTCTTGCGGCGGTAATTCCAGAGATGCCGTTTCCAATGATAACGATATGATCCATTGAGGAAGGTTTAGATTGAGAAGTTGTAGGATAACACGCAAAAACGATGAAGTTGATAACGATCAACTGCTAAAAGGTCGTGAATCTGACCATGTAATACAAAAGACGTTTAGGATAACAACGAGCGACTTACTGAACATTCCAATTTACAAATCGTTAGTAATAGGAAGAGAATAGGGTTACTGATGATTGTTGGGTTTTAGGTTAGGTTTACTTTATTCT
>CAYGOT010000003.1:98983-136184 GCA_964351595.1 uncultured Roseivirgaceae bacterium | reverse complement strand
CCTTGAGTCTTTTTATTTCGACATCCTGTAGTACCAGGAGTTCTTTGTAGCCATCCACGCGCTCCTGCAGATCATTGATCTGTCTGAAAGCTCGGGTACGAAACTCCTGACGCTCTGTTTCCAGCTTCTCTCTGATTTTGAGTAGCGTATCAATCTCTCCGCCGAGTTGAGAGATGGTGATGATCTTGTCATTCAACTCATTAGTAATTGAGTCGAGTTGTGCATAAGTACGATCCAGCAGCTCTTCTTGAGCAGCCTTCTCCTCTTCGAGTTTTTTGTTCTCCAGGTGGTTGTTTACTACCAGGCCGATGACGATCAACAATACCCCGATAAGAATGGGTACAATTGGTGATTTGCTCTTTTTTTCTTTCTCCTGACTTGGTTGATCTGGTTTTTGCTGCTCCTCCATAATCCTTTATCCCTTTTAAAAATCGGTGCAAAAATAGATGAATGTATTTTAAAACCATAGCAACGTTCTTTCTTCGCATATATTTGGTGAGGATATGAAATTGGATGAGGCATATTGGACCGAGAAGTACTATTCTGGTAAGATGGGCTGGGATATAGGATACCCATCAACTCCTATAAAAGAGTATATCGACCAACTGGGGAACAAATCTTTGCGGATATTGATACCAGGAGCGGGGAATGGCTATGAAGCAGAGTACCTCTACAGTGAGGGCTTCACCAACGTGACCGTCATTGATTTATCCAGGGTTCCTTTAGAGAGATTGCTCGCGAGATGTCCCGGGCTTAAGAAAAGTCAGCTAATTCACGGTGACTTTTTCGACCATGTTGGGGAATACGACCTCATATTGGAGCAGACATTTTTCTGTGCGCTGGAGCCTGTACTCAGGCCTCAGTACATCAATAAAATGCAGAGCTTATTGGCTGGTGGAGGAAAGCTGGTGGGCGTACTATTCAACATTGTCTTGAACAACGATCGCCCACCTTACGGAGGTTCTGAAGAGGATTATTTGCCCCTTTTCGAAAAGCGATTTATTCTCAACGTATTTGAAGAATGCTATAACTCCATTCCGCCCCGGCAGGGGAGCGAACTCTTCATCAACTGCACTAATAAGTAAGCGTCCAATGCTGCTTTTCAATTTCTTCCTTGAAGTAGATTATCCCTATCTGGAATAGGTCTACTGAGCAAGTTACCTCGGGATGATTCCTGATTTCATCCCATGCAGATTTCATTTCTTTTGACCAATGAATATCATCAAGGATAATCACTGAGTCTTTGTGGCACCTCTTGAGAAGTAGATAGAAATAAGTTAAGGTGGCTTCCAGGGTATGATTGGCGTCCATTACCACCACGTCCACTTGTTCAATTTCTTCGACCAACTGAGGTAGGAGATCATCGATGTTACCTGTGCGTAAGTCTATCATACCATTTCCGTATTTATCAAAATGGGACTTTGAAAACGCGGAAAGAGTAGGGTCACCCTCTATCGTATGTATCAGGCTGAGCGGGCAGGTATGGTGAAGTTGAAGTGAAAGTAGTCCGAGTGATGTGCCCAACTCGATGATGGTCTCCGGTTGCGCAAAGGCCGCTATGCGCGCAATAAGTCGGGCGGTCTTGATTGATGAGGTAGAGAGGCTGGCGATTGTTGATATTTTGCGCTTGTCAGAGCCGGCCACTACCGACCCTGCACCCAGATCGACTAGCGCTATTTCCGTATGATTAAGCTCTAGCTCCTTCCTCAGTTGACGCAGATGGAGGTCATCTCCATGTGGAGCTTTGATCGCCTGAGTGTAGAGATCATAAATGAATGGCGCATGAAGTGAATGCTCGTCTACCTGAGACATCAGATAGTGAAAATACTCCTGGGCTTGAAAAAGCTTTTGACGGATCAGCAACTGATCAGTTTAGCCTGAAGGGGACGACCATGCTGAAGGCTGGAATTGCCACATCGATGGTCTTGCCATCGAGAGAGCGCTCCATGGTGTAGGTGCCATACATCTTACCTGTTCCGGATCGGAGATTACACCCTGATACATATCGGTGAGACTGACCGGGCTCCAGCACAGGCTGTTGACCTACCACACCGTCACCTTCTACCTCTCTTATCTCAAATGTAGCGTCATGTATATACCAGTGCCGCTTTAGAAGCTGAAAGGTATATTGACTGTTATTTTCTATGGTAATGCGATAAGTGAACACAAAATGCTTCTGACCCGGGCTAGAATACTCTGGCTGATACTCAGTTTCTACACTGACTTTTATTCCTTGTGTGATTTCTGTGGTCACTTGTTTTATTACGATGTTATCGAAGTAAAGATTGTCAAATCCTTATATTTTAGAAGGAAATAAACGAAAAAAACCTGACTTATCGAATAATGAATGTGAAAATTGAGCCGAGCTGGGGAGAGCGATTGAAAGATGAGTTTGAAAAGGAGTATTTCAAACAGCTGGTAGAATTCGTTAAGTCAGAGTATGAGTCACACAAAGTATATCCTCCTGGGAAGCAGATTTTCAATGCTTTCAATCATTGTCCTTTTGATCAAGTCAAGGTGGTGATTATTGGACAGGACCCTTACCATGGAGCGAGACAAGCTCATGGGTTGTGTTTCTCTGTCAATGAAGGCATTCCTATGCCACCTAGCCTTGTAAACATATTTAAGGAAATCAAAGGTGATCTCAATCTCCCCATACCTCCCAACGGAAGTTTGGTGCGATGGGCTGATCAGGGAGTATTATTACTCAATGCGACCCTCACGGTGAGGGCTAGCACTCCTGGTTCTCATCAAAACAAAGGCTGGGAGTCTTTCACTGACGCAGTGATCAAGGCAGTATCAGATGAAAAAGACAATGTAGTCTTTATGCTGTGGGGATCCTATGCTCAAAAGAAAGGGGTGATCATAGATAGACAAAAACACTTTGTGCTTGAGTCAGCTCACCCATCACCGTTCGCGGCGCATAGAGGATTTTTCGGCAATAAACACTTCAGCAAAACCAACGCTTACCTTGCCTCAAAAGGTCTTCAGTCAATAAATTGGTGAAGAACTAGTCGATGATATTGAAGAACCTTCTCCAGCGAAGTTTGCTGAACAACCCCTTATTCGCATCTAAT
Organism: uncultured Roseivirgaceae bacterium; assembly: GCA_964351595.1. Lineage (GTDB taxonomy): Bacteria > Bacteroidota > Bacteroidia > Cytophagales > Cyclobacteriaceae > UBA6059. The sequence continues at coordinate 133,107 of CAYGOT010000003.1, read as the reverse complement.
GAGAGCCATATAAATGCAGCTTCTCCTACAACATGATCTTCAGGAACAAACCCCCAAAACCTGGAGTCCTCTGAATTGTGGCGATTATCACCCATCATGAAGTAGTAGTTCTGCTTGAAGGTATACTCTGTGACCTCTGCACCGTCAATGAGTAATTTTCCTTCTGAAACCTTGGCATCATCAAGGTTCTCATAGTCTGTAATGGTGGAGCCATACATAGCTACGGTTTCTTCATCCAGTTGGATCGTCTTGCCCTCACCTGGAATCTCAATAGGTCCATAGAAGTCACTATTCCAGGCGTAGTACCTGGAGTCTGGGAATATCCTTGGGTTGACCTGAGTTTCAGGCATTTTTGCCAACCTTACTTCGCTAACGAAATCGAGTTTTTCCAGCTCAGCAGCCGCTTCAGGAGTGGTGTGCAGGATATAGCCACCGTTGATAGCGTTGTATTCCCAAACCTCATAATTTTCGAAGATGCGATCATTGATTGTCTGATCTGTGATCACATAGTATCGAAACTGCATTTCCTCTGGATTCTGACCAGGTTCACCATTGATATAAACTTGCGTGTCACGTACTTCCAGGATATCCCCAGGTACCCCAATGCACCGCTTGATATAGTGGGTCTTGAGGTCGATAGGGTGCTCAAACTCCGGAGGGTAGTTGAAGACAACAACGTCATTACGCTCAACTTCTCCAAGTCCGGGCAATCTAAATTGCGGTAGCTGAATCCAATCCAGATAAGATGGGATGTCGGTACCCCAAATCTTAGCATGGGTCAGTGGTATCTGCAGAGGCGTCTTTGGCGTTCGGGGACCATAGCTGATCTTGCTGACAAACAGGAAATCGCCAACGAGTAGCGACTTCTCCATCGAAGGAGTAGGTATGGTAAAGGCCTCCATAAATACCCATCGGATCAGGGTGGCAGCCACCACGGCAAACACAATCGCATCGAGCCACTCTTTGACAGGACCTTTCTTCGGTTTTTCTTCTTTCTTCTTTGTAAACATCTTACTCTTCCTGATTCAGCAGGCGGCAAATTTAGAAACTATTTTAGTTAAACCCGAGGAAGTCGTCCATCGTGAAAACACCACTTTTGTCATAGATCCACTCAGCCACTAGCACCGCCCCAAGCGCAAAACCTTGTCGGCTGTGAGCTGTGTGTGTCAGGGTGATCTCGTCTTCTTCAGACTTATAGGTGATGGCATGCGTGCCGGGCACTTCATCTATCCTTTTGGAGATGATGGACAGGTCTTTTTCCTTATCCGAAATCTGATTTACCCAGCCTGAAAACCTATCGTTATTCTTAATAATGCCTTCAGCAAGCGTGATGGCCGTTCCGCTGGGTGCATCTTTCTTTTGCGTGTGGTGGATTTCTTCCATCTGTACCCCGTATCCGGAATGTTGGCTCATGAGCTTTGCGACATACTCATTTACTTTAAAGAAGAGGTTGACCCCAAGGCTAAAGTTAGATGAATAGAGCAGGGTACCGTTCTTTTTGTTTGCATAAGACTTGAGCTCGTCGTATCGCTCAAGCCATCCAGTGGTACCGGAGATGACTGGAATTCCTATGTCGATACATGCCTGGAGGTTGTCATACGCAGAGCCGGGTTGCGTAAACTCGATAGCAACATCAATTTCTTTCGGGTTGAGTTCTGTGATGCTTGTCTCAGTCCGCTCATCCACAATGGCAGTGATGACATGCCCTCTGTCTTTGGCTATCTTTTCGATAGTCTGGCCCATCTTACCATACCCAATCAATGCTATGTTCATGATATTAGAAAGTGAGTGCCACACCGACTCCTGGAGCAGGATACTGCCCAGGCAGTGGCTGAAAGCTGGGCTTAAATTTTAGGGAAAGGTCTTCATTGATATCAAACTCCTTGAGATGAGCTGAGACGTGCGCTTCAACCACATTGAGTAGATAATAGATCACACCTACGATGATCATAAAATCGCGATCTCTCTTATATCTATCTCTTCTGTTTTGAAGCGAGGATTCATTATATCTATCAAACGGATTTGTCGTTTCAGGTACGCCATCCACCTCGGCAAGGAGTGCATTGTTAAAGGTGTTGTAGAGATCATGATTTTGATTGATGAAGTGGAGTATGATGATCCCTCCTCCATAAATCACCGGAATCTTCCAGTAGTCTTTGTTGTATGCTTGCCCCAGACCGGGGAGTACGGCTGAGTACATTGCCGCTTTTTGAGGATCAAGTTTTGAGACCATTGCGATCGTCTCAACATTTCTGAGATCTCCCTCTACATTTACAGTATCCACACCCTGGGCTGATAGCCCATAGGAAGCACTAAAAACAATGAGAAAGCAGAGAACGTGAAGAGGCCTATAATTCAAGGATCTCCAATATTCTATTGAGATCATCTGTGGAAAAATAGGGAATGGTGATGTCACCGTTATCTTTTGCTTTTTGATTGATTTGAACCTTAGTTCCAAAATGCGAAGATAAGCTTTCTTGAAGTTTTTTGAGTTCAGGAGAAAACTCCTTTGTCGGTTTTTTAGGTTCAGGCTTATCTTCTTTTAAAGTCAACGAGCGTACCAGCGCTTCCACCTTCCTAACGGAAAGGTCTTCAGTGAGGATTCGCTTGAATACATTAAGCTGAAGATCAACATTCTCAATGTTGATGATAGCCCGTGCATGCCCCATGCTCAACTTGCCATCACGCAAAGCAATTTGAATGTCGGGTGGTAGTTTGAGTAGTCTTAGATAGTTATTAACTGTCGTTCTATTCTTACCTACGCGATCTCCAAGCTCTTCCTGCTTTAGCTGGCATTCACTCATCAGACGCTGGTAGGAGAGGGCAATCTCAATACTATTGAGGTTTTCACGCTGGATGTTCTCAATTAGTGCCATCTCCAGCATCTGCTGGTCATCGGCCTCTCTGATATAGGCAGGAATCTGAGTGAGACCGGCAAGTTTGGATGCCTGGAATCTACGCTCTCCTGAGATCAGTTGATATTTCTTAGCAGAAAGCTTGCGAACGGTGATGGGCTGAATGATGCCCTGAACTTTTATGGACTCAGCTAGCTCTTCGAGTGCTTCTTGTTTAAAGTCAGTTCGGGGCTGAAATGGATTGACCTCAATTTCGGTGATATCAATCTCTCCAATATTACCTGTTCCAGAAGCACCAGCGCCGCTTACATTTCTTCGCTTCCCTGCCGTCCCCTCACTGTTGTCCAAAAGTGCACCTAGACCTCTGCCAAGGGCATTTTTTCGCTTAGGCTTCTTATCGTCGCTCATACCTGTTCAACCAACATTCCGTTAGTGACAAGAATCTCACGTGCAAGGTTGAGGTAGCTAATAGCTCCCTTACTCTCTGCATCATGAGCAATTGCCGGTAGGCCAAAACTAGGAGACTCGCTCAACTTGATATTGCGGGGAATAATGGTATCGAAAGCGAGCATGTTGAAATGCGTCTGTACCTCATCTACTACCTGATTGGACAGTCTCAAGCGAACGTCATACATGGTCATAAGTATACCCTCAATCTCGAGATCCGGGTTGAGTCTGGACTGAATGATCTTGATCGTGTTGAGCAACTTGCCCAAGCCTTCAAGTGCAAAGTATTCGCACTGTACAGGAATAATCACAGAATCTGATGCTGTCAATGCGTTGACAGTGATCAAACCAAGTGAAGGGGAGCAATCGATGATGATGAAGTCGTAATCGTCCTTAATAGAAAGTAGGACGTCCTTCATCTTGAGCTCACGCTCATCGATGTTCACCATTTCAACTTCTGCACCTACTAAGTCGATGTGCGATGGCATTAAATCCAAATAACTAATGTCCGTCTCAACAATACAGTCTTTCGGTGATACACCATCGACCATACATTCGTAGATACTATACTCTATCTCTTTGGGATTATGCCCAATACCTGAGGTGGCGTTGGCCTGAGGATCAGAGTCCACGATCAATGTCTTGAACTCCAAAGCAGCCAGGCTAGCCGCCAAATTGATAGCTGTGGTAGTCTTACCTACACCGCCCTTTTGGTTGGCAATAGAAATGATTTTACCCATCGAGATGTCTTATTTAATGGTTCGGATTGGTGCAGATATACCAGAAGGCGTCATCACACAATCACAAATATAGAAGTTTAAGACATAAATGATAGCCCAAAACTCAAAGGGTGGGAAACTTGTGGAAAACCCTGTAATCAGCTCTTTTAGAGAAAGTTAAGTATTGATAACTATCTCTAAAAGAGTAATGAGGTGTTGTAGACTACCCGAAGGAAGTGCTTGACTACTTCTTAGATTTTTTCTTACGCTGCTGCTCCTGGCTGGCCTTCATTGCCTCTTGCAGTCTGGCTTGAAATCCTGAGGTCTTCTTGCCATGATTTTTCTTTTTATTTTCTTCAAGCTTCTTCAAAATCTTCTCCTCGTCTACTAATCTTCTGAAGATCGCGATCTGTCCGAAGGAGACCAGGTTGGTCAGGAAGTAGTAGTAAGTAAGACCTGAAGCATAGTTGTTCAGGAAGAATAAGAACATAATCGGCATCACATACTGCACAGATTTCATAGGTCCCTGCACTGTCTGAATCTGACTGTTAGACCAGGTATAAAGTATGGTAGAAGCCGTCATCAAAAGCGTAAACAAACTCACATGATCACCATAAAATGGAATGGTGAAAGGCAGGGTGAGAATAGAGTCGTAGGTAGACAAATCTGTTGCCCATAAAAAGGACTGCTGTCTAAGCTCAATGGCATTCGGGAAGAAGTAGAACATTGCCAATAGAATGGGCATCTGAAGCAACAATGGGAAACAGCCACTCAACGGGTTAATACCTACTTTTTGATAAAGTTGCATCTGCTCAGCCTGAGCTTTTTGCATATCTCCATCGTGGCGCTCTTTGATTTCATCAAGCTCTGGTTTCAGTACTTTCATCTTCGCCATTGACATGTGAGAGGTGAAAGTCAGTGGAGCAAGAATTAATCTGATCACAATAACCAGCAAGAATATGATCAAGCCATAGTTATTAAGATAGGTATCAAGAAAGTTGAAAATTGGGATGACGAGGTATTTGTTAACAAGTCCAAATGGACCCCAGCCGAGGGTTAAGTTTTTCCAGAATCCCTCAGTGACTTCATCGAGAATATTATAGTCATTCGGACCGAAGTAGTAAGTGAAGTTGGCCTTGCCGGTTTTGATATCGCCAACAGGTACGACAAGCCTCATATCCGCATTCTTCACAATCTCATCACTGCCAGGAATATCTGTCTGAATGAATCCGCTAGAGAACTGCTGCTCCGCTATGATGGCACTGGTAAAGAATTTCTGCTTAATGGATACCCACTTCAGCTGTTCTTCGAGGTTGAGCTCTTCCAGTTCTGTGGAGGTTTCCGTTAGGTAGTCTACATCGTCATCTACCACGGAGAAATACTTGATGGTAGTCCTATTTCTCGCGTCGGTGATGTCCATTTCGAGCTTCCTGACCTGACTACTCCATATAAAGTTGAAATCCGTATTGTCGATCAACGCGTCTATATTCTTCGACTGCACCTCAAATCCGAGCTGATAACCACTGCCAAAAGCAGTATAAATAAAATCAAGCGTGCCGCCGTTGGCAGTTTTCGCTGAGAAAACTATCTCAGCAGTTTCCTCTCCTGATAGCTTGCGGTTGGAGGCTCGGGTATTGAAATATAAGTCGCTCGTGGAGATGACATTATTATTACTGTTGAATAGTAGGCTGATGTCACTCGACCCCTCGTCAAAAAGAACAACAGGATCTCCCTCTGAAGTAAGATGCTCCTTGAGCTGCACCTTTTTTACAGTTGCGCCTTTGGTGTCGAATGTCAGGATGAATTGATCATTCTCGATAGTGATCTCTCTGGAAGTGCCATTCGCCGCTGAAGCAAAGTCACCAAACTGTCCTCTGAGGGCTAAATTTTGAACAGAATCAGGAAGTGGTTCTGGTTCTACATCGGTGATTAGCGATTCAGTATTAGTATCCGAAACGATACTATCTGGAATAACACTGTTAGGGTCTGGTTGTGGTGGCTCAGGTGCGAAAAACTGAAAATATACAGTCAGCAATACCAACATCATGATCAGACCTGTGATCTGATTTCTATCCATGGATTAGTCTTTTAATTTTTTGTGGGTCAGGGCAGCCTTAATGAACTTAACAAACAGTGGGTGAGGATTCATCACAGTGCTTTTGAGCTCGGGGTGATACTGGGTGCCAATGAACCACGGATGATCTTTGATCTCCATCACCTCAACAAGGCCAGTATCTGGATTCACTCCTGAGGCAATCATGCCTGCCTTTTTGAAATCCTCCAGGTATTTATTGTTAAACTCAAATCTGTGTCTATGACGCTCCTCGATATTGGTATGTCCGTAAACATTGAATGCTTTGCTACCCTTTAACAAATGGCAGTCGTAAGCACCTAGTCTCATCGTACCACCTTTTGTGGTAATTTTCTTTTGATCCTCCATCATATCGATGACAGGGTCTTTAGTATCTGGATCGAATTCCACAGAATTTGCGGTTTTTAGCCCAAGTACATTTCTGGCAAACTCTACTGTGGCGCATTGCATGCCCAGGCAAATACCGAAGAAGGGTATAAGGTTTTCTCGTGCATATTTGACTGCTTCAACCTTACCTTCGATACCACGCTCTCCAAAGCCCGGCGCGACGAGCATTCCGTCCATCTCACTGAATAGTCGCTCAGTATTATCGGCCATGACGATCTCGGATGAGATCCAGTGAACATTGACTTTGCACTCATTGGACGCTCCTGCGTGGATGAAAGCTTCTGCAATCGACTTATAAGCGTCTTTAAGCTCCACATATTTTCCAACCAAGGCTACATGCACTTCATCAGTAGGGTTTTTGACTCTACCGAGAAACTCCTTCCATTGCTCGATGCTTGGTTCTTTCTTATGAGAGATCTTTAGCTTGGACAGAATACGTTCGTCAAGCTTTTCCTTCCGCATGAGCAAGGGCACGTCATAAATCGTCTCAGCATCAATAGCTTCAATGACCGCATTGATAGGTACGTTGCAGAATAATGCCAATTTCTTTCTAATATCCGGAGGTATAGGATATTCGGTTCTACAAACTAGTATGTCCGGCTGAATACCCGACTCAAGCAATTGCTTAACAGAATGTTGAGTGGGCTTGGTCTTCAATTCACCCGCTTTTCTCAGGTAGGGGATGAGTGTGAGATGTATCGATACGAAATTGTTAGATCCCAGCTCAAATCGTGCTTGTCTAACTGCCTCTATAAATGGAAGCGACTCAATGTCACCGACACAGCCACCAATCTCTGTGATTACGAAATCATAATCCCCGGTATTGCCAAGTCGATAAAAACTATTCTTTATCTCATCAGTAATGTGAGGGATAACCTGGACAGTCTTGCCGAGAAACTCCCCATCACGTTCCTTCTTGATCACATTATAGTAAATCCTTCCGGTGGTGACATTATTTGCCTGGGAAGTGGCCACATTGAGGAATCTCTCATAATGACCTAGATCAAGGTCGGTCTCTGCTCCATCGTCGGTAACATAGCATTCACCATGCTCGTAGGGATTCAGGGTTCCCGGATCTATATTGATGTAGGGGTCAAACTTCTGAATGGTAACCCGAAAGCCTCGGGCCTGAAGTAGTTTTCCTAGTGAAGCTGCGATGATTCCTTTTCCTAAAGAAGAGGTAACGCCACCCGTAACAAAGATGTATTTAGCAGTAGACATGAAAAAGGAATAGGATCTTTATTTACGGGTGGCAAAGTTACCAGATTATCCAACAATTGCTTTGTCGTCGGCAAAAATTATACTGAAGCCAAGCTGATTTCGATTCAGATTGCTTCCGACTATTTAAGGGGACGTTGGCAGGGCATCTTAGATGTTCTAGTTTTGCTTTCGATACAGAACAAGAATTGATGAATTTCCAAGAGCAACTAGGAGCTATCTCTGTTTTCAACATCGTGAGCGAATGCGCTGATCAACTTGACCTTGAAACCTATGTGGTGGGCGGCTATGTAAGAGACTTGCTGCTCAAGCGCCCCAGTAAGGATGTTGACTTTGTTGCAGTGGGAGACGGTGTGGCTCTGGCTAACTCGGTTGCTAAGACGCTTGGAGATAAGGTGCATGTCACTGTCTATAAAAACTTTGGTACGGCCGCCATCAAGTTTGAGGACTATGAGCTGGAGTTTGTAGGTGCTCGTAAGGAGAGCTACCGCAATGACTCCAGAAAGCCTAATGTGTCGGCGGGTACACTAGCCGAAGATCAACAGCGGCGTGATTTCACCATCAACGCCATGGCTATTTGCATGAATGCGAAGCGGTTTGGTGAGTTGGTTGACCCGTTTGATGGGATTAAGGACTTAAAGCGTAAAATGCTTCTCACTCCGCTAAATCCGGATAGTACTTTCTCTGATGACCCTTTAAGAATGATGCGTGCTATACGTTTCGCGTCGCAATTAAAGTTTGATATTGCTCCTGATACTTACGATGGCATAGTTCGCAATACAGAACGGATTAGGATTGTGTCTGCGGAGCGAATCACAGATGAGCTCAATAAAATAGTGCTGTCGGAACAACCATCCTACGGTTTCAAACTTCTCTATCACGCGGGTCTGCTTAAGGAGATTTTTCCCGAAATGGAGGAGCTTCAGGGGGTCGATGTGAGAGATGGACAGACGCACAAAGATAATTTCTACCACACGCTACAGGTGCTGGACAATATTTCCAAAGAGACGGATGACCTGTGGCTGAGGTGGGCTGCCATTCTTCACGACATTGCCAAGCCTGCCACTAAGCGATTTAACGCTAAGGCGGGGTGGACATTTCATGGCCATGAGGACAAGGGAGCTCGTATGGTTCCCAAGATTTTCAAGCGCTTGAGGCTACCGCAAAACGAGAAGATGAGGTATGTACAAAAGCTTGTTCGCCTCCATTTGAGACCTATTCCCCTGGTAAGGGACAATATCACGGACGCTGCGGTGCGGAGGTTGCTTTTCGAAGCTGGTGATGATGTTGATGATTTGATGACCCTGTGCAAAGCTGATATTACTTCCAAGAATCATGAGCGTGTTCAAAAGTACATTCGCAATTTCGAGAAGGTGCGCTTGAAGATGGTTCAGCTTGAAGAGAAGGATCATTTGCGAAATTTTCAGCCACCTGTGACAGGGGAAAAGATAATGGAGGTGTTTAACCTGAAACCGGGCAGGGTAGTAGGAGATATAAAAGAAGAAATACGCGAAGCGATTCTGGAGGGAACTATCCCTAATGAGTTTCAACCTGCTTATGAGCTGATGATAGAGATCGGTCGGAAGAAAGGTTTGGAAATTGCGTCCTGAGCGATATAACTTTGAAGTTGGACAAAATCAAAATATGAAGATGAGATTACTTATAGTGTTGTTTGTGTTGCTGGGAGCAATGAATGAAGTTGTGGGGCAGGATGCTGAGGCAATGAAGAGGCAGAGGTTTATTTTTGAAACTGCCAGCCGGTTTAATGACCCTGTTGTCGCGCGTACTGCTTTGTACAACATGATGGCAATGAACCCATCAAACAATGATCTATTGGATTCATTGGCTGTATTCTATTTTGAATATGGTCAGTATGCCTCTGCGGCAATAGCTGCCAAAGAAGCTCAAAAAAGGAACCCGGAGAATATTTTGGCTTATGAAATCGCGGCGATAAGCTTCGAGAGTCTCAAAATCAAAGATCGGGCACTCACCGAGTACGAGTCATTGTTTCTCAAAAACAATAACACATTCACATTGTACAAGATTGCTTTTTTACAGTATGATCTTGAGCGCTATAATGAAAGTAACACCTCGGCAGACATTCTGCTAAGAAGAAAAGAGGCTGCTGAGCAAACTATAGCTTTCCAAAGGTCAGATGAGAGTCAGCAGGAGATTCCCCTTACCGCTGCGCTATACAATCTCAAGGGCATAATCGCTGTGCAGCAAAGTAAGCCAGACGAGGCGAAAGAAATGTTTAACAAAGCGCTGGAAGTAGCGCCAGACTTTGAATTGGCACAGACCAACTTGAAGAATGCGAATGAAGGATAACCTTTTCTAAAAAATTCTAAAAATCGAACCCGGGCAAGTGTCCGGGTTTTTTATTGCCTTTTTGGATGGAGATACGCAACACAGACCGCTCCAGTATAGCGGTACTAAGTCAACCTAAGATGGTATATTTCAGGTATGATTGAATTTAGTTAATAAGCCGTGCAACCCTTCCGTTTATTACCAATCTTTAGGACAGATATTTGGTTCATTGGTAGCAACATCTCGAGATATACATTACGAACTCATCAACGCCAGCAGGCTGGGCAGTCGCGACGCACAGTATCAGTTGTACAAGCTTTATAATAAGGCGATGTTCAACGTGTCGTTGAGGATTACCAATCATTGGGAGGAGGCAGAGGATGTGGTTCAGGAGTCTTTTGTCAAGGCCTTTCGGGGGTTGGACTCCTTTCGGGGGGATTCGACTTTTGGCTCGTGGCTTAAGCGCATCGTGATCAATGACTCGCTGACGAAAGTGAAGGCCCGTAAACTCCACTTCACTCCAATGGATGAGTCACTGGAGTACCTCCCTGATGACGATGATGAAGGCTATGATATTGAACGCGCTCTGAGTGTAGCCAATGTTAAGGCCGCTATGAATCAATTATCAGATGGCTACCGAACCGTCTTGAGTCTCTATCTGCTGGAGGGTTATGATCACGGTGAGATTGCCGAGATACTTGATATCACAGAGTCGACCTCCAAAACGCAGTATAAGCGTGCAAAGGATAGGTTGAGATTGATCTTAAAAGAATTGAACGATGAATAACGATCAGAAATTAGAGCAGTTTATTAAGAACCACAGGGGAGAACTTGAATCGTCTCCTGCCGAGGATAAGCTTTGGCAGGCCATTCAGGCGGATCTTGATCAAGGAACTGACCAGGAGGCAGAACCAGATAGAAAAGTGGATTATAATATTTATTGGAAAGTTGCTGCCATCTTGTTATTGGCGCTTTCTTCTGTTTTAGGTTACTACAATTGGCAATCATCTGAGGCTGACTCTGCATTATCTAATCCGGAATTTGCGAATGCCGAAACCTACTACAATGAATTGATCAATCAGAAGAAAGAGGAGATTAGAGTTTATGCGGTATCGAACCCCGAGCTGGAGAGTTCTTTTTTAGAGGATATATCGGCGTTGGATCAGATGTATGCTGAGCTTAAGAAAGAAGCCAAGAAGACCGGTGGGCAGGAGATCGTCCTCGATGCGATGATCCAAAATTTACAATTGAGAATAGATATCCTGAACCAACAAATCATAGTGTTGGAACAAATCAAAAACAGAGAAGAAAATGCAAACGCAACGATATAGTATTTCATTAGTAGCATTTCTAATGCTGCTGTTCTTCACTGGGCAAGGCTATGCCCAAGGAGACAAGACAAAGAGAATAGCTAAGAGTTATACGATCAGCAGTGATGTGCACCTCAACTTTGATAATAAGTTTGGTAAGCTGCACATTGATACGCATGACGGTGATGCCTTGGAAGTGGAAGTTTTAATAAAGGTTGACCTGAGAAATGAGTCAAGAAGTCAGGAATTACTTGATAGAATTGAAATCGACGTGGATGAAAGCTCATCAGAGATTTCCTACGAGACTGACCTACCGGGCAAGATCAATAACAAAAATGGTGAGAGCTTCAGCATAGACTACACGATCAAAATGCCCAAGAACAACCCTTTGACTGCCAAAATCTCATTCGGGGATATGTATCTGGATGACCTCACCAATACTGCTGAGATCGAAGTGGCTTACGGTAGCCTCAAAGCGAAGAATCTGACGGGAGAGATTTCCCTCAAACTTTCTTTTAGCAAGGGAGAAGTCGGCGAACTAGGAGATGGGGATGTAGTGGTGAAGTACGGTGGTCTTGAAGCCGAGAAGATGGGAAGTGGTGAATTGAATCAGCAGTTTTCTGACGTAGAGATTGGTGTCGCGGGTAATCTGGATGTGGAGAGCAAGTATGGTTCGGTCAAACTCCAGGATGTGGTATCTGTTGACGGTAGTTCTAACTTTACAGATTTCACCATAGGACATCTTCACAAGAGTATCGATTTGGTCACGTCCTATGGCAATGGTGTCGAGATTCGCAAACTCAGCCGCGACTTTGAGTACGTAGAGTTGCGTGGCAAGTTTAGCGGCTACACGATATATCTGGAAGCAGACACCAAAGCTAATATCGAGGTGGAGACGAGTTTTTCCGACTTTAAGTACACCGGACTGCCGATAGAGATGAATACGATGATCAAGGAGATGAGCTCAGCTCGCTACAAAGGCACGCTCAATGGTGGTGGAAATCTAATCAGGCTAGACTCCAGCTACGGCGATATTCGATTATACCAGTAGCTATTGATAGAAAGGCTTGAGTTCGAACGGTTCCTTAGCAGAATCGTAGACCTGGCCCTTCTCACATTTCAGTACTCTTGCCGGATAGTTTTGTAAGAAAGCGTGATTGTGAGTGGCCATGAGTATCGCAGTGCCACTTCGATTGATTTCAAGGAATAGTTTGAATATACCATCAGCGACCTCAGGATCCAGATTTCCGGTAGGCTCATCAGCGATCAACATGGCCGGTTCATTGATCAATGCCCTTGCTACAACCACGCGCTGCTGTTCTCCACCGGATAGTTGATGAGGCATCTTGTTGGACACAGCTCCCAGGCCTACTCGCATGAGTACCTCAGCCATTCGCTTTTTCATCTTACCAGAATCTTTCCATCCGGTGGCTTTCATGACGAACTGTAAGTTTTCGGCCACCGTCCTATCGTAAAAGAGCTGAAAATCCTGAAAGATGATGCCGATTTTACGTCGCAATTTTGGCACCTCACTACGCTTGAGGTCCTTGATATTGAAACCAGCTACTTCCACATCGCCCAGGCGCAGCGGAAGATCTGCATAGAGTGTCTTAAGTAACGATGACTTGCCACTGCCCGTTCTCCCCACCAGATAGACAAATTCACCTTTATCGATGACAAAATCGATATCACTGAGCACCGTTTGGCTCTCCTGGAAGATGTTGGTCTTCGAGATTCTGACGACTGGGTCGGAGGAAAAGGACATGGTTAAATGTTTAGCTCCTGCAATTTACCGAAAGGCAGTTCATTGATAATCTCTTGCAAGGCATCTTCTTTGCCTTCCAAACCGTATTTCTCCAGCTTCTTGAGCGGACGGTCCGCCCTGAAGTAAGCAATGAGCACGAAATTATCATCCCTTAACTGGATGTAGTTAGGGATTTTTGCCTTTCCCTTGACTTTGATAATGTACATGCTCATGAAACCAACATTCCCGAAGGAAGTTTTATCCGTTGAGCTTTTTGTGATCAGCTAAGAACTTAGCAAGGCCCTGGTCAGTGAGTGGATGGTTGAGCAGACCCATGATTACATTCAGTGGGCAGGTCACCACATCAGCTCCAATCTCAGCGCAATTGATCAGGTGCATGGTATGTCTTACTGAAGCTGCGAGTATTTCAGTCTCAAAGCCGTAGTTGTCATAGATCTGTACCATCTGTTCGATGAGGGATAGTCCATCCGTCGATACGTCATCCAATCGACCGATGAACGGGGAGACATAGCTCGCGCCAGCTTTGGCTGCTAGTATAGCCTGACCTGCACTGAAGATAAGTGTGCAGTTGGTTCTGATTCCTTCCTCAGTAAAAGCTTTGATGGCCTTTACACCTTCCTTGATCATTGGTACTTTCACGACGATCTTGTCGTCGAGTTTGGCCAATGCCCGTCCTTCCTTCATGATACCGTCAAAGTCGGTAGCAATTACCTCAGCACTTACATTGTCGTCCACGATATCACAGATGGCCTTATAGTGAGTGGTAATGTTGCTCTCACCAGTGATACCTTCCTTAGCCATCAGTGATGGATTGGTGGTCACACCATCCAGTACACCCAAATCATAGGCTTCCTGAATATCATTTAGATTGGCAGTATCGATAAAAAACTTCATATAGGACGAGTTTAGAGTGTTGAACCTTGAAACAGTGAAAGTACAAAGCTAAGGATAAAATGAAACTGGGAGGGTAGAAAAAAAGAAAAGGCAAACAGAAATCGCACCGCTCAACCACCTACCCTTGCTTCCTTCCAGACCTGGGGGATTCAGCAGGAGCTGGTCGCATCTGCTTGCCTCTGCAAATTTATGAAATATTAATTCATCGGAGCAAATAGTAGTGAACTAATAATAGCGAAGTGACAAGTGCGCTTTAATCTTGGCGAATAATCTATAAGCCCCTATTTGGCCAGACCTTTGAGGTAAAGATTGAACTCTAATGGGCTACATTTCTCGAATTCGTCTTCAGCCAGATCGTCAAAAATGTCTTTGTCGAATTGCCGCTTGGTCTTTTCCATTTTGCCATCTACAGAAACTATCAATTCTAGCCCTTGCAGGCTTTCCGGAGCTATCCGCACCAAGATCTTAAACTCTTGAAGCTCCTTCTTATAGTATTCATGAATTTCCTGAGACATTATTATTGATGGCCTAAAGTTCGTCTATTCGTCGGTAGTAGCTGTAATCTGCATTACCCTCCTCCTCGATATCCAGATCATCATCGGGTAACGGCCGTTGTTCTGGATCGTATTCTTCTTCCAGGTTATCCTGATCTTCCATGGCTTTTCAGTTATCAGTACAAACTGAAACTAAAATTATTAAAAATGAGTGAAGAAGAGATTAACGTTCAGTTAATAGATCAAGCTACCTCAAGCTCTTCCGAAACAGTTAAGCTGTCTATGTTGACTTTAACTAGCAATTGCTCTTCAAGTAAGTCTGCCCATGCACGCATATACAATGTCACGTCTTCTACATTGTTGTGTGAAATTGTATCTCGCACGTCACTAGACAAACGGCCCAATACCTTTTTGTCTTTAAGCTTCTCAAGATTGATTAAATCCTCGGTGGTTAGCCCTTTGGTAAGGAGTTCAGAAATGATAATTTCAATAGGCATGCTTGTGCCCTCACAGTAGGCTTCTGCTTGTTCTGTCCAATCCCCTCTACCTCGCATGGCATACTCATGTATTTCGGCCCTGCTGTAGGAGGTCAGTTCCTGAGCCAGGTTACCACAATTGCAAGCGCCCATATGACCCCACATGTATTTTTGTCCGTTACTGAGTTTGTCGGCAGTTTTTCTAAGCGCCTCTATTAATTCTAAACTTGCTCTGGCCATATTATCATAGTTTACAAAAGCAACCCCTTGATATACTGCGGTGTTTTCATAAATGAAATTATTTAATGGATTTTAATTCTACAATCTATTATAGCGATTTCGCTGAAACGGCTAGAGCGCGTTTTCTTATATTTGCGTGTTGCCTGCTTCGGTTATCCATTATGTGGTACATGCTTAATAAGGTGAGTCACACGAGGTGGATATGCAAGTGAGCGTTATTGTCTGATTCTAAAATTTAAAGATTATGGGAAAAGGGGATATCAAAACCAGAAAAGGAAAAATTTCAAAGGGGACTTACGGTGTAAGTCGGAAAAAGAAGTCTACAAGCACCACAGTTGAAGAGCGACCTTCCAAAAAAAAGAAGGCTAAGAATTAGTATGAAGAGAGTTTTGCTGCTGTTGGTATTGGTTGGGTTGGGTTCGGCGCTAGCAGCGCAGCATAAGTCTTATGTAGGTGTGAGAGGAGGAGTGCAACTCACCAATGCAGATATCAGCCATAATTTTTATCAGCTCAACATTCGCAATACTTATACAGTCACCTATCATACTGGTTTGGTTTACAAGTACTACAACAAGAAAAATGTTGGTTTGATTACCGGGTTAGATTATTCAGTGAAGGGTTGGACGCAAAACTTTTTTGAGCTTTATCCTAACTATACGGCACGACTCGATTATTTGGAATTGCCGCTATTGATGACCGCCTATTTAGGAAATGGACGAACTAAGTATTTCGTAGCGCTGGGACCATTTTTTGAATATCTAATCAACTATAAGCTTGACCCGCAACCAGTTGAGACAGAGCCTTTTGACTGGTATACCTACGATCCCGATAGGGATAACAATTTCGGATACGGCCTGAGGATCGGTGGGGGAGTAAGCCATGACTTTTCTTTTGGTCAGATTCACCTGGAAGGATTCTTTACCTACAGCCTAAGCAATATCATGGATCCGGTGAGCAGGGACTCTGGAGTGCCGGATATTTCCAATAGTTTTGTTTTTGGAGCTTCTCTTGCCTACCTCATTCCATTCGGAAAGCTTGAATTATATCCTTGATTACACTAATTTCCGCTGGCAATGTTGAGGATCAGACCGCTCAAATACTTCCTGGCTTACTCGCTACCCGTGCTAGCCTATTTGTCCTTCCATAGCTATGGGTGGGTCACATTTGCTCCGATGATCGAAGCATTCCTATTCATTCCTTTGTTTGAGATTTTTCTGAAACCATCTGCGCGAAACCTATCGGAAATAGAAGAGGAGATGATCAAAGAAGATCCGGTATATGACTGGATGATCTATGTGATTGTACCGATTACTTTTTTCTTAGCCTTCGATTTCTTCACTACCATACAAGAGATCGGATTGACCACTACCGAAAAGATCGGAAGAATTACCTCCATGGGAATGATTTGTGGTACACTAGGTATCAATGTAGGACATGAGCTTGGTCACCGCAAAAAGCCATTTGAGCGACTACTTGCGAAGCTGCTACTTTTGAGCTCCTTCTATATGCATTTTTATATCGAGCATAACAGGGGTCATCACAAAAATGTAAGCACGCCTGATGATCCTGCTTCAGCCCAGTATGGACAAACTGTCTTTGGGTTTTGGCTTAAGTCGATTGTTTATAGCTATGTCTCCGCCTGGAGATTAGAGTTCGACCGGATGGAGAAAATAGGACAGCCCAGGTTTAGTCTGAAGAATGAGATGCTGATCTTTCAAATAGCCCAGCTTGTCTTTGCACTTTTAATCGGCTTCTTCTATGGCTGGGTTGTGATGGGCTATTACCTTCTAGCGGCATTGATGGGTATATTGCTCCTTGAGACAGTTAATTATATCGAGCACTACGGTCTTACTCGCAACCTGGTGAGTGAGGGAAGATATGAGCGCGTCATGCCACACCACTCCTGGAACTCCAACCACCCCGTTGGTAGGCTGATGCTTTTCGAACTGTCCCGTCACTCTGATCATCATTACCTGGCGAGTAGAAAATATCAGGTATTAAAGAACTATGAAGAGGCGCCAAGCATGCCTACCGGCTACCCGGGTATGATGGTACTCGCGCTTTTTCCACCACTTTGGTTCCGGGTAATGCACAGTCGAATGAAAAAACTTGAGTTAATCTAGGTGAGAAATCGTTTGCACCTTTTAAAATTTAACAATTATTTTATATAACTCTTGTTTATCTCGATGGTAATGAAATAATTTTGCTGCGAAATTTATAATTACAGCAAAGACATTTTTATCATGAGTGCAATTTTAATTGAGAAAGCTTGCCTAGAGGCAAAAGAGAAATTGGAGACCCTTGGTGTAGAGCCAACGCTCCAGGAAGAACTGGCTTGGGTAATCGGTAGTTACAACTACGATAGCAACCCAGTTGGTTTATATGAAATCGGTGGCAAAGCACTAGATGCTTTGAAAGACGTGAAGAAAGGAAGTCCTAGAAAAGTATCTAAGAAACTAATTGATACGCTAGAGAAAGCAATTTCTGAGCAGAACTAAAAAAAGCCCCGCAAGGGGCTTTTTACATTTATAACTGTGTCGTCTCATTCGAGACGCTATTTTGTCTTATGGTTATCAGCGATCTTCTTCAAAAATGACCTCTTGGTGGTAATCTTAGGATCGCTGTAAATGTATGCGGACATATCCGCCACAACTCCTGGTAAATATCCCAATCTTACTGCGACCCTCTCGCAAAACTGAATTTCACTCTGCGTCACCTTACCATCTATCTTCATTAGCTGGATGATGTTGTACAGATAATCGAACCTCTCATCTTCGGGCACATTCTTCAGATTGGGTACTGGTCGCGGATTGCTTATTAGGTCATCTATCTCATCGTGAGGCAGCTTAAGACGTTCTCCCAGATAGTGAATTAGCTCTACCTCAGACTCTGCAACAACATTGTCTGCTCTTGAGAGGTGCACCAGAATACTCACTTGATCTTGAACTGTTAGCATGCTCGACTTGTTAATGGATTTATTCGCAATATATACATAACGAAAGAGACTTCTTAATGATATGTTTCTTTGAAAAGTAAAATTAAATATTAAAATAGTATTATATTCCTAATTAGTGTCAATAAAATCTTCGAATAGTAAAGAATCGGTCAATTGGGGTGATAGATGGGATGCGCTGAAGAACCTAGGACCCTTCTTTTCGATGGTATGGGAAGCCAGCTCAAAATATACGCTTCTTAACGCATCCTTGAGGCTTGTAAAGTCTGTAGTTCCGCTCATTACACTGTACATAGGTAAGTTAATCATTGATGAGGTTATTATTCAATCTAATGCAACAGAAGCAGATTATTCGCTCCTTTGGTTGTACGTAGGAAGTGAGTTTGGGATTATACTATTATCGGATTTATTGAATAGAGCCATAGGATTAACCGACAGCTTGTTGGGGGATTTATTGTCCAATAGCACTTCTATCCGATTGATGAGTCATGCCGCCAATCTTGACCTGGCGCAATTCGAGGACTCGCAGTTTTATGACAAGCTGGAAAGAGCAAGGAGACAGACTATTGGACGAACGGTGCTCATGTCTCAGGTCTTTGGTCAGCTTCAAGACTTTATCACTGTTCTTTTTCTTCTGGTCGGACTCATTGCGTTCAACGCATGGCTGATAGTCCTGGTCATTATTGCGATCATACCGGCTTTCCTTGGCGAGACACATTTCAATGCGATCAGCTACTCACTTACCAGAAGCTGGACCCCACAGCGCAGAGAACTGGACTACCTAAGGTTCACAGGAGCAAGTGATGAGACAGCCAAGGAGATGAAAATTTTTGGACTGAGTAGCTTCCTCGTCGATCGCTTCAGGGATGTCAGCTCGGCCTATTACCGGGAAACGAAGCAAATAGCTGTTAAGCGAGCGTATTGGGGATTGCTACTGGCCGCTATAGGAAGTGTTGGCTATTACGGTGCATATGTATTCATCGTTTACAGCGCGGTGACTGGGGCCATTACGGTAGGAAGCCTTACATTCCTGGCGGGAAGTTTCAACAGACTTAAAACGCTCTTCGAAGGAATCCTCAATAAATTCTCCTCCGTAGCTGAGGGGGCCATGTACCTTCAGGATTTCTTTGACTTTTTTCAAATCGCACCTCAGGTAGCCATTGCGGACAAACCTGTATCAGCACCAAAGGTTATTAGTTCAGGGTTTTCATTTGATAACGTAAGCTTCTCTTACCAGAATAGTGAACAGCCTGTCATCCAGAATTTAAGCTTTGAAATTAGGGCGGGGGAAAAGCTGGCGCTTGTTGGGGAAAATGGCGCTGGCAAGACGACCCTGGTGAAATTGCTGGTAAGGCTCTATGATCCAAGTGCTGGGGTGATCCGACTGGATGGGATTGATCTCAAGGAATACGATCCGCTCTCGCTGCGCAATATGACGAGTGTGATCTTCCAGGATTTTGTTAAATATCAGTTTACTGCCGGTCAAAACATTGCGGTAGGGAATATTGACTTGCAGGAGAATGGATCAAGAATCAATGAGGCGGCTGATAAAAGTATGGCAAAGCCAGTGATCGAAGGGCTTCCGGATCAGTTTGACCAGATGCTGGGGAGGCGTTTTCACAATGGCGTAGATCTATCCGGTGGGCAGTGGCAAAAGATAGCACTTGGCCGGGCTTACATGCGCGATGCACAGCTGCTCATACTCGACGAACCAACAGCTGCACTGGATGCGCGCGCGGAGCATGAGGTCTTTCAGCGATTTACAGAACTGACCAAGGGCAAGACCTCTGTTCTTATTTCACACAGATTTTCAACGGTGAGGATGGCGGATCGCATTCTGGTCCTGGAAAATGGTACGAGGAAGGAACTAGGTACGCATGAAGAGCTGCTCCAAGCTGGTGGACGCTATGCTGAATTGTTTGGGCTCCAGGCTCAAGGGTATAAATGAGTTGAAAGTGGCAGAAGTCAATCTGAGCCTTCCATAGCGACGGGTTTAAACCCGTCGCTATGGAAGGCTAGTGCTTAATCAATTTCCTAGCAACCACTCTATCACCAGTGTGAATCTTGATAATGTACATTCCCTTGGGAAGTGTCGATAAGTCCAGATTGAGCTTTGAGAACTTCGAGTGAACTACCCCAAGGTTTCTGCCCATCATGTCGAATATGCCAACCGCATAGTCATCATCGCTTTCCCACTCAATGCTCAAAGTGGTAACATCAAATGTAGGATTAGGTGATAATGTGATATTATACTCCCGCTGAACGTCCACAAACACCGATACTAATTCAGAGTAGTCATCCGTCCCGTCATAGTCCACTTGTCTAAGTCGATAGTAGTTTATTCCATTGAAAGGGTCGGTATCTGTGAACTGGTAATCACTCATAGAATTGGTCGTACCATTTCCTACGATTTGACCAATCACGTGGAATGTCCTTCCATCAAACGACTTCTCAATCTCAAATCGATCATTGTTGAGCTCTGATGCGGTAGACCAATGAAGCTCCACTTCTTGGTCTTCATTCTCAAAAGCTTCGAAAGCCATCCAGGTTACCGGTAGGGAAGAGTCCTCCGTACCCGTACCGAATACTGAGAAAGTCTGAATCCCGGAGGCAGTAATCTGATAGGGATCTGATCCGGTCACACCCACATCGGGTGTCACTTTGCGCCACCAGTCATAATTGTTCTTACTGAGGTAGGCGGTCGATCGAGCAGAAGCATAATTGGGATCCTCGTTTTCACTATTCCATTGTAGTGTGATGGTCACATTGACCCCTGCATCGCCATTGATCTCCCAGGATTTATTGACTTCTTTCTCAGTATCAATGATCACACCACTGGTACCCTGAGCGTAGGTGTCGTCAAATACGCGGGCTTGAATGTTTCCGGTAGTGCCAAGATTTTTTACCGTTAGGGGAGTATAGGACCCACTAGACCCTATCGGAAAGGTAAAATCACCGTCTGCCAGCGCCAGAGACTTGATGACAAATCCGGCACTTTCATTGAAGTCTTTGGTCTCGATGTAAGCAGTTTCGCTAAATCCGGTAATCGTATTGATCGTAAGATCATAATCGTCAATGTCGAGCGTGCTATTGCTACTAAGGTCTAGTTCTCCGGTGATCGTGGTATTGGACTTGAGAGTAACGTCAGCCGAGCTCAACTGTAGATTGCCGACTGTCCCACCATAGATTCGGGGGGTAGTGCCGACCAGGATCAGCGTGCCATCACCTGTGATCGTACCGTTGTTGATCAGATTTCCATTTACTGTAAGGTCAGCATCAAGCGTCAGCGTTATGCCTGAGTTGATATTGAGAAAATCAACATCTACAGGACTAGCTAAAGTAACGTCCTGGTTGACATCAGAAACAGCTGTGATAGCGTCAGGAACTGCGCTAGACTTCCAAGTGGAGACGGCATTCCATGAAGCGATTTGTAAGTTCTTAAACGGCTCGCGACTAGCAGCCGATACCCAGTTGTTCACAGGGTCGGCCATATTTGTCAAAGTACCATCATTGGTTCCTGCCAGGTCTGGGAGGGTAGTGGTCGTAGTTGCATCGAGCTCATCAAAAACGTAGTAGGCAACTAATCCCGATTCATCGCCGACCAGTTCCTTAAACATGTTGTCCTGGATTTCCACGGTCGTTCTGGCTACATTCCAAATTCGGACTTCATCTATGGATGCCTCGAGAGCATTGTCAGCATTGATCACCTCTGTAGCGCCTATCCACACGTCCGCTGAGCCACTATAAATAGTCGTGGGTATGCTGCTAGTGATTTCATTGTCCAGGATGCCATTGACGTAGATGGCCATCCTACCGGAAGGTTCGAATGCACCGACAATGTGTGTCCATTCGCCGGTAGGCACGATCATACTGCCCACTACCTCGGCACGATTGCTTCCATTGGCAGATATGGCCAATTGAGCATTACCTGAAGTGTTGATCTCAAGGCTATAGGATTGTTCATTTCCTGCGGCCAGGTATTTAGAGACAATACCTTCATCGTCGGCAGAAGGGGGGGTAGTCAGGTTGACCCAGGCTTCCAGCGTAATCGCTCCGGTGATGTCCAGTTGATCAGCATCATCGATGATCACATGATCATTGTCCCCATCAAAACTCAGTGCATTGCCCGGGCCGTCCAGTGCGTCTACGACTGATTCGTCAGCCAGAGGCACTTCTGAGAGCAGCCAATTAGAAGCAATTCCAGATAGTGAAACGTTGGTAAGTACACCCACGTGATCGTTACCCGAATAGTCTGCCAAGCTGTCGGCATTGGAGTTGGTGCCAGAGGCAATACCATCATCGAATTTGTAATAGGCGACAAGATTCGATTCGTTAGCAACATCCAGTGATCTGTAGATGTTGTCATTGATTTCGTCAGCCGTACGAACATCATCCCAAATGCGTACTTCGTCGATGACACCATTGAGTAGGCTGTCAGCATTGATTTCGGTAGATGCGCCTATCCAAAGGTTAGCTGTGCTTGAGAAAATACTAGCTGGAATAGAAGTGGAACTGGTGGCATCCAAAACACCATTGATATAGATGGACATAGAGTTGCCCGGATCGTAAACTGCCGACACCTGAGTCATTTGGTCTGTGGCAAGTACAGTTGCGCTTGTCAGGCTTGTTACGTCCGTGCCATCATCACTGATGTTGAAAACAACATTGCCAGACGTATTCACTTCAAGCGAATAGGATCGTTGGTCACCAGTACCGAGATATTTGGCAACAATTCCTTCATTGGCATCTGGTGGAAGGGTATTTAAACTGACCCAAGACTCAAGCGTAAGCTCACCAGTGATATCCAAATCGGCGTTATCACTGACCGAAATATGATCATTCGCCCCATCAAAATCCAGTGCATGACCAGGCCCAGCCGCAGACCTTCCCAGCGTATAGTAGCTGTTGCTTACTATCTGTGAAGCATCTACCGTGAATTTGACACTGTCAGTATCAGGATAAGCGCCCAATACTTCAGTGATGCTGAAATCACCGGAAGATCCAGATCGCTGTAGCAGGTAATAAGTATAGTCAGGATCGGGAGGAGTATCCAGGTTGAAAGCAAAAGTGACCCGACCATGGTTGGTGCTTACATCCCCTTTAGAAATGTTCCATGTCTTGGATATGCGGGCGGCAAGATTTGAGTTAGCCGGTAGGTCAGTGGCCACCTCAGAGAAATCACCGCCATCATGCCCCCATCTGATAAAGTCACCATCATCCTGAAGAAAGTCTGAAGTGGTACTGGTCAACGCTAGTTCATCGGAGCTATTCGTCAAAATGTCAGTGTCAGTATTAATGATGACGACATTGTCTTCAAAAAAGCCTCTGTCCGCTAGGACGTAGTTGGAAGTAGCAGTTGTATTGTCTAGGTTGTCAAAATTGACTAGCTGACCATTGTTGTTGTTACCGCTAATATCGGGTAGGTTATAAGGGTCATTACCAATGCCTTCATTGAATCGGTAGTAGGCAACCAAATTAGATTCGTCCCCGACCAGATTGGTATACATGGAATTTAAGATTTCCGATTGTGTCCTAACGTCAGACCAAATCCTGACTTCATCAATAGAGCCGTTGATGGTAGTTCCCGTAGCATTATTACCTCTTCCTATGATTAGTTCTTGAGAAGAGTTAGTCAGGTCGGCATCCAGATCAAATGAAGTCTCCAGTGTCCTGGGAAGTCCGTCAAGATAGAATAGAAAATTGTCAGTTGCATTTTTGTCAAAA
Source organism: uncultured Roseivirgaceae bacterium (assembly GCA_964351595.1). Classification (GTDB taxonomy): domain Bacteria; phylum Bacteroidota; class Bacteroidia; order Cytophagales; family Cyclobacteriaceae; genus UBA6059. The sequence continues at coordinate 109,226 of CAYGOT010000003.1, read as the reverse complement.
ACAATGACAACATGATGCCAGGTATCATCCACAAATAAATCCCGATCGATAGAGGCTCCAAAACCTCCGCCCACTTCTATTCCAAAATTACTCCCTATGGCACCTCCTCCCAAGTTGAAACCTATTGTAAATGCATCATCAACCCCGGAAGTTGTTCTTTTATCCAGAATGACATGAAAATCAGTAATATCATCAACTTTCATCCAAAACTCCCAGCTAGCGGTTCCCACGAGATCGAGAGAGTTGTCATCCGCAATGGTCACATAATTACTACTTCCAGCAAAGTCTAGTACGTTACCAGCCCCTGGATCAGACCACCCAAGCGTGTAGTATTGCTCATTTGTAAGTGAGTCTACATCAACCGTAAAGTCGACTGAATTGGCTCCCGGTTGATACCCAACGATAGGCGTGACCTCAAAATCGCCTGAGGTTCCCGTTCGCTCTAGCAGGTAGTAGTTAATCAGACTGTCAGGCTCTGCCGCTATGTTAAAGCTGAAAGTGATAGAATCTCCGGCAGTATTTGCGACATCATTTTTGATCAGATGCCAGCTCCGATCATAGCGGTTAGTCAGTAGAGTAGTAGAGGTTAGATCTGATGTTGTTACGCCATAGTCGCTATTGTCATGGCCTATCAAAACAAAATCACCGTCACTGTTGAGGAAGCCTCCTTCACTAATGGTTAACGCTTCGGAAGCACCCGATGTGACATCAGCTCCTATGCTGGGATTGACTATGGCTTGATTGGTGACGAAAGTTGGCCAATCGGTAGTACCCCAATCAGCATTCTCCATGTTGGTCAATGTTCCATCGTTGCTCCCTGCAAGATCCGGTAGTGTAGAACCTGTGGTTTGATCAAAATCATAATAAGCAACGAGATTATCTTCTGAACCATCTAAGGTTTTGAACATATTTTCAAGGATTTCTTCGTGGGTTCGAGCATCACTCCAGAATCTTATCTCATCCATTTGGCCATCAAAAAATTGACTACCTCCTTGATTACTTCCAATGGTATTGCTTGTTGAGCTAAACTCAATATCTCCTATTTTTACCTCCGTACCTATTAAAACACCATCAGAGTATAGATACTTATTGGTACCATCATAGACCGCCGCAATATGATGCCAATTTCCATCGGTGTAATCTCCGGGAGTAATGGAGACATCTAGCTCCGAGTACCCATCAGAAGTTTCCAGACCGAAGGACAAAATCACCCCAAAATCCTGAAAGGCCAGAATCCAATCCAACTCTTGGCGCGCAATGTGCCGGTACTGCTCTATAGTTGTTATGTTGTCTGGCTTTACCCAAGCCTCAATGGTCATGGCGTCTCCGTCTACAGCTCCTAGATCAATCAGAGCAAGATCTACGTATTCATCAGTCCCATCAAAATCCAACCCATAGCCAGGACTTGCTAACGGGACAACAAAATTCTCTCTGCCGAGAGTGGCTTCAGCTTTCTCAAAATCCATGTCATCCGCGTCTGTGTCCGTTCCGTTAGGAATACGGGCCACCGATTCCTGATCCACGCTAGAGTTTGCCCCGCTTGGTGCCTCACCCGTTCCTCCTCCTAATTGCACCTGATCAATGGTAGTACCATAAGCATCTTTTAAGGTTAGCAGCACATCGTTATTCATCTGAGCGGTACCGGATCCGGTTACATTTCCGAGAACCAAATAATCCCCTGCCTGGGTTGACAAAAAACTCCCAGTCCCTACATAATTAGAATTAACAAAGGCTCCTCCTGCCTCAAGGCTCTGGTCAATCAGGTCGCCACTACCATCTTCAAGACTTATCGTCCAATTGGTAAAGTTTATTCCGCTAGTACCAATGTAAAGTTCGATCCATTCGTCTACGTCAGCTGATGCTAGCCCATCTCCAATGATTCCAGTAAATCCATCAGTACTCCAATCAAGATATGGATCAGTAACCACCTCATTGATGAGCACCGTTCCGGTAGGAGAGTTAGAAGTTCCCAGAGTAGCAATGGTCTTTATGAAATCTTCATTATCTGTGTCCGTGTCTGTTGCATTTGTATATCGGGAAATGGATTCGTTTTGCTGGTTTGTCGATTCTCCGTTAGGAGCTTCGTCGGCATCATTGCCTAAAGTGACTCTATCGACTTCAGTACCGTACGCATCTCTCAGGATCACTACGATATCAGAAGACTCATCCATAGAGTTTGAACCATCAGGGTTACCTAGGACTAGGTAATCACCTATTCTGGTGTTAGTAAAACTTCCTCCGCCTGTTGGTATATAGTTGGCCACATCGAATGCACCAGTACTAGTTAGGTCACCGCTGAAACCTGGAAAGCTAATAGTCCAGCCTTCCAAATTGATACTATCAGATGCTATGTAAAGTTCAACCCACTCATCAACAGGTGACACGGTTGATAGTCCGTCTGTACCGTCAAAATTATTGGTACTCCAGTCAGTTCTTGGTTCCGCGACAATTTCGTTAATCAAGACAATTCCTGTTGGTGAATTGAGTGATCCAAGGGTAGCAGTCGTCTTTACAAAGTCTTCGGAATCGTCATTGGTATCAGTACCTTGGAGTAACCTGGTAACTGACTCGTCAGTGATATCATCAGAGTCACCACTAAACCCTGTACCAGCATCACCTGAGGCATAAAACCTGACCTGATCAACGACATTTCCATTCTCATCCCTTAGGACTATGTGAGCGCTTGGATTCATTGCACCTACAGACATTTCGCCCAATACAACGAAATCTCCACTATCAGTAGCTTGAAGTAGACCACCTGTCAATGAATTGTAATTGGATATTGCAAAGGCCCCACCTGCGAAGAGGCTGCCTTCAACATTGGTTCCATCAATAATTTCAATGCTCCAATTTGTTAGGTTTAGGTTGTCCTCTGTAACATATAGCTCTACCCAGTCATCATCCGAATCATATGGACCAGCTCCGCCTGGACTGGGATCTGCAAAACCAGACTCTTGCCATTGTTGCTGAGGATCAGTAATTACTTCACTAATCAGCACAGCTGGAATACCACCAACCGGCCCTTCGGCAAAAGTGAAATAATCACCATTGGTAAGGTCAACAGTTACGCGATAGTCATTGGTGATACTGCTGTATACCATTTCATAGACTTGCCTGCTGGCGTCATTAGGGAAGGCATCATCAGATGGGTGTACTATTAGGGAGACCGTTTCTGCACTTGCTGTCTCATTTAGTGCGAGCTCTACAGTACCAACTGTGCCTGTCTCTTGCACTCTCCAAATGCGCTCCATCTGGCTAGAGGTGCCTGCATGCGCATTGTCAATAGATGCAGTAAAGGTGGTAAGCCCATCATCATTTCCCCAGACTAGCCATGCGTCATTGTCCGCAAAGGCTGTAGGAGCGTCCAGATCATCCAAGGCCATGGTGACTAATGAATCGGCATTGATCGTTCTCGATTTGCGCTGATCCAGACCTGAGAAGTCATCCCGGCCAATTCCGGCTATGTCGTTGTTGTAGCCTGCATTTGTGGTAGTATTCCACACCGTACCACCATCAGACGCTAAATAGTCGTCAGACAGGGTGATGCCATATTTGATGGCGAGATAAGATTCGATGCGCTCTCGTTCTGTACCACCAAAAACAGTATTGTACATGATCAACTCTGCAATGCTACCAGACTCAAAATTAGTGTCATCAATTCCTATATTGAGTGAATCGGTACTGTTTTGAAGATCACTGCCAACGGAATTGTCAGGTGTTCCAGCTGTACCATTGCGGTAGCCCGAGAGACTAGTGCCTTGATCAAAAGATAGGGTATGAATAGTAGGGGTGGAGGTTGCCGGCAGGCCTGTAACATCCTCTTGAACTACTCCGCCGCTTGTTGTGGTAACGGACGAGAATGATCGAATTGACCAGCCATCTCCAGCACCTGATGCTCCCCGGGTGACCATGTCCTCGTTATCGCTTACCATAAATAGCGTAAAGTCATCCGAATCAGCGATAGGGTCGATGATACTAGCTAGTGTGTCATCGACACCATTGGTAACAATGACAGGATTGAAGTTGAAATTGAACGAAGGGTCGTCTCTAAAGAGTGGGAAGTTGGTCGTACCACCTGCATCCGTTCCTACACCGCTCATATCTGACCATAAAGTGATATCAGTATTGTCAGTGGTAGTAGACGTACCGGCATCTGCTTTGAGCCACATCTGAAGCCCGCTGCTCACATTGCCTGGTGCCATGCCAAAGGCGGAGATTAATGAAAAGTCCCCGAAACCGGTAGCCGTTGCTTCAACATCGACAATCGTGGTTCCTGATTCCATTATTGACCCTTGTTCCTCCCAAGTGCCGGCATTATCTCTTACCATTGATAGTACGCCCGGCTCTATTTCCATATCCGAATCGCTCACTTGCAGCGTGACATCAGTTGATCCTGGTGAATCAAATGTATTGATAGTCCAATATCGATCTTCAAGAACGCTCTGTATTGCTGGAGAGCCTGTTCCTATCAGGGATTGAAGGCTTGCGATATTCGAAGGCGCGGCAGCTACATGTGCTACTTCGAAACTCGAAGGGAAGTTTGTTGGAGCAACTACGACGGGACGGTACTCCCCATCATCACCTACCGGAAAATCAAAAGTGCCACTGATGAGTTGATAAGCTAGCTTGCCTTCTATGTGGCTGTCGTCAGAAAATGAACCAGCAACAGGGCCATTTAGTGTGAGCACTGGATCATCACTTTTGTCACCATCATCAAGGTCCATATCGACTACACCGCTTGTTAGCGTTAGCGTATTTTCTATTTCGAAATCGGCGAGAATGGAAAGGTTGCCGCCATTAGTTGTGATATTATCAATCGTGGCACTGGCTGCAGGATCTATCGAAATGTCCTTAGTCACTGTTAGCGTTTCATCATAGTCCGCAGCGTTGATGATAACCGTACCTAGCGTATCCACTAAATCATGCCCTTCCTGAATTCTATCACCACTGGTTTGATCGCCTGATGAGCCCACATGAAGAGTGGATATATCAGGCTGGAAGCCTGCAAAACTTGGATTGGTATCGGTTCCAGAGGCAATCCATGGTGTAAAGTCTGAATTTGCATTATCGACAAGCCCGGATATCGTCCCTTCTACCGTGGTTCCGAGATAATTGCGCGAGAGGTCAATCTTGTCATCGGCATCCTGACCATCTGCAAGTGAGCCATTCCCAGCATCAATATTATTATCACGTGCGGTCATGGTGCCGTCTGTCTGAGCTACCAAGGCACGAGGTGTGCCGGTACCGGGGTTAGTGATGAAGTTGTTATTGAGTTCAATATAACCGAGTCTTGAGACTACCACTCCTGCATTCGTATTGTCCGTCAGTGTATTCCGCGTTAATGTCGCGGTGGCATTGACACCTCTAAGCGTGAAGCCACGGTTGAGGTTATCGTGCAGATTAGAACTAGTCACGGTGACATTCACACTTATACCATCATTTGTAATAAAAGGGAAGACACCTCCAAAGTCGACTACATTGATAGCCGCATAGTCGGTTCCTGTATCACCAGTACCGCTTATGTCAACGTTGGTGATACTCACCTCCACACTGTCATTCACGGTAGTGGTACTACCATCACTGAAAGTGCCTATATAGATACCTGCCTGGGCATCTGGAACTGTCAAGCCACCTCCCGGATCCGCGAAAGCAGACATTGTCACATCTTCTATCTCAGCAATACTTCGACTAAAATTCCCCCCACCATCAGTATTGGTAATGACGATACCTTGCGTACAGCCACTGAAGTCTCCTCCGCTTATTGAGAAGACATTATCTGAAGTAAGCCCAAAACCAATAATACCAAATGACGCATTCAAGAGATCATTATCCTCAATATTCAGGTCAATGGTATTGGACAAATTGACAGCAGAAATGCCAATGCTGGCGTACGTATTAGAGTTCACGACCCCAAGCATTTCGATATGGTTATTATCTACATTGATGGAGCCGGTTGACCCGACCCCTACTTGCAAGCCCGTACTATCAGCGTAGATAATATTGTTCGAAATATTTGCATTGGTAAACCCAAATGCGGCAATACCAATATTCGCGTTCGACGATACATTGCTATTGCCAAGCTGAATACCATCGATGGTCACAGCATTGGAAGTCACGGTGATTGCAGTGAGTAGACTACCTGGATTGATGATCGTTTCCGCGATTCTTGGTGAGGATGCTGGAATGTCAACATTTGCACCCAATAAGTTTACCGCTTTGTTGGCAGACACTGTTTCCGTATAAGTACCTGCGTTGATAATAATTGACCCATTTGCATCCACCAGACTAATAGCCTCGTCAACTCTTCCTGTTGAGCCCGTTTGAGTTCCTGATGTACCTACATAGAGTGAATCCAGGTCTGGTTGAAAACCAGCTGTCCCCATATCCGTGTCCGCGCTATTGGCTATCCAGGGAGTGAAGTCGTTACCAGAACCTACAAGATTATCTATTTCCGATTCATCAATGCTGCTGAAATAGTTTGAAGAGAGGTTGATGCCAGAGGTTCCGGCTAACATTCCGTTACCGTTTTGATTGAAAAAGCTATTGGTAATAGTTAATGAACTGCCAGATTGGATGCTTAACCCATCAAATTGATCGTTGGTTTGGCTAGGCGGATTTACAAAAATACTGTTGGCTATTGTTGCGATAGCATCATTTCTTACGACCACATGAAATCCGTGGTTGCCGCCCGTACTATAGGGGTCAAAGCCATTATTCTGGAAAGTTGATCGGTTGATGGATACATTGGTGTTTTGCCCTCGAATCTGAATGCCGCGATTTTCATTATCACTAAATGTGGACTCATTGATGGTAATGTCTTGTAAGGAGGCTACATAGTCGGCGGAAGAAAAATCACCACAAATGATACCAGCATAGTCAGAATCGGAGTTTTCGCTATCGCTAAATGTAGAGTTGTCCACCGTAGCGGTAATGATATGGCTATCTGTGCTGGAACCATCTGTATAGAAATAGATTCCCGCTTGAGGGAAATTGGAGATTGGAGTGATAGGCTCGGCCATGCTCGCAACTGTCATGTTGTTGACCATAAGAGTGCTTGAAGCTCTTGTAACATTTCCGTCCCAGCTAAAAACTGACATACCTCGTATGGCATCTGTGATGGATTCATTTGAGATATCAAGGATATTGCTACTAAGACATCCAAACACAAAAATGCCTTGAGCCCCTCCACTGTAAACATTGTCAGAAAGACTCACATCCACTGATCCTGATAGACCATAAAGTACAATGCCAGATGTTATTGTACTCGAGCTTACAGTTTCAAAATCAGAAAGTGTAATTAGATTGTCATTGATATTAATACTCCCACTTAGCGAGATCGAACCGTACAGCGAAACCCCAACCGAATCGGCGTTAATGACGTTATTCTGTATTGTTAAATCACCAGGGTTAACAGCTCCTATTCCCGCATCCACGTTAACCACTCCTATCTGAAAACCAACGATTGTGACATCAGCGGCTGTTACGTTAATAGCATTATCTTGACTGCTTGGCTCGATGATGGCCTCAGTTAAACGTGAACCATCGTCTCCAGCTATGCTGACGTTCGGCCCTTCTAAAGAAACATTCTCATCAATAGTCAAACTCTCTGCATAAGTGCCGGCGGCCACAATTATCCTGTCTCCTGACGTAGCAATGTTGATCGCAGCTTGAATTGTCAATTTGGCAAGGGCTGGTGTACTGCCATCATCACTGTCATCACCTGTATTCGCATCGACATAGATAATTTGAGAAAGCACAGTAAGAGAGCTAAAAGCAAACAGCATGGTCAATAATATCGACCTTTGGAGGAATGGGGAAGAGAACATAAGGGCGGTTTTTACTTCTCCTAAATGTACAATAAACTAATGCTTTAATCCAAGAGATTGTGTTATTAATCTATTAAATATACGGATTCGTCGAAAACCAACCCTTTTATGCGATTTATTAAGTATGCGAGATTATTCAATTGAGATTAACGGTAGGTGCTGATTATTGAATTGACAAATCTGCTCAGTCAAAGGCGTAGGTTATTGTGATTTTCGCAACTTGGATATTTTTTAGTCTACCACCCTTGGATATTAGTTCGATCTTGTCAACCTTAGCAGCCGTGAAAAGAAATCAGACATATACTTGGTGGTGGCACAATGTTAAAACATATTGTGAACAGCCGTAGTATATTCTTAAGAATACCAAATGATAAAGACCCGCGCTGTTCACGTGGGTCTTTTTTTATGTCCAGAATTTTATGAATAACTCAAAATACAAACTCATTACTTCCGTCAGAAGGCAGCTGGCAGATACGGTCACGCCGGTGAGCATTTACCTCCGCTTGCGGGATCGCTTTGCCAACAGCTTGTTGCTCGAGAGCTCTGACTATCATGGTAACGAAAACACCTTCAGCTATATCTGTTGTGACCCTATCGCTGGTATCAAACTGATTGATCAGACGCTGCAGATTCATTTTCCCGATAGGGAGGAGACCAGGAACCTACGCCGGGGAGAATCATTGACTCCTCACCTCAGGGCATTCGCCAATACCTTCGAGAGTGCTGACAATGAATACAAATTCATCAACAATGGGATCTTCGGCTACATGTCTTATGACACAGTGGAGCATTTCGAGGACATCACATTTGAGGCCGGTAAGCAATCTGATTTCAAAGCCCCTATAATGGCATACGGTGTGTATCGCTATGTATTGGCGCTGGATCATTTCAAAAATGAACTCTACATTTTTGAGCATGATCCACAAACGGGTGAACCGTCCCGGCTTGAGGAAATCTCTGAACTCATCAACAATAAGAATGTGCCTGATTTTCGGTTTAATGTCTCCGGTGATGTTCGGTCTAACTATACGGATGAGGAATACTTTGATATTGTCAAAAAGGGCATCCATCATTGTCATGTTGGGGATGTTTTTCAGATCGTGCTTTCTCGGCGGTTTGGAGTCGACTTCAAAGGAGATGAGTTCCAGGTATATCGTGCCTTGAGATCGATCAATCCTTCGCCCTATCTCTTCTATTTTGATTACGGTAGTTTCAAGATTTTCGGATCTTCTCCTGAAGCGCAGATTGTGGTCAAGGACCGACAGGCCACCATCTATCCGATAGCCGGCACATTCAAGCGGACAGGCAATGACGCTGAAGATGCGGAGCTGGCACGCCAACTTTATGATGACCCCAAGGAAAACTCAGAGCATGTGATGCTCGTCGATTTGGCGCGAAACGATCTCAGCAAGAGCAGTACTGAGGTGACCGTAGAGACCTTCAAGGAGGTTCAGTATTATTCCCACGTTATCCATCTGGTTTCAAAGGTCCACGGCAAGTTGACCGATGAAGCCGATCCGTTAGATATGGTGGCTAGTACCTTTCCGGCAGGCACCTTATCCGGAGCACCCAAGCATATGGCCATGCGCTTGATCGATAAATATGAAAACAGAAAACGTGGCTATTATGGTGGTGCTATTGGTTTCATGGACTTCAACGGTGATTTCAATCACGCGATTATGATACGTTCGTTCCTGAGTCAGAATAACACGCTGCACTTCCAGGCAGGGGCAGGGGTGGTTGCCAAGTCCGATCCTCAGAGCGAGGTACAGGAGGTTTTCAACAAGCTGGGTGCACTGCAGTCGGCACTGGCCAAAGCGGAGGAGCTATAGCATGAAGATACTAGTATTGGACAACTACGACAGCTTCACCTACAATCTGGTGCATATCATCAGACGGCTGGGGCATATTGAGTCAACCTCCGTCTACCGGAATGACAAAATAAGCCTCGAAGATGTGGAGGCCTATGATAAAATACTCCTGTCTCCAGGTCCCGGTGTACCCAAGGACGCGGGCATCATGCCTAAGCTACTCCGACAATATGGTCCGAGCAAGTCGATCCTGGGCGTCTGTCTTGGACATCAGGCGATAGCTGAGGCTTTTGGTGGTAGCATCTACAATATGACCGAAGTGCTGCACGGGGTAGCGACTAGCGTAAAGCTCGACACCTCCGATATTCTTTTTCACGGCCTACCGCAAAATATAACCGTATGCCGCTATCACAGTTGGTCTGTCGATGGCTCGTCTCTACCTACCGAAATAAAGGTGACCTCAACCGACGAGGCTGGCCAGGTTATGGCCATAGCGCACGAGCAATATGATGTAAGAGGTGTGCAGTTTCATCCTGAGTCGATATTGACAGAGTACGGAGAAGAAATGATTAATAATTGGTTGAATGCTTAAGCGATGAATGGAAT
>CAYGOT010000003.1:0-98883 GCA_964351595.1 uncultured Roseivirgaceae bacterium | reverse complement strand
AATTGGTTGAATGCTTAAGCGATGAATGGAATACTCAACTCAACTCCAAGGTCTGTGCCCCACAGACCCGCGCAGTTACCACGGTTTGTGTCGGTCACGCCCAGGTTTGTGTCTTCACAAACCCATAATCCAGCTATACCGAACTCAAGGTTACCGAAAATATATGCCATAATCTTGGGATCATCTGTTCGTAAGGACACGAACAGTGGCGTAGGTAAAATGTCTTTGGAATTAATGATCAAAAAACCAGCAGAAGCTTAAGCAATGAAAGCAATACTCAATAAACTATTTGAATATCAGTCGCTTACAAAAGAGGAGGCTCGTGAGATATTGGTAAACCTGGCGCAGGGTCAATACAATCAAAGCCAGGTGGCCGCCTTTCTCACGGTTTATCTGATGCGGAGTATCACCGTGGAGGAACTGGAAGGTTTTCGAGACGCCATGTTGGAACTCTGCATACCACTGGAAATCGATGAGTACAATGCCATAGACCTCTGTGGTACAGGTGGTGATGGCAAGGATACTTTCAACATTTCGACACTGGCTTCTTTCGTAGTTGCCGGAGCGGGGCAGGCTGTTGCCAAGCATGGCAATAACGGGGTGTCATCAGTATGTGGATCATCCAATCTGCTGGCACATTTTGGCTATAGTTTCACCAATGAGGCTGATAAGCTGAAGCGATCTCTCGATGAGGCGAATATCTGCTTTCTGCATGCGCCACTATTCCACCCGGCGATGAAGAATGTAGCGCCTATTCGACAGGAACTTGGTGTCAAAACCTTCTTCAATATGCTCGGGCCAATGGTGAACCCATCATTTCCAAAGAATCAATTAGTGGGAGTTTTTAGCCTGGAGCTGGCGAGACTGTATGGTTACCTCTATCAAAAGACGGATAAGCATTTTGTGATCCTCCATAGCCTCGATGGCTATGATGAAATATCCCTAACAGGTGGTTTTAAGATGATCACAGACAAGGAAGAGCAAATACTTTACCCAGCTGATTTAGGGTTGAATCAGGTGCGAGAAGAGGAGCTCAGCGGTGGCAGTAGTATTGAGTCCTCTGCGAAGATTTTTATAGACATCCTCGAAGGTAAAGGTACCTCTGCACAAACCAATGCTGTCATTGCCAATGCCGGGATGGCCATCTACTGTGGTAAGCAACTATCGACTGTCTCGGATGGAATAGCGGCAGCTAGGGAGTCCCTTGATTCCGGTAGGGCCCTGGAAAAATTCAAAAAACTGATAGGTTAAGAAAGCGAAGAATATGAACATACTAGACAAAATAGTTGAACATAAGCGTAAGGAAGTCAGCTTGAAAAAGCAGCTATATCCAACAAAGCTACTTGAGCAAAGCATCTACTATGAGGGGCAATGCGTCTCGATGAAGAAGTACGTGACCAGGCCAGACAAATCGGGCGTGATAGCAGAGTTTAAGCGTCGGTCTCCTTCAAAAGGTGAGATTAATGCTCATGCTAAAGTTGAGAAGACGACTATCGGCTATATGCAAGCAGGAGCTAGTGGGCTATCGATTTTGACAGACAAGGAGTTTTTTGGAGGAAAGTCTGAGGACCTGGAGACCGCAAGAAGATTCAACTTTTGTCCGATCCTACGCAAAGATTTTATACTGGAGGAGTATCAAATTATTGAAGCGAAATCTATCGGTGCGGATTGCATCTTACTGATTGCAGCTATCCTTAGCCCTGATGAAATCCAGCAATTGTCCGCTTTCGCTCATGGCCTGGGTCTGGAAGTACTCATGGAAGTTCACGATCAAGCTGATCTACAGGCATCCGTCTGTGATGCACTGGATCTCATAGGAGTCAATAACAGGAACCTGAAGACATTCGAAACCAATATCCAGACCTCCATCAAACTGGCCGAAATGATCCCTAATGAGTTTGTGAAAATATCCGAAAGTGGCTTGTCTGATCCGGTTGCTGTCATGGAACTCAAAAAATATGGCTACCAGGGTTTCTTGATGGGTGAGCATTTTATGAAAGCGAGCAGTCCCCAAAAGGCTTGCAAGGATTTTATCGACAAGCTGAATTTCTTATCACAAACAACGCCCGTTTAAGATGATTGTCAAAGTTTGTGGCATGCGTGACCCAGAGAATATTGCAGCACTTCGTGAGCTTGATATTGACTGGATGGGTTTGATATTTTACGACAAGTCACCCCGATATGTGGAGCAAAACCTGGAAGGAGTAAGCTTCAATGGGTTATCACGTGTGGGTGTATTTGTAGATGAGTCCTTTGCGGGTATCAGGGAGAAGGCATTCAGGTATGGATTGAATATGATTCAATTGCATGGAAGCGAAACACCAGAGTTTTGCAATCAGGTCAAGCGTTTGGGCGTCAAGGTGATCAAGGCGATACCTGTGTCATCGCGGCAGGATCTTGCCAATGCTTCAAGTTATGAAGGTATGGTGGATTATCTTTTGTTGGATACCAAGTCCAATGTCAAAGGAGGAAGCGGAGAGAAATTTGATTGGTCGATGCTCGATGCTTATACTGCTGATCTGCCATTTCTGCTAAGTGGTGGTATCGCACCGGCAGATATGAAATCAATAGCTCAGATTGACCACCCTAAGATGACAGGTGTTGACTTAAATAGCCGTTTCGAAGTGGCTCCAGGCATAAAAAATGCAGAGTCGGTGGAGCGTTTTGTGAGAGAATTGAGAAAGGAGATTCATGAAGTATAATGTGAACGAAAAAGGGTACTATGGAAAGTTTGGAGGGGCATTTATCCCCGAGATGCTGTACCCTAATGTAGAGGAACTGCGCGCGAATTATCTTGAAATTATAGAAGCACCTGATTTCAAAGAGCAGTTTGATCAGTTACTCAAAGATTATGTGGGAAGGCCCACACCGCTATATTTTGCTAATAGGCTCAGCGAAGCGTACGGCGCTAAGATCTACTTGAAGCGCGAGGACTTATGCCACACAGGTGCGCATAAAGTCAACAATACCGTAGGGCAGATCTTGTTAGCACAAAAGCTTGGAAAGAAGAAGATCATAGCTGAGACAGGAGCTGGACAGCATGGTGTAGCTACCGCAACGGTATGTGCGCTGATGGGTATGCCATGTGTGGTATACATGGGAGAGATCGATATGGCTCGACAGAAGCCCAATGTGGAGCGCATGAGGATACTCGGCACAGAAGTGAGAGCTGCCAAAAGCGGCAGCCGTACCCTTAAAGATGCCACCAATGAGGCGATGAGAGCATGGATCACCGACCCGGAGGGTACTCACTATATTATCGGTAGTGTGGTCGGACCACATCCATACCCAGATATGGTTTCGCGATTCCAGTCGGTGATCAGCGCCGAGATCAAGGCGCAACTGCAAGTCAGAGAAGGGCGGGAAAACCCTGATTACGTGATGGCTTGTGTAGGAGGAGGAAGCAACGCTGCTGGCGCCTTTTACCATTATTTAGATCAGCAAGAAGTGCGGTTGGTGGCCGTGGAGGCTGCCGGAAAGGGTGTGAACTCAGGAGAGTCAGCCGCTACCACGGCTTTGGGCAAAGATGGGATCCTGCACGGAAGCCGAACCTTGCTCATGCAGACCAGCGACGGTCAGGTGGTCGAGCCATATTCCATTTCGGCCGGTCTCGATTATCCTGGTATTGGGCCATTGCACGCCCATTTATTTGATTCCGGTAGGGGCACCTTTTATAGTGTGACCGATGAGGAGTCGATGAAGGCGGGTGTGGAACTCAGCCGCCTGGAAGGTATCATCCCGGCTATCGAGTCTGCGCATGCCTTCGCTGCGTTGAAGCAGATGTCCCTGAAAAGCACTGATGTAGTAGTAATCAACCTTTCCGGTAGGGGTGATAAGGACCTGGACACCTACATCAAATGGGGTAACTACTGAGCACATATCGAAGACTTAAGATATCAGACAAATGAATAGAATAGAATCGCTGTTTGCGGAGAAGAAGGGAGGGCTGCTCAATGTGTATTTCACAGCCGGGTACCCTCAGTTGAATGATACAGTGCCGATAATGCAAGCACTGGAAGCGGCGGGTGCTGACTTGATCGAGATTGGAATGCCTTTCTCCGATCCGGTTGCCGATGGGCCTACTATACAAGCCAGCAATCAATCTGCTCTTGAAAACGGGATGACTATAGCCCTGCTACTTGAGCAGCTCACTGATATGCGTGCGCAAGTATCGATTCCGGTGATTTTGATGGGCTACCTCAATCCAATCATGCAGTATGGAATTGAGCGCTTTTGTCAAGCTGCTGAGGCGTGTGGTGTGGATGGCTTGATCCTTCCGGACCTACCGATGGATGAGTACCAGACGTTCTACAAAGGACATTTTGAAGCCGCTGGATTACTCAATATATCGCTGATTACTCCACAAACGTCCGAGGAGCGCATCCGCCTGATAGATCAACAAAGCAAGGGCTTTATTTATATGGTCTCTTCGGCAGGTATCACGGGTGCAAAAAGTGGAATCTCTGATGCTCAGAAAGCCTATTTCGACCGTATCAACGGGCTCAATCTATCTACGCCAAGACTCATCGGATTTGGCATTTCCGACCACAGCTCATTTTCAACTGCTTGTCAATATGCCAGCGGTGCAATTGTGGGTAGTGCCTTTATCAACCTGCTCCGTGATTCGGAAGATTATCTGAGCGCCATTCCATCATTTATTCAATCTATCAAAGTAACCGAACCATCATGATTATACAGTTTGACACCACCATCTCTGACGAGCAATTCGCCGATGTAGAAGACCGCATTGCCAACCTCAATTATAAGACAAGATCGGTCAGGACACAGAAGGGTCTTTATCTCATTGGTATTGGCAAAGACCCATTTGATGTACGTGAGATCGGTCACCTACCGGGAATCAGGGACATCCATATTGTGTCGGATGATTACAAGCTGGTCAGCCGCAAATGGAAGGTAGGAGCGACTTCTATTGACCTTGGAGATGGAGTCAAAATCGACGGCAGTGAGTTGGCAATAATGGCAGGCCCATGCTCCATCGAAGGTGAAGAAAACATCAAGCAGACCATTGACCACCTAGCGGCGAATGGAATAAAGTACATGCGCGGCGGAGTATTCAAGCCCCGTAGTTCACCCTACTCTTTCCGTGGGATGGGTATTGATGGGCTGAAACTTTGGTACGACCTGGCTCATGAGGCGGGTATCAAGATTGTCACAGAGGTCATGCAGGTATCCCAAATCGCTGAGATGTACGACTATGTCGATATTTATCAGGTTGGGGCAAGGAATACGCAAAATTTCAATCTCCTCGACGAGCTTGGCAAGGTTGATAAGACCGTAATGATCAAGCGTGGTATTTCGGGTACGATAGACGAACTGATGTACTCGGCAGAGTACGTCTTCTCAGGTGGCAATGAGAACATACTGCTTTGCGAGCGGGGCATTCGCACGTATGAGACGGCATCTCGCAATACGCTCGATCTCAATGCAATACCTATTCTCAAGGAGAAGTCCCACCTACCGGTAATTGTGGACCCATCACACGGTATAGGTATCCGCGACTATGTGCAGCCTATGGCCCTCGCCGCAGTGATGGCTGGTGCTGACGGTATCATTTACGAAACACACCTCAGGCCCAATGAGGCTTTTTCTGATGGAGCTCAGACGTTGGATTTTAGCCAGTCTGCTATCTTGGCCGGTAGGTTGAAGCAGGCATTTGATTTGAGAAAAAGCTGGTAGAGTATGCTTGAAAAGGGGCTTGTGCGACCTGATTAATAATCGTCATCCGTTTCGATGAGATTGAACTCAACTTCGAGCAAGTCTTTGTAGTCTTCGCCCGACTCATACATATCCTCATCCCAGGACTCGTAGTACCAGTTGATGACTACCTTGCGGCCGGTCTGATCGATCAATGACAGTTTACGGAATAGATCAAATAGGCATTTAGAGCTGCTGGTATTGAAGTACTCAAAGAAGATATTGACTGTCAGGTCAGACATACCAAAGACGATGTATTCTTCGAGTTTTTCGAATAGCTTTTGATAGAAAACGATTGTGTTCTCCGGACTGGACTTGCCCCTCACTTCCAAAACTCCGGAATTAGGGTCAAAATAAATATAGGGGGTCACTCTGGTGGCTTCAAGCCTCAACTTCTCCATCGCTGATAAATCAGACTCCATCTAGTTACCTCTGTTAAGTTTTACGAAAAATGTATAATACGACAGCTCGTCGTTTACGCTCTCAAAATCATAATTCAACTTATTGCTGGACTTTCTCGCTATGTCGATGAATCCCAATCCTGCAGTTCCTTTTTCCGATAGGGAATCATTGGCCATGGTCTCCTTATAGTACTGTCTGAGCTTATCAGCGTCCATCTCATTTATCTTATCAATCTTATCAGAAATAACCTTCTGCTCCGGCTGCTTAATGTAATTGCAAGTGAGAAAAGTATAATGCTCAGGGTCTACGGTGACCATGACTATACTCGACTTCATGTTGTTTACTGACAGATTGGCGGATTCACCATTAGATGGATAAGTAGCGTGATATCTAAGATTTTCAATACACTCAGTGGCAATATTGAAGCACTTTTTTCTGACGGCACGATGTTCTTCTATTTCCTCAAGGCGCTGCTCGAAGGATTCCAGCAGATTGGTGATGAGGTTGTGTGTGACCTCACCTTTATAGATCAAGATTACCTTTTCCTGAAAGATATTTTGATCATTTTGAATCATTGATTTTGAGAACGGTTAGCTGGTTGAATTAAGACTGAATATTAACTAAAATAACTGATAATCACGAGCGATTGAAGATATGATTTGGGTGTCGTTTGCGACAGGAGAGTGCCTTTGGCGACTGGCTATTAATTATGTAATTTTAAGCTGAAATAGGAGACCTGTGTACAATGGGTAGTTTTAGTTTCACTTAAAAGGGGTTTATCGGCAATGACAATGCTCTGAACAATCCCGCAGCTGATAAGGATAGGTTTGACACGATACTATGAGACAGATTTACGAGAACTACACCGAGGAAGATTTTAAGGTTTGGAAGATTCTATATGATGGTCAGATTCTAAACTTACCATCCGCAGCGACTAAGGATTATTTAGAAGGGTTGGAGAAAATCAACTTCGTTAGAGACAAAATTCCATCGTTTGAAGAAACGAATAAAGTGCTTAAAGAAATTACTGGCTGGACACTGGCGGTAGTACCTGGCATTGTGCCTGATTACACCTTCTTTGAGTTGATGTCCAACAAACGCTTCCCGGCAACTACCTGGCTGAGAAAAATGAGTGAGCTTGAGTATTTGGAAGAGCCAGATATGTTTCATGATGTCTTCGCTCACGTACCATTGTTGACCAATCAGGCATTTGTGAATTTCCTGGAGGAGCTGAGCAAAATTGGCTTGCATTACTGTGGTAATGATTACGCTATTGAGTTGCTATCGAGAATATATTGGTTTACCGTAGAGTTTGGATTAATTCGAGAGAATGGAAATCTAAGGATCTACGGCGCTGGGATACTATCTTCCGCAGGGGAGACTAAGTATAGCCTAAGCGATGAACCACCGCATTATGAATTTGACGTGCCAACCATCATGTCAACAGACTTCAGAAAAGACGTATTTCAGGATAGGTATTTCGTGATTGAATCTTACGAGCAATTGTTCGGATCTATTCCTGAAATAAAGTCTTTTTTGAAAGAAAAGGTAAGTGAAGCTGAAACTGCAGTAGTAAGCTAAATCACTTTGTACATCATCAAAAGGTTGTAGATAGCTTCTGCAGCCTTTTTTTATTGCTCTAATTTCTAAGAAACGACATGAAAGTTTGCATTATCAAGTACAATGCAGGAAATGTGAAGTCAGTGTCCAACGCATTGTTGAGGCTTGGTGTACATGCTGAGGTGTCAGACGATCCGGATACCATCAAGCGGGCTGATCGCGTGATCTTTCCGGGAGTAGGGGAGGCAAGTACGGCCATGAACTATCTGAAGTCAAAGTCTCTGGATCAGCTTATTGTCTCTTTGAAACAGCCATTTCTCGGCATTTGTCTGGGATTGCAGTTGATGTGCAAGCATTCTCAAGAAAATGATACTACTTGCCTGGGCATTTTTGATCTTAAGGTTGTCAGATTTGACAAATCCATGAAAGTACCTCATATGGGCTGGAATATTGTTGAGGATCTCAGGGGGCCACTACTATCTGATCTGCCAGAGCGGCCGTATCTGTACTTTGTTCATAGCTATTTCGCTCAGCTCGGAGAGGACACCATTGCTACCGCGAATTATTCATCGAGGTTTAGTGTGGCCTTACAGAGGCATAATTTTTTCGCTGTGCAAGCCCATCCTGAGAAAAGCGGTGAAACAGGATCAAGAATACTAGAGAACTTCCTGAAACTGGAAATATGAAGATCATACCTGCAATTGATATAATAGATGGCAAATGTGTGCGTCTAACTGGCGGTGACTACAATCTGAAGACCGAGTACAGTTCCGACCCAGCTCAGATGGCCAGGCGATTTGAAGCCGCTGGCATCAAGCGACTCCACCTAGTTGATCTCGATGGTGCCAAACAAAAGCAGGTTGTCAATTGGGATGTGGTAGAAGGGATTTGCAAGGCTGCCAGTCTCGAAGTGGATTTTGGAGGAGGGGTCCAGTCACTGGCTGAAGTTGATCGATTGTTCGATCTTGGCGTCAAGCAGGTGACCGGTGGGAGTATTGCCGTCAAAAATGAGCCTGAGTTTATCCGCTGGATTGAGAAGTATGGTGGTGATCGCATAATACTGGGTGCTGATGTAAGGGATGGCAAAGTTTCAATTTCCGGATGGATGGAACAGACCGAATTGGATATAATGGACTTTATCAGAAAGTACCATGCTGTTGGAATCAGAGAAGTGATCTGCACTGACATTACCAAGGACGGAATGCTGAGCGGACCATCGTTCAAGCTTTATGATCAAATCCTCTCCAATTTTCCTGATCTGAAGCTAGTCGCGAGTGGAGGAGTCTCCAACCTTGCAGATCTGGAATTGCTCAAGTCCAACGGGCTATACGGAGCTATAGTCGGTAAGGCTTACTACGAAGGAAAAGTCACATTGGAAGAACTAGCATTGATTGACTGAATATGCTGACTAAAAGAATCATTCCGTGCCTGGACGTAAAAAACGGACGTACCGTGAAAGGAGTAAACTTCGTTGAGCTGCGTGATGCCGGTGATCCGGTAGAGCTAGGTGCTATTTACGCTAGTGAGATGGCTGACGAGCTCGTCTTTCTCGACATCACCGCCACATTAGAAAAAAGAAAGACCCTGATCGATCTGGTGAATCGTGTTTCAGCGGTAGTCAATATACCATTTACGGTAGGCGGTGGCATCTCCAGCATCGAAGATGTATCCGCACTGCTCAGTGCGGGTGCTGATAAGGTCTCCATCAACTCCTCTGCTGTAAAGGATCCATCACTAATAGATCGATTGGCCGGAGAGTTTGGTTCTCAGTGTATCGTTGTTGCGGTTGATACCAGATTCGTGGATGGGCAACACCTCGTACACACGCATGGTGGAAGCGTTCCGACAGAGTTGAAGACGATGGCCTGGGTGAAAGAGGTTGAAGATCGAGGAGCCGGAGAGCTACTGCTCACCTCCATGGATCATGATGGTACTAAGCAAGGGTTTGCCAACGAGTTGACTGCTGAAGTCTCGTGTAGCGTCAACATACCCGTGATTGCTTCTGGCGGTGGTGGCAAGAAGGAGCATTTTAAAACGGTTTTTACGGAAGGAAAGGCAGATGCAGCACTAGCAGCGAGTATTTTTCATTTTAAGGAAATACCGATATTAGAACTTAAAAAGTACTTATCAGAAAATGATATTTTGACTAGAATATGAAGGACATAGATTTTAAGAAAGGTGAGGGGCTAGTACCAGCGATCGTGCAGGATCACCTATCGGGTAAAGTGTTGATGCTTGGCTATATGAATGAGGCGGCAGTCGCCAAAACAAAAGAGACTGGACAAGTGACTTTTTATAGCCGCTCCAAGGGTAGGCTGTGGGTAAAAGGTGAGGAATCGGGTAATTTCCTAGACCTGGTGAGTCTGGCAGTAGATTGTGATAACGATACGCTGCTCATCAAAGCCATACCTCATGGGCCGGTTTGTCATACAGGAGCTGACACTTGCTTCAATGAGGATAATTCGACGACTACCAACTTCCTTGATCATCTTGAGTCCATCATTGCCGATAGGATCAAAAACCCAAATGAAAAATCGTACACCGCGGCGTTGATGGCAAAGGGCATCAACAAAGTAGCTCAGAAAGTAGGCGAAGAGGCTGTGGAAATGGTCATCGAAGCGAAAGACGATGACAAAGAGCTTTTCCTCAACGAGGCGGCCGACTTACTCTTTCACTACATGGTGCTCTTACAGGCCAAGGGCTTCAAACTGCAAGATGTAATCAAGGTGCTCATGAAGCGGCACAAGTAACTTGTGTTTTGTAAATATTTTTCTACTTTAAGGACTAGATGACAGTAACGAACATTACCCAAAGCGGATCGACCATTCTGATGGTCAGACCAGCCAATTTTGGCTATAATGAGCAGACCGCAGAATCCAATGCCTTTCAGAGCATTGACAGTGAACATTCCGAACAGGAGGTTTCGAAGCTTGCCAAAAAGGAATTTGATGGGTTTGTTGCTAAACTTCGTGATCATGCTATTAATGTAGTAGTCCATGAGGAGGAATATCATCCAGACCGGACAGATTCGGTGTTTCCAAACAACTGGATAAGCTTTCATGAAAACGGCCAGGTGATCATCTACCCCATGGAGTCACCCAATCGACGACTGGAAAAGGACACCAAAGTATTGGATCTTCTTGGATCAAATTTTGAAATCAATACAGTTCGTGATCTGAGCGAGTTTGAGTCAAAAAATCGATTCCTGGAAGGTACAGGAAGTATCATATTTGATTATATCCACGGCAAGGGGTATGCTTGCATATCTACGAGAACGGATGAAGCGCTCTTTGATGAGGTTTGCACATCACTGGGCTATGAAGCAGTGTTGTTTGAAGCGTCAGACCTGAACGGCGTACCTATTTATCACACCAATGTCATGATGGCGCTAGGTACCGGCTATGTCGTGATCTGCATGGATTCTGTTAAGGATGAGGTGCAAAAGAAAAAATTGGTAGACACTTTCGCGGCAGATGGTTTGGAAATTATCGATATTGATTTTGATCAACTGGCAAACTTCGCCGGGAACATGCTGGAGGTAAGAAATGCCAAAGATCAGTTACACCTGGTTATGTCTAAGAGCGCGTTTGACGCTATGCGGAAAGAGCAGATTGATCAGATAGAGAAATATGCAAAACCATTGTGGGTAGATATATCCACTATTGAAAATATAGGTGGGGGTAGTGCCAGATGTATGATGGCCGCAGTGCACCTACCGAATAAAAGCTAACAACCGGCTAAGGAAAGGTTTTTTAAACTTAACCTGGGCAAATGGAAAAATATGATGTGTGTATAATCGGAGGCGGTCCCTCCGGCTATGCGTCGGCTATGCGAGCCATAGACTTTAATAAGAAAGTGTTGCTCGTAGAAAAGAATCTTCTAGGGGGTGCGGGCATTCACCATGGGGCGCTTACCAGCAAAACATGGTGGGAGATGTCGCGTGAGGCCTTTCAGTTTCGAAAGAGCAGTCGATCCTTTAACCTTGATGATCCGCTCTACAGCTTCCCTAAGCTCAAGACCGTAGTGCGCATGGCCGCACAAGAGCGGATGAGCATGCTGGAGCATCATATGAATAATCTCAACCTGAACGGTGGGAAAGGAGAATTTCATTTCAAAAAGGGTGTCGCCAAACTGCTGTCAAAGAACGACATAGAGATTTCTGCTGGGCAAGAGAAGGAGCAGGTGTCTGCCGACTACATCATTCTCGCTACCGGTAGCCGACCAAGAAAATTACCCAATATTCCCATTGACGAGGACATCATTTTGACCAGCGACGGCATTGACAAACTGGAGGCCTTTCCTAAAAGTATGGTCATTTTGGGTGCTGGTGTCATTGGTTGTGAGTTTGCGACCATCTTTTCAAACTTTGGGCAGACGAAAGTTCATCTAATTGATAAAGGTGATCGCATACTGCCTTTCGAAGATGAGGATGTTGTGAGCATCATCGAAAAGAATCTCGAAGAAAAAGGGGTATTGATTCATAGAAATTCCAGGCTTATCGATATGCGTACGGAAG
The DNA here is from genome assembly GCA_964351595.1 of uncultured Roseivirgaceae bacterium. Lineage (GTDB taxonomy): Bacteria > Bacteroidota > Bacteroidia > Cytophagales > Cyclobacteriaceae > UBA6059. Next base: position 86,690 of record CAYGOT010000003.1, on the reverse strand, counting down.
GTGGGATTGTGGTCTACACTCTTGAATACAACGATGGTTCGAAGGAAGAATTCAGGGTAGAAAAAGCACTGGTATCCGTAGGTAGAGTACCCAACTATGAAAACCTATTTGACGATAGTCTGGGACTTGAAATTGATCAGCGCGGTATAAAGGATGATAAAACTCAGACCTCAGTATCCAATATATATGCAGTAGGGGATATCACTGCTGATATAGCACTGGTGAATGTAGGAGAGCTTGAAGGACGCTATGCAGTGGAAAGGATATTTGGCGAGCCATCGAGAGATTTGGTCTATGAAAACATCTCCACCATCATGTTTCTTGCTCCGGAGGTAGCCGGAGTAGGGCTTAACGAGATCAAATGCCAGGAGCTTGATATGGATTACAAGATGGTCAGTCTGGACTATGGTTGTATTTCGAGAGCTATCGCAATGCGCAATACGCAAGGATTTATAAAGATCATTGTCACAGATGACGATGAAATGAAGATCCTCGGAATGCGTGTGGTTGGTGAGCATGCTTCCAGTGCCATACAGGCGGTGGCATTACTGATCTCAATGAATAAAGGTATTGAGGAGCTGGCCGAACTGATTCATCCTCATCCATCGATCATAGAAGGAATACAGGAGTGTGTGAGGATTTTGCTTAACAAGTCTATGCTGAAGCCATCGGTAATGAGGGAAGCGATGAGATTTGTATGTTGTACAAACCGTGAAGTAAAGGTGGTAAGATACTAGGGTGACGTGCAAAGACCCGACTGGTCGAGCACGCCTCCTAGTGGTTCATTTTAGGCACTCACTACTTCGGCAGGTAGTTCCATTTCGTAGAGCGCATTCATCGCTTTTTCAAGGGCTTTCAATTCCTTCTCACCCAGGGTGAGTTCCTCTGATGGGTTTTCTATATCACTGAGATTGTGACCCAGCTGTCTTAATTCCGGTAGGACATTCAACACTAAGCGACTCCAAGCAAGAGGACTAATGTTGTCGACACACCACTTTTTAAAATCTATAGCTTTCACATTCATGTTCTGAAGGATTAAGGGTTAAGAGTAAAGCCCATCAGTAGGACATCATCAATTCTTACTTCTTCACCAACCCATTGGTCGAGCGTTTGTTCTAGTATTTCCTGCTGCTCGTGCATGGGTTTGCTACTGATTTCCAAAAGAAGTTGTTTAAGTCTTGCAGGACCAAATTTTTTGTAATCTTCACCTCCAAACTGATCCTTAAACCCATCCGAAAACAGGTAATAGGTCAATTTGCTGTCTAGTTCGATAGTATGCTGTTTTGCTTCTTTCGTCTCCTCTGCAAAGCCACCGATTGAAAATCTTTCGCCTTTGATGGTTTCGAGCTCTCCGTTTCGGACTAGAACCAAATCTTGTCTGGCACCACTGAAGCTCATTTTCTTCTTATTGTGGTCGATCACGACCAAAGAAATATCCATCCCATGGTGATTCTCTTCATCGTGCTGGTTGAGCAGCTCTTCGATTTCTGCGTTGAGCTCATTTACGATGACCTCTGGTTCGTAATATTTCTTATCCAGGACGATATGTTTGAGCATAGATTCACCCAACATACTCATAAGCGCCCCGGGAACACCATGTCCCGTGCAGTCAACAGATGCCACAAACGTCAGGTCGTCCTTCTTATCTTTAACCCTGCGATACCAGTAGAAATCACCACTCACTATATCGAGAGGACGATACAGGACGAAGCAGTCTTCAAAAGACTCCTTCATCACCTCAATTTTCGGTAGGAGGGTGTTCTGAATAGTATGTGCGTAGTGAATACTATCGGTCATGCGTCGGTTAGCCTCCTCGAGCTCTCGGGTACGCTCCTCAACTTTGTCTTCCAGATTGGCATTCATCTCCTCGAGCTTGGTGACAAGAGAGGTCTTCTCTTTCTTCAACTCGTATGATTCCAAGGCCTTGTCAATGGTCAGTTTCATCTCGCCCTTATCCCAGGGCTTGGTGATGTACTTGTAGATACCGCACCGATTGACAGCTTTCACTATGGCCTCAATGTCTGCAAAGCCTGTGAGGATGATCCTAATGACATCCGGAAACTCCGGTAGCAGCTTTTCCAGTAGCTCAGTTCCGGTCATCTCGGGCATCTTCTGATCCGTGATGATCAGCTGCACGTCATTGGCACGAAGTATTTCTATAGCATCAAATCCATTGATGGCCGTGAGTACATTGTAATGTCTCTTGAAGGCCATTCTGAAGATGCGCAGGTTACTCTCTTCATCGTCGACGTAGAGAATGGTATTGGTCTTAACCTTCGTAGGACGGCTAACAGTAGCCACTAAATCAAATTCTGTATTTTCCATTTTCTACGTAGATCTATTCTTTGATTTCTTCTTTCTCAGTGGACTTCTCCTCTTTCTCCTCGAGGTTTTTAGGAATCTGTATCGAGAATTCGGTTCCTTTTCCTTCTTCGCTGTTAACATAGATGTTACCACCATGCTTTTCGACGATACCGTAGGAGATAGACATTCCTAAGCCTGTACCAATTCCCACTTCCTTGGTAGTGAAGAATGGTTCGAAGATTCTCTTCTTCACCTGCTCAGACATGCCCTTTCCATTGTCTTTGATCCGTATCATCACATGCTCTTCCTGGTTTTCAGTATAGATTTCAAGTTTTCCATCTTTACGCTCCTCGGGTATGGCCTGGATAGCATTATTGAGAATGTTCATGAATACCTGGTTTAACTGACCGGGGAAGCAGTTGATCTCATCGATAGTCTCATCATAATACTTCTTGACCTCAAGCCTATTCTTAGTCTTGTTTTTGAGCAGGATTAAAGTAGCATCTATGGACTCATTTACATTCGCCGTTTTCATTTCCTCCTCATCAAGACGGGAGAAGACCCTCAAGCCCTTTACGATTTCAATGGTTCGCACGGCACCTTTCTTAATGTCAGATACCAACTCTTGAATATCCACTAAGAGTTCGTCAAAGACGTATTCGTCTTTCAACTCCTTGATCTCCGCCATCACCTCTTCGATATTGTCGGTTTTGTCAAGCTCATTGTACTTCTCAAGTATCACTAACAGCTCGTCAAAGGACATTTTAAGTGTGTCAATACCATTATAGACGAAGTTGATAGGGTTGTTGATCTCATGGGCTATACCAGCCGTCAACTGACCAAGTGAGGCCATTTTCTCTGATTGTACGAGCTGAGATTGCGTTCCTTTAAGGTATTCGAGTGTTTTCGCAAGCTCCTCCTTACTCTTCTTTTCCTGTTCCAGAGTGCGCTGCAGTTTGCGTTCTGCCACGATCATTCTTTCGCTTACCTCCAACTGCTCTTCGGCAATACTTCTCATCCTATCCTCGGACTCTTGAAGTTGCACGTTGAAATTATTGATTTTTTCTTCGTTCAACTTACGCTGGGTGATGTTAGTATGAGATCCTGCAAAGCGGACTGGCTTACCCGAGCTATCTTTCACGGTAGCACCTCTGGTGACAATCCACAAATAGTGACCATCCTTGTGTTGCATTCTAAATTCGTATTCGTAGGTATCACTCGCTCCACTCAGGTATTCATCCACCTTTTGTTGAGCGACAGGGAGATCTTCTGGGTGTATCTTTGACTCCCACTCAGAGAAGTCACTGGCCATCTCGTGATCCTCGAATCCTAGCATTTGCTTATACTGAGGAGAGAAATACACCTCATTTGTGACCAGGTTCCAATCCCAGATACCATCCTTGGCACCTCTTATCGCAGCATCCAGGCGTTCTTCATTGACTTGTGCGGACTCTCGTGCCTTGATCAGCTCGTTGTTAATTGATTTTTGTTTCTCAAGAGATTCCTCCAACTGAGCCTGAGCGGCTATAAGCCTTTCATTCGCTTTGATTTGTTCTTCTGTTCGTTTTAGGAGTTCTTTTTCTGATTCTTGAAGCTGTCTGTTTTTCCTTTTTACTGCCCGCTGAGTCAAAATAAGGTTCTCATTAATTTCCAGCTGTCTTTCTGTAGACTTCCTAATCTCACGCTCGGACTTCTTTAGTCTTTGGAATGCCGCGTTTGCCGAGAGGAAGTTCTTGTTGGCCAGGTTGACCGCTGGTTTGAAGATCATGAACGCCTGCAGAAGAAGGAGTCCAACAAGAGCACCAAAGAGCACAAACTCATAGGTACCAAGTCCAGTCTCGTGCGATTGGAATTGTGCTTCGTATTCAGCCACAATCCTATCGATGTAATTCATAAACTGTGTCTCGGTATTGAGAATCGAGTTGATGGAAGTTCTGATCGTTACGAGCTTTGTTCTCTCATCATCCGTCCATTGGAGGTTAGCCAGGTTGTCCGAGGCAGTAATGATCGCTTGGTAGTAGGTTCTTATGCCGCTGAAGAGCTCTTCTACCTCTACGGGATTCGGTGTAACATCAAGGTCTAGACTTCCATCACGGACTTGAAGCGCAGTGTGAATCTGTTCCAATTCCTTGCTGGCCTCCAGTATTCGTTCCCTCAAAGAGTTGAACTTCGCCTCGGTGTTGGCGAACTCCATAGATAGAGCAGACTTAGAAATCTCTTGTGACAGGGTAGCTTCTTTTCTAGCCAAAGAGACTGATCTAATGTCATTTTGTTGAGTGTTAAAAGCGTCTTGGCCAATGAGCTGACCTAACACCACGATGGCGAAAATCAGCACAACGGTCACGACGTATGCTCTCATTAATAAATCCTTTTTCATAGCTGATCATTTAATATATAATTTGATTTTGGTTGGTTGGGTTAGTATTCGACTTCCTTAAAATTGAATACTATATCCAAGAGGTCGGAGAAGTCTTCGCCCTGCTCCATCATATCTTCATCATCTTCTTCATAGTACCAGTTGACGGTCAAAGCTTTCCCCATTTCAAACATTTTGCCCGCCTTTTTAAGCAGTTCGTAAATGCACTTTGAACTGCTTGTGTTGAAATAATCCAGTTCGAAGTTGATGATTAGGGCTTGGCTGCCATTGCAGACATATTGATCCAATTTATCTATCAGAGGCTGGTATAACTGGAGAGGATGCTCGGGGCTCGATCTGCCTCTAAGCTCGAGCAAACCCTCTTCAGGGATAAACCTGATTTGCGGGCTTACTCTTGTTGATTCCAATATGTAACTCTCCATAGCTGTGGTTGATTCTATTTCCATCTTTAGGCCATTACTCTTGATTTAGTTTGGGTGGATTTTAAAACTCTTGATATTCTGACTTGAAAAGTGAAATATGAATATTCATCTGTTATCTGCTGAAAACTGCATTGAAGCTGACTTTTGGTTTTTTTGGCAATCTCTACGAACCCAAGTCCAGCCGTTCCTTTTTCAGAATACTTACCGTCACTCAGTATCTCCTTATAATAATCGCGCAGCTCGTCATAGTCCATGGCATTGATTTTATCCAGACTGCTCTGAAGGGCAGGTATCCTGTAGTTAGGAATAAAATTGCCGGTTAGTACTCTGAAGAATCGCTTTCGGGCCATCACTAAAATCAACCCTGATCTTGAATCATAAGTGTTGATCACGTCCTCATCGCGCACTTCATCCATGTGGTAATATAGGTTTTGGATACACTCGGTGACGACACTGTAAAACACCCGCTGGATTTTTCGGTCTGGCTCTATGGTATTAACTCTCCCCTCGAGAGTTTCTATCAGAGAGGTGACTAAATCAAAAGTCAGTTCACCCTTGTGCATCAAGATGATATTGTTGTCATAGATATTCTTGTATGACCTAAGATTCGGTAACATGTGCAATGAATTTAAGAAATGAAGAAGTAGAGGTAGGGCCTAGACAAGAGGATGAACTAGGTCTGTGGGAACAGTTTTCGCCCACTTTATCAATATGGAAAAAATAATACATAGCTGGTCGAACCTTTTATCAAGGCTGTAACAAGGATACTTTTATTTGAAGAACTTTCAAAATGAAAGAGCTGTGAATAGTACTATATTAAGAATATCGTACATGTGGCATAGGGGGATTACTTACAGATCATAAGGGCTTTTAGTAGAATAACCTATTGCCAGGCCTTTATCAGAATTTGAGAATAGGAGTCACGATGGTCAATCGGTTACTTGTGGTGAAAGCCCGTCTGAAGTTTAAGAATTAATAGAATTGAGCAATTTGGTTTAGCCCCTTTCGAGCCAGGCTGGGTACGTACACTTCATCTTCGGGATAGCCTATCGGCAAAAGGAGGTAAGGTCGCTCGTTTTCCGGCCTTTCCAGAATCTTAGTTAAGAAATTCATCGGACTAGGGGTGTGCGTAATTGTAACAAGACCGGCATTATGTATCGCAGATATCATCATCCCACAGGCAATCCCGACAGACTCATTCACGTAATAGTTATTCTGCTTGGCGCCAGCCTCGTCTTTCTCAAACACGCGCTTAAACACTATGACCAGCCACGGGGATTTTTCCAGAAATGGCTTATCCCAGTTCGTCCCAATGGGCTTGAGGTCGTCCAGCCAGCGATCACTCATTCTATTGTGATAACTCTCGTACTCTTCCTTTTCCGCTGATTCTCTGATTTTAGTTTTGATATCCTGATCCTGAACGCAGCAAAAAGTCCATGGCTGCTTATGAGCACCGCTGGGTGCAGTAGATGCCGCCAGGATGAGTTCCTCGATGACCTCTTTGGAAACAGGCTTATCACTGATCTCTCGAACTGTTCGTCGCTGATCTAGCCACTGGTGATACTGCCTGGCCCGTTCCAATGATTCAGCAGGAGGGTAGGTTTCTCTGACATATCTGACATGTGGATGCCCGTTAATAATTTTTTTATCCTCCTGATCGATCATTTTCTTATGCTTTTGGAAACGTTTTAAAGATACACGGGTCATTCCAAAAAAGACATAATTATGAAAACGCAACAACATTTTTTCTACTTCACTATCTTGATCATGGTTATATCCTTCTCGAGCTGCGATGATGGACTTTTCAGTGATTGCCGCAAGTCAAATGGGGCGAGTGCTACGTTGGAGTTCGATCTGGTAGAGGTTTCAAGCATTGATTTTGCCCTATCGGGGAATGTGATCGTTACAAGCGGAGAAACTCAACAGGTGACCATCAGCGGACCGGAGGATGTATTGAGAAACATTAACACTAATGTATCCAATGGTCAATGGCAGATTACCACCAGAGATTGCTTTCGGAAGTATGATCCGGTGACCGTCACGATGCAATTGGTTGGTCTCAACAACGTCTACCTTTCGGGAGCAGGTAATATCACTATCATGGATACATTTGAGACTGGCACAAGTCAGGTGGGAATTGCCGGGTCGGGTAATCTAATCTGGAAGTCTATCTCGGAGCAGATAGAAGCGAACATCAGCGGCTCAGGTACTATTATGATGACGGGAATGGCTGACAAGCTTTTCGGAACGGTGGCTGGAAGTGGTAATATGCTTTGTAGAGACATGCCTGTGAAGGAAGTGGATCTGACTATCGCAGGTTCGGGTGATGCTGAGGTTATGGTTTCCGAGTCTTTGAAAGTAAAGATCGCAGGAAGCGGATCAGTCTTTTACTATGGTGATCCTGCCAGTATAGACCAAAATATCACTGGATCTGGCAGAGTAATCAAGAGAAATTGATCGTGAATAATAGGCCCGTTTCAGTGGTTGCGATGCTGTGTTCACTAGCTTTGCGGCCTAATGAAGACGGTGTTGTTAATAGTGGTCGGCATTTATGCGTTCATCTGCGTAATTGTATTTTTCACTCAGGAGTATTTCCTGTTTCAACGGAGCAAACTCCCGCAAGACTATGCCTACGAGATAAGTGAGGAGTTTGAGGAAGTCTGGCTAGGGCCGAACCAAGAACATCACGCAGTACATATCAAAGTTGCTGATAGCAAAGGAATCATTATCTACTTCCATGGCAATAGAGACAGTCTGAGGCGATGGATAAGGCTCTCTAAGGGTCTACTCAGGTATGATTATGATTTACTGTTGGTGGAGTATCCTGAATATGGCAAGTCTAAAGCCCAGCTCTCCCAAAATTCTTTTGAGGAACTCGCGCTACTGAGCTACGATTATGCGCTTCGCAATTATAATAGTGATGAGGTTGTCATTTTCGGTAGATCTATGGGAACGGGACTAGCATCCTATCTAGGCTCGCAGAAACCGGCTAAGGCTATCGTTCTTGAGACTCCTTATTACTCATTAGATGATCTATTATCAAGATACCTGTTTTTGATTCCTCGCCCATGGTTGATCCAGTATAGCTTCCCGAGCTATCAATGGTTGGAGGAATCCAAAACGGAAATAAGGATTTTGCATGGTACGAACGATCAGATTATTCCGATAGGCATGGCCGATAAACTGCACGAGAGTCTGAAGGGAAAGGCTCAAATGACCACCATCGAAGGCGGCCGACATCACGACTTATCCGATTATCAACAATATTGGGATAGTTTGGACGCTATCTTTTTGAATTAGAATAGGTTTTTATAAGTTCGACCTCTCACTCAGCGCTTTAATGACAATAATTAGATATATCCTCGCTTTCACACTTACGCTAGCGACACTCACAGTATTTTCCCAGGAGACTACCATTTACAATAGTCCCATGTCTTACGAAGAAACATCAGAAAAGCTAAAAGGCATATTGGAGTACAAAGGCTTTGTCAATGATGCTTTCAAAACTGTTGAATATGACCAGGACACCAGTGAGCTAAACATCCGGGTGAGCACTTTCGAGTTTAGTGATCCATACATTATGAATGGTATTGTGGCCTGCGAACCAACAGCGGCCATCGATATGCCCTTTAGAATAGCCGTGTGGTCTGAGGAAGAGGATGTATATATTGGATTTGTAGATCCTATCTGGCTCAAACGGCGCTATATGATCCGCGACTGTGACGCGATCCTCAGTGAATACTCTCAAGTCCTTGTGAGGATAGTCAATGAAACGATCAGGGTGAAATAATGCGGAAGGCAGCCTACTCCTTGGCAGTTGCCTTGCTAGGTCTCATCGGTTGCAGCCCAACTATTGATCCGGTGCTTGTAGAGCCGGGTATTTCCAAGCCACTTGCAGAGCTACGTAAAAAGCAAGTCTCCAAAGTCAATTATCAATTGGCATTAGTGATCTCGGAAGACAATCAAATACCCATAGCCGGAAGTCTTGGTCTGGGCTTTGAATTCGACACTTCACTTGACCAACCTCTAGTTCTCGACTTCAATGTTGCCGAAGGAGCCGTTGAACAGGTACTGATAGATGATGTTGGGATTGATTTTGAGCATCGGCAAGAGCATATCATTATCCAGTCGGAGGATCTCCGTGATGGATATAATCTCGTGGATATCAAGTTCACAGCAGGGGAGGTGGGACTCAATAGAAATCCTGGATACATCTATACTTTGTTTGTACCGGATCGTGCCTCCATAGTTTTTCCATGTTTTGATCAGCCTGATCTAAAGGGGACTTATGAGCTGACCCTGGATGTACCCGCTGCGTGGAAGGCTGTTGCAAATGGCCCCTTAGCTTTTGAAAATCAAAGTGCAGACCGAAAAGTATTCACTTTTGAAAGATCTGATCTCATCAGCACTTACCTGTTCTCCTTTGCTGCCGGAGAGTTTGAGACGATCACAGATGATTCTGGTAAGTATCCTATGACCATGTATCACCGGGAGACAGATACAGCCAAAGTAGCAAGAAACGCGCGCGAGATATTTGAAATACACAGCCACGCATTGTCATGGCTCGAAGAGTATACGGCCATTGAGTATCCATTCAAGAAGTTTGACTTTGTGCTATTGCCAAGCTTCCAATATGGCGGCATGGAGCATGTTGGTGCGATTCAGTACAAGGCATCAAGCTTATTTCTCGAAGAATCAGCCACGCCCAATCAGCTGCTCGGGCGAGCCAGTCTCATTGCACATGAGACAGCACACATGTGGTTTGGTGACCTGGTGACTATGCTATGGTTTGATGATGTCTGGATGAAGGAAGTCTTTGCGAATTTTATGGCTGCTAAAATTGTGAATCCACTTTTCCCGGAGATTGACCATGATCAGCGCTTTCTGCTCGCACATTATCCACGTGCTTACAGTGTGGATCGCACATTGGGGACACATCCCATCAAGCAGCCACTGGAGAACTTAAAACAAGCCGGAAGCCTCTATGGCGCTATCATCTATCAAAAGGCGCCCATTGTCATGCACAAGCTTGAGCAGGTGATGGGTGAGAATAACTTTAGGATTGGGTTACGTGAATACCTGAAATCATATGCATTCAGAGCTGCTGACTGGGATGATCTTATCAGAATCCTGGACGAAAAAACGGCAGTAGACCTTGCCAAGTGGAGTAATATATGGGTGGAAACGGCGGGAATGCCCACGATAAGGTCGATGTTCTATGAAGGATTGGAATCTCATTATCTACGATTTGAGCAGATAGACCCCATGGGGCTGGGTAGAACATGGCCTCAGCGGTTTGAGGTCAGGGTAAATGCAGATGATGGAGCACTGACACGACCGATACAGTTTAATGATCTACCTATCGTAGAGATTCCGCATGCGAAGGATACAAAGATTCCAGTCTCTGTAGAAGCAGGTAGCGCAGGACAGCTCTATGGGACATTGGATTTTGCGAGCTATGCAAATATGGCGGACTTCCCTTATGGAGCCATTATGCTCAACATCAATGTGGTTGAGAGCCCATTATCACGCGCGGCTTACTACATACAGATGCATGAGTTCTTGCTCTATAAGAGAGCGTTCCCACCATCGTACCCTGTGCTTCTTGAGCGGTACCTTTATCAAGAGCAGAGCAACCTCAATGTTGAACTCCTGCTGACCTACCTAAAAGAGCTCTCTTGGGAATGGATGATTCCCGCTCAACGGGAGGCATATATCGAGCGGTATGAAATACTACTCAATCAGCTGATTTTGCAAACAGAGGATCCTCGTTTGAAGTCTACATTATTTAAAACCTTGGTTGATATAGGGTCTTCTGAGGAGCAGGTTTCAGAGTTGCTTACTATCTGGAAAGAAGAGAACCCGCCTGAGGGGATCAAATTGTCGGAGCGGGATTATTCGACATTAGCCTTCGAACTGGCGCTGAGGCTCCCTGAAGAGGCCAATGATATATTGTCCACCCAATCTGCCCGCATCAGCAACGCTGACGAGAAGGCAAGGTTCGATTTTGTGACCCAGGCCTTAGCTCCTGATACGGAAAGCAGAGATGAGTTTTTTGAAAGCCTTACCCTACCGGAAAATCGCTCGATGGAACCTTGGGTAGGAACCGCGCTTCATTATCTCCATCATCCGTTGCGAGCTGACGAGTCTGTGAAGTATTTAAAAAAGTCACTGGAGATCCTGGAAGAGATTCAGTTGACAGGAGATATATTCTTTCCAAAAAGATGGCTTGATGAGAGTTTTTGGGGACATCAGAGCAAGGAGGCTAAAGCCACAGTCGAGGCATTTCTCGCAGCTAACCCCGAGTTTAATCCGAGACTCAGGAATAAGATACTTCAGTCGACAGACATTCTATTTCGGGTGGTGGACATGCATGAAGCCATGAAAAAAGCCCCTACGTCTGCAGAGGCTTCTATATCACAGTAGTACCTGATAGCTATTCAGCAGCAGGCACCACTTCAAAGGAGAAGCTCAAGTCAGCCCAGGCGAAGGTGACCGTTCCGTCATCAGACACATCAAACATGAGTCGCTCTACAGCATTTTCAGTTGTTTCCGGCGTTACCATAAATCTTAAGACATCCTGGCTATCATCATAGTCATAGGCACCCCATTGGCCCACTACATTGTTGAGGATGACCGTCCACTCTCCCTCGGTAGGGATGGTAAACAAAGAATATTGTCCGGCAGCCACAGGCTCTCCGTTAATGGTAATGTCCTTATCGATGGTGAACACGTTAGCCTCATTAGCGCCTGTTCTCCATACTTTATCGTAGGCCACCAGGTCACCCCATACTGTTCGTCCTTTGACAGCAGGAGAGCTGTAGTCGATCGTTACATTGGTGCCATTGACATTGGCCGTAGCGGTAGCCGGTGGAGAAGGTCGTTTAGATTTATCCTCGACTTCTTCGACTTCCTCTTCTGCAGTATCGGTTTCTTCGGTTGTGCTTTTATTGGGAGAGCATGCTACCGCGAATAGGACAACTAAGGCTAATACCGCGGAGTTAAAAATTCTAATCTTCATTTGCTGATTTGGTTGATTCAACTGTGGTCTACGTATTAAGAGGAGCAGGGTTGGGCTTTTTACCCGATAGGGTCATATCACCTTTGAGTGAACCATTCTGAACATAGACTGTCCTACAAACGGTCAACTAATGGTAGGGAGATATATCTAACTCATTGATTATCATGTAATTGTTGTTGAGGTACAAAATTTGTTATACAAGAATTCATGAACTAGAAATTTAAACTATCGATTATGAGCATGATTGGAATTGAAATCCCGAAAATCCCAGGTGAAGAGCAGGACATTGAAGTTGAAGTAAGAATCAATGGGGTCAAAAAGAACTACAACTATAGAGTAGAGATATTCTACTGGGACAACTGTCCGTACCCAACCGAAGACCGTGTGGAATGTATCAAAAGCCTGATCAAGGGATATGATGACCAATGGGACTTAGCTCATATTGGTATACCCAATGATGATTTTATTCCAATCACCTTCAGAAAGAAAAGGGGCTAAGAGCAATCATGAACTCAGCATTGGGGTTATTTTTGCCCCAAAATTGAGTTCATGAAATACATTCTTCTTCTAAGTGCGTGCGTCCTTTCGTCAATAGGGTTGCGCGCTCAATGCACAAAATGTGAGGTTCCTGAAAATCGCTTTTCGGACTATTGTTATACGTCTGATGAGTTCGAGAGCTATTGTGCCCAGTTTTCCAGCGAGCAGTCAAACTATAAATTGGCGGTAGGGAAGAAGGTGCGTGATATTCCGGGAAGCGAGGATTTTGATCTTCCTTACTTGTTGTCACTAACGGAGAATAAGAAACTTAAGATTAGCGCAAAGGACATTCTATTCTTAAAAGAGGCTACCGCAAGCTGGATGGTGGAGCGTCGAAAATACGGACACACCTACACACAGTCCGGACTTGGATACAAAGTAGTCAAGGAAGGTACTGGGGAGCTACCAGAGGCTGACAAGCCTGTACAGGTTCATTACACAGGCTACCTCGAAGACGGTACCAAATTCGACAGTTCCTACGACCGTAACCAACCCTTCTCGTTTGTATTGGGCAGAGGCCAGGTGATCAAGGGATGGGACGAAGGTGTCGCGCTTCTGAAGAAAGGCAGCAAAGCCATACTTAGAATTCCTCCAGATATTGCGTATGGACCGAGAGCCAGAGGCCCCATACCCGCTAATGCTACTTTGTACTTTGAAATAGAGGTTTTAGAGGATTAATTCCGTACAGCTCTTATCAGAAATATGTTCGCCATTGAACGTTCAGTTCATTGATTATTTTATTAAGTATCTGATAATAAGGTGTATACATGCTTTGGCACGGTAATAGTATTATTGAGATCAATGAAACGATTGATCTCAAAATATCGCCAACAGTTCACCATCATAGCAGGCATCATAGTCGCTATCCTGATCACTACCAGCAACCCTGGGTTTGCTGGTATCTTCTGATCACAGATTCAACCAATAGGCTAGTTAGAAGACCAGTGCTCTTGTGCGAGGAGCAAAGTCTCTGACCATGCCATCCTCAAAGCTGTAGAAATAATTGCCTCCCAAAGCCTTGGCTCGTGTCCTCAAGAAACATGGAAGATTCAAGCATTACTGTCTTGAACAGTCGGCTGAAAGATATAATCGACATTCAGCGCAAGTCTTCCGACACGGGGTTTAGAGAATGCACGACTTGTGCTTATTGAAGGAAATAGGAAGGGACCTACGAAGTTTCCAAAACTTCGTAGGTCTTAGGTTAAATCACAGATTCAACCAATAGGTGAGTTTAAAGACCAAAGCTCGGGTACGAGGAGCAAAGTCTCTCACCAGATCATCCCACTGGTCTTAGCGTCTCGCTGAGACCAACACGGTGACCGTAGATGATTTAAATGTTATAGAGTAGTGTACCGGACCTTAAGATAGAAGTGGTTTATTTGATACTTATCATTTAGATTAAGATGAGTGTTTTGGTTTCAGTCTCAGCGAGACGCTAAGACTAGATTGTGAGAAGATTAGTCAAACCTCAAAAACCATGATTCGAATAGTTTTTTATACAAGCATTATCTTTTTAATCGGCTGCAGTCAGCATGAGATGGATGAACGAAACTCAATGAAGATAAAAGTTTATGAGCAAACTATTTATCCTGTGCTAGACTCTATAATAGATGAACTTCCTGCAAATACCAGTTTTATCTATTTCGAAAATTTCATATATGATAGTACGAAATACTGGACTATAGATGAGTACTTAAATTCAAAGAATGTTGGAATTAAAAAAAGAAAAATGGCACAGAACCTTTATCTACAGTTAGAAAAAGATCCTCACGGCCTGAAAGAAATTGAAGTGATAGAAGGAGAAAACTTTATTGTTGTTTTAAATGAAATCGTTGTGGACAGTTTATATAAATACAACGAATCATCGATATTTGGTTTTTTCAATTTATCGGAAATAGTTTTTGATGAAAATTATGAAAATGCATGTTATTATATATCACCCAACCTTGGTGCGTATGGAGGAGGGGCATATGTTGTGTTTTTGAAGCTTAAAGGTTCTAATTGGATAATCGATGAGGTGAACACAGTTTTTGTTGCTGATATATCCAATCATGGATAGGACGATACCCCCCCACTGGTCTTAGCGTCTCGCTATGACCAATCCCAGGTAACCCAAGCCTTCGAGCGTTGGGTGAGCGATGGCACTACTCGTTCCCTATTCAGTAAGCTGCAAATCACAGATTCAACCAGTAGGTGAGCTTAAAGACCAAAGCTCGCGTGCGAGGAGCAAAGTCCCTCACCAGATCATCCTCAAAGCTGTAGAAATAATTGTCAGTGTAGACGATAAAGAAGTCAGAGACTGGCTTAAATCTCCACTGTAATCGGGCGTTGATATTGATGTTCTCGTTCTGGCTGTTGAACTGTATGAAGTTCGTAATAAAGAGACTTCTGGTAAGGGTCAAGTCAAACCTGGGTCCAATCAGGAATATGTTTGAAGTCGCATATGGTGCTGGCAACTCCACACGATTGTAGTTGAAGGTCAAAGAGACATTGCCATAGGGCTGAAAGCGATAGGTGAGCTCAGTGTTGAGCTGATAGCGGTTGCCGTTGAAGTATTGACCAAGACTTGTACTGACATTATAGTTGAAGAGCTTACGTGGATCAGAGCTGTAGCGTGCAAAGAAATTGACATACTCATAAGAACTTCCGGCGGGTAGCGGTTCTCCATCGGAGCGCGTAGGATCAAAGTCGCTGAATAAGTAGGTGAAGCGTCTGTTGACCGCTACGCGACTGTTGGCCAGGTTTTGAAAACGAAAATCATAAAAACCCCTGATCAATTGATCGGACTTGCCGACATCACCTCCCCAGAACTGCTCAAAGAGAATCCCTGGACCGTGGTTGTTGATGACCTTCGATTGAGGGTAGAAGGTACGTGAGATAGTGGGACTTACCGAGTTGATACCTGTCCTGCGTACAAACCCCACTTCTGCATTGTAGTTTTCGCCTACCAGCAAATGATTCCATTCGATATTCCACAGTGGATTGTTGTAGACTACCGATGCACCTTGCGAGTATTGCTCATCCAATTCCCGATCCTGCCATGTTCGATGATAAAAAATCTTGCTGGTCAACCGGTTGTTGTCCGTTGCTAGATTAAGATCAATACCGGCTGTACGATTAAAGCCAGTGGGTTCTTCGAAAAGCTTATCGGTGAAGCTGGAATTGAAGGACTGTTTGTTAACGAAGATACCTGAGATATTGGACCTGGCACTGATGCGCTGCTGTGCCACGGCCACTACATAATTCAATGCCGGCAAGTTGATTTCCTCATCCTCGGCTGCCTGGATATCCATGAGGCCGATTCGAAGTTTACTATTGATATTACCACTGACTCTGGCTCCTCCTACGATCTTGTTTTGGACGTTGGTACCTGTAGCTGTATCGATAGCCACCCCTATGCGCCTACTAAAGAAAGGACGGGCGTCCTCTGAGCCAAATGAGGCGAACAAGTCAGCATTCTCCAAAAAGAACTGTCGCCGCTCGGGAAAAAAAATCTCGAAACGATCGAGGTTGGTGACCTGCTGATCCACCTCTACCTGGGAGAAGTCGGGATTAATAGTAAGATCAAGGTTCAATGCTGGGGTCAACGCGATCTTCGCATCACCTCCTACCGAAAAGTTACGGTCAGTGGGCGTATCCTCCTCATAGTTTTTGTTGATTCCTCCAGCCATAAAGGGGATCAATGCGATGTTAGGCCCTTGCTTTTTAGGCGGTTTGTCCCATACCATCTCTCCGGCATAGGCCAACGTATAGGGGCGCCAGTTGCGAGGAATGTAACTCCATGAGGCACGTTCATTTTCCTTGCTGTCAATCCGATAGACCATAAAGTTCCATTTATCACGATCGCTCTTGTATCTAAGTGTCTTAAAAGGAATAGCAAGCTCTGCGGTCCAGCCTTTCTCATTTATTACCACTTCACTAAACCATTTATTGTCCCATGACAGAGAGAAGTCTGAACCTACCGTACCCCCATTGGAGACCAGCCCTTCGCGTTGTACGCCGAAAGGATTAACCCCAAAAGAAAAAGCGTTGGTCTTGTCCTGATAGGTATCGAAAAGAAAGGCCAGTCCATCAGCTCCGGGTGATCGATAATCTCGTCGCAGAGAGGTGATTACATAGTCGCCATCTTTTTCATCAAACCATTGTACACCCACGTAGAGATTCTTATCGTCGTAGGTGAGTTTCACCACGGTCTTAGTGGTCGCCATTGAGGTATCAAAAGGGAAAAACTGAAAGAAATCATCTGCAGGGTCAGCTTGGAGCCATGTTTCCTCCAGTAGATTACCGTCCAGGACGATCTCATCGACGGCCTGTTTTATATCGACTGAAGGAGTCTTTGACTTTTCCTGACCTACCGCGTTAAAGGTGACGGTGAAAACAATGGCCAGTACTGCTGCTAATCGCATGATACTTTACCTAGTTTGCTTATTATTTTCTTAATATTGTGGAATATAAAAGATTCAATCACTGCAATCTGTTCGCTGATTTTAGAGATAATGTATAAGTGGTCTTATTCACGGATAATCAGCAAAATTTACACACCTCAATCAAATAGATAAATTGGAATTTAAGAGCTTAGGATTAGCCGGGGAAGTACTCGAAGGATTGGACGCTATGGGCTTTACAAAGCCTACACCAATTCAGGAAAAAGCCATACCCATTATCATGAATGGGGGTGATCTAATCGGTTGTGCCCAGACGGGTACTGGCAAGACGGCAGCCTTCATACTACCAGTGCTGCATGACCTTGCAGTGAAGAAAAACAGGGGTACGGTAGATACGGTTATTTTGGCGCCCACACGAGAGTTGGCGCTTCAGATTGACCAGCAGGTTCAGGGACTGGCTTATTTCTGTGATGTGGCTTCCGCACCGATCTACGGTGGAGGCGATGGCAGCTCTTGGGATAATCAGAAGAGCGCATTGACTACCAGTGCTGAAATAATCATTGCTACCCCGGGCAGGTTGATTGCACACATGCAGATGGGCTATGTCAACCTCACTACCGTGAAACACTTGATACTCGATGAGGCTGATCGGATGCTGGATATGGGATTCCATGACGACCTGATGCGTATCATCAAGGACATGCCTAAGACCAGGCAGTCCCTGCTCTTCTCGGCGACTATGCCTCCCAAAATAAGAAAGCTGGCGCAGGACATCCTCAATGAACCAGCCGAAGTTAATATCGCGATATCTAAGCCATCTGAGAAAATTGTGCAGGCTGCATTTTTGACTTTTGATCAGCAAAAGCTAGGGTTGATTAGTCATTTATTGAGCGCGAAAAGCATGAGCAGTGTGATCATCTTCTGCAGCCGAAAGATCACCGTCGACAAAGTGGTAAGAGAGCTGAACAAACACAAAATACCAGCTGAAGGAATCCACTCAGATCTTGATCAGAATCAGAGGGAGGAAATGTTGAGAGGGTTCAAAAACAGAAAGGTCAATGTGCTGGTCGCGACAGATATATTGAGTCGCGGAATCGATGTGGAAGATATCGATTTGGTGATCAACTATGACGTACCTCAGGATGCCGAGGACTATGTGCACCGAATAGGCAGAACCGCTCGGGCTCAGGCCGATGGGGTAGCCTTCACCTTCATCAATAATGAAGACCAGTACAACTTCAAAAACATCGAAACACTCATCGAAAAAGAAGTGAGAAAGGTAAAGCTACCATCGCATCTGGGAGAGGGTCCTGAGTGGAACCCTCCGTCACGAAAGCCCGCAAAGGGTAGAGGGGGTAAGCCTTTCAAAAAATCTAACAGATGAAGCTTCCGACCCCCAGCTTAGAAGGGCAGATCGTCATCATCATTGGCTTGTAGCCATTCAGGTTCTTTTTGGTTTTCAAGGCCCGATTTATCGGGTGCTGAAGGTGCTTGACTGGCAACATCATTTGTCCGCTCAATTTTCCATGCCTGAAGAGAGTTGAAGTACTTCACTTCACCTTTCGGATCAGTCCACTTGCGCCCCTTGAGGTTAAAGTAAATCTCCATCTCCTGACCTGGCTGTACAGCATCGATCAGATCGCATTTATCCTGAATCAATTCGAATTTGACGAATTCAGGGTACTGAGGATTCTCACTATATTCTACTACAAATTCACGCTTTTTGAATGAAGCTGAGATTTGTTGTGTTTCAGATTTCTCAAGAAGTTTTGCCTTAATATTCATATTGGGGGTAATTCTTTTTTTCAGGCTCAAATATGAATGAAATGGTCGCTAAGGGCAAATAGAATTTGCTTATGTATTGAATTAACAATTCTCCTGAAGAGGATTAAATATCTGATTTTAAATATGTTATGATAATATTTTGATTGACTTATTTTTCGTGCTAAAAAAATTAGCATTGCGAATGCAATGTGCAGCATGATCAATGTCACCTAAAGGTTTCTGTTAGTGGTGACGGCTATCAAGGTTTGCGTTTTCACCCTGATCTAGCTTTAGGCATAAGTTTTTTCAACTCTTCAAAATCGAACCATGGAGCTAGGGCCTAAGGAGATCATTATCATTTTCAACAGTAAGGACGATGCGCATAAAGAGGCCATTGCCTATGCCCATATCTTATCAGAAAAAGTCAAGCAGTATGACGTCACCCAGACTCATTTTTCAAAGAGGATGCTGGGTGACCTGGCGCGTAGATTGAAGGTGGAAATAATTGAGATGTTGGATGTTGACGGGCCATTATTTCACAGCCTACGATTGAGATTGGATCGCCTTGATAATGAGTCAGCGTTGGCATTGATTGTTGACTATCCCGAGCTGCTCAGATCACCCATACTATTGATCAATAATCAAACCCTATTTATCAAAAACAAGGATGACATTATGAGCCTTGCACTGGCTTAATATTGGAGGGTAAGTTGTGATGAGGTTGGATGTGGGGGTGGCTCGATCTCAGAGAAGTTAGATACTGTAATGCCCAATAGTCTGATGGGTTTATCTTCCCAGCTGACCTGAGGAAATAGCGTGTCGTAACATTCCCAAAAGTCCTCTTTGGACTCCATCATATCAGTACTAGATTGACTCTTAGTATGAACTTCAAAATCGTGATGCCTATACTTGATCGTAAGCGTGCGCGCCTTGACTTTTGACTTTTGGATTCTGCGGTAAACTTCATTGAATATCTCGTCCAGCGCTACACGAATATCCGCTTCCCTGAAGAGATCTTTACTAAAAGTATTTTCTGCGCCAATTGACTTGCGCTCTCGGTTTGGGTTGACCTGCCGATTGTCTTTGGCCCGGGCGATATCGAAGTAGTACTGCCCCGATTTTCCAAAGGTGCTTTTGAGCCTCACGATGGTGAGCATCTTCAAATCTTTCCCTGTGAAAACACCCATCTTTTTTAGTTTCTCCGCGGTGACTTTGCCTATACCGTGAAATCGGTGAATGGGTAGTTTCTCTACGAATGCTTCAGCTTCTTCTGGTAAGATGATGCTGAGTCCATCGGGCTTATCCAGGTCACTGGCTGTCTTGGCGAGAAACTTATTGATGGATATGCCGGCCGAGGCAGTTAGATTGACCTCCGACTTGATACGGTCTTTTATTTCTTTTGCAATGAGTGTGGCGCTTGGTATGCCCACCTTATTGTGTGTGACATCAAGATAGGCTTCATCAAGGGATAGAGGCTCAACAAGGTCGGTATAGTCTTCGAATATGGATCGTATCTTATCAGAAGCTTTCTTGTATGCGTCAAACCTGGGTCTCACGAAGATCAGATCTTTACACCTTCTGGCTGCTTCAGATGAAGCCATTGCCGATCTGACCCCAAATTTTCTGGCTTCATAGCTAGCAGCGGCTACCACACCCCGATCACTGCTGCCACCCACAGCGAGGGGTTTCCCTCGTAGGCTAGGATTGTCACGCTGCTCCACAGATGCGTAGAAGGCATCCATATCAACATGAATGATTTTGCGCTGTAGTTTCTCAGGATGCCCTATTTCAATTGATGCGCTCATTCTTTACCCGTTCTTCTTCTCTATATTCATTAGAGTTTGATAATTTGCTTATCATAAGTTCTGTATTTCAATTTTGACAACCTGACTGTTTGAATCAGAACTAATTTTCACTAAAAATAGAGCAAATGAGAATTATGAAATCACTACTGCTACTAACTGCCTTTGTCATTATTGGTTATACTGCAAGCGCCCAAAGCAAGCCAATCAGAATTGGAGTAAAAGCAGGTCTGTCAAACCTGGCAAGCCTGAACTTCGAATACGTTACCCCTTTGGCGAACGAAAAAATCGCCTTCTCCGGGGATTTTTCTACATTCTCACTAAACATACAGGACGTTGATACCGATTTCACCTATTGGGAAATAGGAGCTCATTATTACCTGCTAAGAAATGGCCGGAATGTATATGTAGGGCTCTCCTATAACAGTTTTGACTCTGACCTGACCTTTTCTGATCTGGATTCGAACCAAGGAAATGGAAGCGGTGGTGAGGGTACTACCAGCTACGATTTCACAGCTGTGAACCTGAAGGTAGGTGGTAAGTTCGGTGGCACCTTCTACTTCAGACCGGAAATCGGCTATGCGATAAGCGGCGGAGGGGATGATTCAGTGCAGATTGATACCACTTTTCCTGATGGCAGCCAAGAAATCATCACTGAGGATCTTCCCGGAGCACTGACCGGAGGTTTGCTATTCAATATTGGTTTTGGATTTGCCTTTTAATGGCTCCAGTTTACGGTAGTAAGAAATATGACCCTGGCCGATAAGGCCGGGGTTTTTTATGATTTCAAAAACCTTTTCTTTCTACTTTTGTAATGAATTGTAGCCTATCGGCAAATGAAGAAATCCAAAAAGATATTTCTACTACTGTCTTTGATTTTTTTGATCATAATGATCTTGATAGGCATTGACATTTCAAGCAAAACCACTTTCCCTGGTGCGAAGAAGAACCTCAAGGAAAGAATAGAAAACCCTGAATAGCTGTGGAACGAAATACCGGGAAGAAGATAGATGTAGAGAAAATTGACCTGGATCTAATGAGTGAAAAGACCACTCCGGATCCGGGATTGATTGAATTTGCACATACGGTCGGGAGTGCTATCGTAAAGCCAACGGACGCGGGCAAGATTCGTGGTAAGGCTGTATCGGCTATGCACGATCAGACACATCGACAGTTTAAGCAGCTGTACGATCAGATGCAGACCTTGGTCGAGCAGGCTCGCGATCTTAAGCACAGGGTTAAGCTCTCAGAGCGCATCTATCTGGCCAAGATCAACTTCGAGCCAGTTATTAATCACATCTACTATCTGTATCAGCGCGAGGATGGATCAGACTTTCTTTCGATGATCAGTCCAGACGAATGGGGACGAAATAAATCTTTTAGCGTCTTCCTCGGGAAAGTACAATTGCTTTCAGACCACACTTGGGAAATTTTAGAAGGTGAGGAGCTTCACGCCAATTAATTTGGTTAACTTCCTCAAGTCCCAATATTGCGATAATATGATTTACAGGTTCTTAAGGTATTTTTTGATAGCCGCTTTGGCCATTTACATTTCCTCTTGCGGTAGTGATGACAGCATGGATCCTACACCTGTGCCACAGGCCGACTGCAGTACATTGGCACTTTCGATGAGTGCAAGTACCAGTGCAGATTGTTCGAGCCTGGGCAGTGTTGAAGTGTCAGCTACTGGAGGAATGTCACCCTATACCTTTTCAGTAGACGGAGGTTCATTCCAGTCATCTGCAACATTCGCTGACCTTGAGGCTGGCACTTACCAGGTTACTACCAAGGATGCCAATGATTGTACGAGCACGCTCTCAGTAACGATTGCTGATGAAAGCAATTCATTTACCGTTACCGCCACACAGACTGAGCCCTCGGGCTGCACAACTTCAGAGGGAGAAATTGAAGTCTCCGCTGATGGTGGAGGCACTTATGAATTTAGCATCAATGGAGGTGCTTTCTCCAGCAGCATGACTTTTGGAAGCCTTGAGAGGGGTAGTTATGATGTAGCCGCACGAGATGAGCAGGGCTGCACTACATCGACTACAGTAGAGGTCTTATCAGGAATCACCCTATCCGGCCATGTGCAACCCATCATCGATACCAACTGTGCGATACCTACCTGTCACGGAGGCACGCAGGCGCCTGACTTCAGAGTAAAGTCTAACATATTGGCCAATGCCTCTAATATTGCCTTGAGGACAGGCAATGGGTCTATGCCCCCGGCGGGAACTTTGGATCAGGACTTGATCGACACCATAGCGTGTTGGGTGGCAGACGGTGCGGCAGACAACTAATCAGTAGTAATATTTAGCAGTAGTTTTCTATGAGTATTTGGCGTCAGAAGATATCTGCACAGCTCAGTGCTGAGAATTATCTCATTCAGTCAGAACCTGAGCTTCCGAGGAACAATTCTACTTTGAAAGATATTCATGCTTCGGAGGAAGTGGCTGAAATCTATGAAGCATTAGGAGGTCGGGATGATCCTGCTGATATTCCTCTGGCTGAAGTTGACTTTTGGGTTGGTGACCATTATTTGGTGATTGATGATGCTCTGAGCTTTCATAGATATCGGCTGGCGACACTTAGGAGTCCGGTCTATCTGGAGATTAAATCACTAGACCTCAACAACTACAGAAGATATTCGAGACAGTTTGAAGAGGAGTGCGTCAAAGCTGGTGTTCGATCCGCTGTATGGACAAGCAAGAAGGCAGAACAGCATTTTGGAACAGCTTCAGAACCCGGGGACTTCTTTGCCAATGGCAGTCCCGGATGGAAGTACAGTGCCTTTCGCGATTTTTTGCTCGACATCTACGCACTCCGACTTGGTCTGTTTCTGATCCGTCTTCCCATCTACGCCAATCTCATGGTAGGCGGAAGACTAGAGCGACTTGACAAAATCTTGCTGAAAGGAGATGAGCAAAGCACTAAGTATGTGAGCCAGCACCTGGCCCGTATCCTAGCTAAATAGACCGTTGATCTCCACGTTTATAGTGTTGATGATGTTGGCTCGATCCTCCTGATTGTTGACAAAGTCAATATTGTCGACATCAATTATCAACAACCTCCCGTGATCATAATTCTTGATCCAATCCTCATAATGACTATTGAGGTTTTTTAGGTAATCGATCCGAATGGCTTCTTCGTAATCTCTCCCTCGTTGTTCTATGTTCGAGACCAGCTTACCAATTTTTGACTTGAGATAGATCAGCAGGTCTGGTGGCTTTACATACTGGATCATAGAATGAAATAGCCGCAGGTAGTTTTGGTAGTCACGCTCGTTGAAATGCCCCGAGTTGTAGAGGCTTTTAGCGAAGATATAGGCGTCCTCGTAGATAGTCCGGTCCTGTATGACTGTCTTTTCTCCTTGTCTTACCTTCTGAATTTGCTCAAATCGACTGTTGAGGAAATACACCTGCAAGTGAAAGGACCACTTGGGCATATCACCATAAAAATCTCTCAGATAGGGATTGTCATCGACATCTTCATATTCCGCATGCCAGCCAAACTGCCTGGCCAATAGCTCCGTCAAGGTTGTTTTACCAGCACCGATATTACCGGATACGGCGATGTGCATATTGCGTGATCCCATAGCTGTAAAGGTAAGGTTTGAAGAAGAAAAAATGGGGAGAAAAAGGAAAAGGCTGAATCAACTTCAGCCTCTTAACCTGTCCAATATGAAGAGCATTCTACTGCCGCAAATGTAGACGGACTGGTAGGATCAAAGGACAGGAAGAAAGTTATCAATCGAAGAAGTAATACAGCGGAAATTAACCTTGTGGTAACGGGTCTTTCAGCCAGAACTCCTCCAAAAGGAGTATATCAAAATGTGAATCCAGGTGACGCCTGCCAAGTGCTCAGGATCAACCTACAGTAAGTCTTTCCACCCCAACGCGGCGGCACCCAGAATGGCGGCATTCTTCTCTTCCATACCCGAAGGTAAGAGCTTGACTTTGCCCCTGTAGACCTCTATGAGATTTTCCTCCATGTACTTGATGGTAGGCTCAAAGATCAGCTTACCCGAGCTGGCGAGACCACCCAATAGAAAGATCGCCTCAGGTTGAGAGAAAGTCACGAAATTGGCCAATGCTCTACCGAGAATTTCACCAGTATAATCAAAGGCTTTCATAGCAATGAAGTCACCCTCTTCCGCAGCTTTGGAGATTTCCTCTCCGTGGAGATCGTCAAAGGCGATACTCCTGAAGCGGCTGTCTTCACGGTAGTAACCGAGCATGTGCATGATGGTGCGCTTCAGCCCAGTCGCAGATACATATGCTTCCAGACCACCCTTCACGCCCAATCCCGTCAACCGGCCCTCGTCCACCACTGCAAAATGCCCCAACTCTCCGGCAAAGCCATCATAGCCCATGATCAATTCTCCATTTGCGACGATACCGCTACCGAGCCCTGTACCGAGGGTGATGACGATGAAGTCCTTCATGTCTTTGGCATTGCCGTAAATCATTTCTCCTAATGCCGCAACATTAGCATCATTGGTAATCTTGATAGGTACGTCGTAGAGCTTCTTAAACTCCGCTACAAAAGGAGTGATACCCTTCCATGCCAGATTGGCCGGATACTCAAGGGTGCCACGATGGTAGCTGGCATTGGGTGCGCCGATACCAAATCCCAGAATTTCAATTGGCTCGAAGTATTCATCCAAAAGTTTGTCCACATGCACTTTGATGTTCTTTAGAAACTCTTCAAAGACGGGAAAATCGCCGGTTCTGAAAGAATTTTGTCTTAGACACTGACCATCTTTTGTAACCAATCCTATTTTGGTGATAGTGCCTCCAATATCAATTCCTACAACGATATTTTTCATGAACGTCTGATTTTTATGTTTCGGTAGAACTCATGTCGTGTTATACATCACGACGTGCTACTTTTGAAAAATCTAAATCTAATAAATCGGACTGTAAGTCAATCTACACATGCCAATTCTTTCAGGTTCTTCCTACCGCAAGCGCCCATTCTATCTGATCAATGGTCATATGGAGACCGTTGTGCCGAGCCTTTTTAGGAAAATCGACGGAGTGAACTATGAGAGAGAGCGACTGGAATTGGCAGATGGTGATTTTCTTGATATTGACTGGTTGCGTGGTGGTAGCAACAAATTGTTGGTCGTATCTCATGGACTGGAAGGGAGCTCAGATCGGCATTATGTCAAAGGGACGGCTAAATTTTTTCACGATAGGGGCTGGGATGTGTTGGCGTGGAACTATCGCAGCTGTAGTGAGGAGATGAACCGACTACCTCGAATGTATCACCACGGTGTGACCGATGACCTGGAGGCAGTCATAAAGCGAGGCTTACTAGATGGATATCAAGAGGTGAACCTTGTAGGATTCTCCATGGGTGGAAGTACCACCCTCAAGTTCCTTGGTGAGCAGGGCGCTGAGGTAGATCAAAGAATCACTGGCGCAGCAGTCTTCTCCGTACCTTGTAATCTCTGGGATAGTGCCGTACAGTTGGCAAAAAAGGACAATCGTTTTTACAAAGACAGATTCCTCAATAAGCTCAAAAAGAAAATTGCGCTAAAAGCAGAAATGTATCCCGAGCTCATCAATGTGGATGGCCTGGACGACATCACGAGCTTTAACGAATTTGATGAGCGCTATACCGCACCACTACACGGCTTCAAAGATGCCCGTGACTTCTATGTGAGCTCATCCTCTGATCAGTTCTACCACAACATCAAGGTGAGGTCTATCATCGTCAATGCTATTAATGATCCACTGCTTGGGGACAAGTGCTATCCTTATGACATTGTGCAAAACCATCGCTACCTCTCACTGGAAACGCCGAAACTTGGAGGGCATGTCGGCTTCACGCGAATAAGTGGCCCAGCATGGATGGAAGAGCGTGCTTACGAGTTTCTGGTAAGTGAAAAATAATGAGGCTGACCCAAAGAGCCAGCCCATTATACTTAGCTTAAAATAACACTGAATCAGAAACAATGAATTAGAGCATTACCCTGATATCAGGATTAAGAAAATTGGAGATTATGTAAAAACTATAGCTCTGATTGGATATGCTTAGCACTTTTTAGAAGTGAGGGGATATTATTTTGAATGATATCCCATACCAAAGCTGTATCAACACCAAAGTACTCGTGAACAAAAATATTCCTCATACCGACAATCTGTCGCCATTGAATCTCATTAAAGCGAGATTGGGTTGCAGCACTGACATGATTGGCAGCCTCTCCAATAATTTCAAGTTGTTTGATGCAGGCGAAACGCATCATTGAATTCGTTTCAAAATCACTTTTTGATGAGTCAGCAGTATAGCTTAACAATTCTTCACAAGCATCTATTATGTGCAGAATACGAGCTACATCACCCATCTTAGCGTTCATAGATCAGCACTTTTTCATTGTCTATCGATGGTGCTATGTGTTTGGATAGTGACTTAGTTGATACCAAATCAACTTTTGACCCAAGTTGCTCCTCAAGATCCAGGTGCATTTGGACAAACTCAAGCCCTATGCCCTTGTCGTATTGTAGGTCTACCAATATGTCTATATCACTATCATAACTGGCATTGCCTCTTGCATATGACCCAAATAGATATGCCTTGTTTACAGGCTTTTGCTCGAAGTACGACCTGATGTGATTAACTCTTTGAGAATCCAAATGCATAACTAAATATAGTCTAACTCTATTAAACGAATGGCTTTATCGCGGTGTTGGCCACTGTCTCTCCAATGCTGAGAGAGGAAGTAGCTGCGGGCGATGGGGCATTGCATACGTGCACGGCATGAGGGCTTTCCACAATCATAAAGTCATCCAGCAATCCGCCTTCACGATCACATGCCTGAGCGCGCACTCCAGCTCCACCTGGTTCCAAATCTTCTTCCCTAATGTCAGGTATCAGTTTCTGGAGCGCCTTTGTAAATGCAGCCTTTGAGAAAGAGCGATACATCTCACCAAAACCTGTCTTCCAGTATTTGGCGGCTACTTTTTGAAATCCCGGCCATGCCAAGGTCTCAGCTAATTCTGAAAAACCAATCTGGGACTTGGAGTAACCTTCACGTTTGAATGCCAACACTGCGTTCGGTCCTGCCTCCACAGCACCATTGATCATCCGAGTGAAGTGAACACCAAGGAACGGGAAATTGGGATCGGGTACGGGATAGATGAGGTCCCTGACCAGGTATTTTCTGTTTTCCTTAAGCTTGAAGTACTCACCCCGGAAAGGGACGATCTTAACATTAAGATCCGGCTGGGTGTGGCGGGCCAACCTATCGGAATAAAGTCCTCCACAGGTGACCACCTGTTTGGCGGTAAAGTTGTTATTGCGCGTAGTTACTGCAGAGTAGGACTTGGCATTGGTAATGTCGATGACCTCTTGATTGAAAAGAATCTCACCACCAAGATTGATTATTTTTTCACCCAGACGTTTCGCTACTTCCTTGTAATCGATGATTCCTGTTTGTGGCACGAATATGCCTTCCTTACCATTGACGTAGGGCTCGCGCTCCTTGATCTCATCTACGCTTATTCTTTTGAGCCCTTTGAGCCCATTCTCAATGCCGCGATCGTAGATGGTATTGAGAGCAGGTAGTTCGGAAGTTTCAGTCGCCACAATCACTTTCCCACAGAGGTCGTATTTGAGTCCTTCCTCGTCACAGAATCGAATCATTTCATGATACCCTTCGATACAGTTTTTCGCCTTCAGGCTGCCGGGCTTGTAGTAGATACCCGAATGTATCACGCCACTGTTGTGCCCGGTTTGATGAGCCGCCAGCTTAGCTTCTTTTTCCAGCAGTAGCAGCTTGAGGTCTGGTTTTTTAAGCAATAGCTTATACGCTGTTGCTAGGCCTACTATTCCACCTCCCACTACTACTATATCGTACTTCATACTAACTCAATTTTCAAGTTGGCAAAGATAGATTTTACTGATCAAAGTCAGTCCGGAAAACCATATCAATCAGGTTAGCCTGGGGTGCTCGTAGCATAGATTTGCGGTAGCGGAAACGCAGTAATATAGAACCATGAAAAACGTATATATGACAGCAGCAGAGGCAGTAAAACAAATAAAATCAGGAGACAAAGTTTTCATACACAGTGTGGCTGCTGCACCGCAGATATTGATTGATGCGATGGTGGCCAGGAGTGGAGAACTGCGGGATGTCGAAATCTACCACTTGCATACGGAAGCCACCGCGCCCTATGTGGAGCCTCAGTACGAAGGGATTTTTAGGTTGAAGTCGTTTTTCGTTGGAGCCAATGTGCGCAAGGCGACTCAGGAGCACAGAGCGGATTATATACCTGTTTTTTTGAGTGAAGTGCCCAAGCTGATGCGGGAAGGTATCATTCCGATCGACGTGGCGCTGGTACAGGTTTCTCCACCGGATGATCATGGCTACTGTTCGCTGGGGGTAAGTGTTGATGCCACAATAGCGGCTATCGAAGAGGCTGCTACGGTAATCGCGCAGGTCAATCCACAGATGCCACGGACGCAAGGTGATGGGTGTATGCACATCAAGCATTTTGATGTGCTCGTCGAACATGACGCACCGATACCGGAAGCTCATATTCCTGTGATCTCAGATATTGAGCGACAAATAGGCGAAAATGTAGCCGGCCTTGTTGAGGATGGTGCCACCCTCCAGATGGGTATTGGAGGTATCCCAAATGCGGTACTCGCCGCACTGACCGGGCATAGGAAATTGGGTGTACACACGGAGATGTTTAGTGATGGCCTGATTCCCCTAATCGAAAGTGGAGTGATCACTAATGAAAAGAAGAAACTCAACCGCGAAAAGACTGTGTCTTCCTTCGTTATGGGAACGAAGAAACTTTATGATTACATCCATAATAACCCAGGTATCCAGATGATGGACGTGGCGTATGTCAATGATGTAGCTAACATCCGTAAGAACCCAAAAGTGACCGCCATCAACAGTGCTATTGAGATCGATCTTACCGGACAGGTTTGTTCTGACTCTATTGGCATGAAGCATTTCTCGGGTGTTGGGGGACAGATTGACTTTATCAGGGGCGCATCTTACTCCAAGGGAGGTAAACCGATCATTGCCATCTCTTCCACCACGCCTAAAGGAGTGAGCAAAATCGCGCCTTACCTCAAACAAGGCGCGGGTGTGGTCACCACAAGAGCAAACATCCAATATGTCGTGACAGAATATGGTGTAGCAAACCTCTATGGTCGTTCTTTGAAGGAGCGTACCCGAATGCTCATTGATATAGCGCACCCGGATCACAGAGCTACTTTAGAAGCCGCCGCATTCGAGCGCTTTGGTAAGATATAAGTTTAAGCCTATGGGAATCTTTGATAGTTTATTTGGCAACAAGGCCAATCAGATAGAAGAGTATAAGAGCAAGGGAGCTATGGTGATCGACGTGCGCTCTCCAGGGGAGTTTCGGTCAGGTCATGTCAAAGGATCGAGGAATATTCCCCTACCGGAAATCGGTCGAAGGGTCAGCGAGATCACGCACTACAAGAAACCGATCATTCTTTGCTGTGCTTCCGGAGGGCGGAGTGGTCAGGCTTCCAGTATCCTGAAAAAGGAGGGGATCGACTGTATCAATGGTGGCAGTTGGATGAAGGTCAATCAGTTTATGGATTAGAACTGATAGCTGAAAGTTGATTTACAACGTCTTCATAGAGCCATTAACAAGCGAAACGGAATAACACCCACCTGGCCGCCCTTCCAGGTCGGCCTTAAGGGCGGAATTTGTCCCCTGGAGCCGTCCGCGGAAGCGGGGACTATAGGGGTGTACTTGATGATAATTAGAATGAAACATTTTCAAGTTCTACTGACCTCTAGCATACCTGGAGAGAAATCATAATCATGCTGGTGAAAAATTTTGCCTTGGCGAGTTATCAATTATCAAAGTAGAACCATCTTCCATCGACCTCTTCCAGATAGTAGATCATTGAAGGCCATAGTGGAGCTTGATTCTGGGCGGACCATTGCTCGTAGTTGGTTAAGAGGTTCGTCACAATCTGGTCGTTTTTAAATTCCTGATAGACGTCCTTCGTCTCCAATGGGTCGACGCTGATCTGGTAGAGTAGGGTGTCTTGCATTTCCGTATGCCACATCATCTTCCATTCGCTAGTGCGTATAGCTTTACTCGCCCCACGCTCCCAGTAGAAAGGTCTTTCTAGTAAGTCAGCACTATCTGTAAGCGACGGAAGTAGATCAAGCCCATCCGTGATCGGCAATAGGTCAGTGGGGATACCGGCCGAGGCTATGGCTGTGTTGAAGATGTCCATCGCTATAACAGGGTCTTCAGAGACACCCGGTTCTATTTTCCCTTTCCACTGCATCAAAAAAGGAACCGCTACGCCACCTTCCAGGTCGGTGATTTTGCCACCTTTGAGCACTCCATTGTCGGTAGTCTTAGTATAGGTCGCACCGCCATTGTCGCTGATAAAAAAGACCAGGGTATTTTCGGCTTTGCCGCTTGCTTCCAAATAGTCGAGGAGCTCACCAATCCCTGCATCCATGTGCTCAATCATCGCGTAGTAGGTACGCTTCAGCGGATCTTCTACATTAGCGTACTTGTCGAAGTATTCCCGGGTGGCCTGGAAGGGCGAATGAGGAGCGTTGTAGCTTGCCAATAGAAAGAATGGGTCATCTACCTGCTCGCTCATGAACTTGATCGACTCATCGGTGATGGCATCCGTGAGATACCGATCTTCGGGTATTTCCTGACAATTGCGGTAGATGGCATGCTGACCATCACGCTGACCGCTCCAGATGTGCGGATCGGTAAAGTCGCCTTCTACCTTCTGATCGATGATGCCCGGCGTGTTCTCATGCGCATACAGCGAGTGGGACGCATAGAAACCATATTGATAGTCGAGTCCAAAATTGCAGGGCTTGTTATTCTTCGACCACCCAAGATGCCATTTACCCACTAACCCTGTCTTGTATCCTGCCTGCTGCAAGACTTCCGGTAGGGTAATCTCAGAGGGCGGTAGCCCTTGCTTCATGATATCTTCTTCATTGGGTACATCGTCCATCCACTTGGGTACCCAGGGATGGCTATTGACAAACCATTTGAAGCCATAGTATTGAAACCTGTTGGTCAGGTAGATGTCATGCAGTTGATTCTGATAACCAAATCGCTGCTGATAGCGCCCGGTGAGTAAGGCTGCTCTCGATGGACTGCAAACGGGGGAAGAGACATAAGCCTGATTGAAAACCACGCCCTGAGCTGCCATTCGCTCAATATTGGGTGTCTTGACGATATCGTTTCCGCCATATAGCGGAAAATCCATCTTACCCAGGTCGTCCACGAGGATCACAATAATATTGGGTCGATCAGCCGTAGTATCTGTCGACAGCTGAGACAAGGTCTGCTGCTTTTTTGCGATAGCGGACGCATCCCATTCTATATGATATTGCTCTCCCGCCAATGGCCAAAGTAGCCACGAGAGCAAAATGAAGAGAAGGATAACGCCGGAGGTGAGGAGGATTCTTTTCATACTTGAACATCCATATCTGAGTGATTCGATAGGGCCGCTCAAAGAAATGAAATTGTGATCTCCTGACCTAGTCCGGGTAGTTCATTCTTTCTATAATCGCGGTGAATCTGGGGTCATCTCTCAGCGGATCGTACCAGTGCTCCACCTGTATGAAAGCGAGGAACCATGATTTTTCGCTGTGCGCCTGTTCTAGTAGCTCTAGTGCCTTCTCAAAATCATCCATGCCGATATGTACGAAGGCGCGCTGTACCGGCGGTAGATAAGCTGACTCGGATGCTTCAATATAGTAGTCGGCCATCTCTTTGGCAAGTGCCATTTCACCGGCATCACCCAGCGCATGCCCCAGTCCACCGCCTACTTCGACCGTACCATCAGATAGCTCAAATGCTTTGAAATAAGTCTCAATGGCTTTTTCATGTTGGCCCAACCCATTATAGGCCATTCCCAACCAATCATATGCCCATGGCATATTTGGATCCGCGGCGATAGCTTTCTCCATGAGGGGGATCATCTCTTCAAACCGATACTGGAAATAGAGAAAAGACGCCCGTCCGACAAGGTGGTTGTCGTCAGTATCCATAGACATGATGATATCTGACTGAGCCATAGCCTCATCAAATCGATCCATGGCTGTAAGCCAAAGTGCATACCAATGGCGGGCCTGCAGATTACTGGAATCTGCGGCTATGGACCTGGTCAAGGCAACCCCTGATGTCTCCCAATCCCAGTCAAGGAAGGCAAGCATACCTTTAATTCGAAGAACTTCGGAATTCATCGAATCGAGCTCCCAGGCTTTGGAAAATGCGACCCGGGCTTGTGGGAGCGTTTCTTCTCTTGGCATAAAGCCAAATATGTATAGGATGACATTTCCCTCTGCGATACCTACCTGAGCGTCCACATTGGAGGAATCTTGATCCGCCTGCTTCTCAAAACCCCTGGTCCATTCCTTAAATCCCTCCCTGTGTTTACTGCCAAGAGAAGCCATGATTTCCTTGTCTATGACTCTTTTTTCGGTAGGATTACACGAGAGGCACAACAATAGAAAGCCGAAAATAGCAATAGGTTTGATTATATTCATTTGTTCTGGGTTGACTTGCAGTAGTACAACTCCGACTCGTTCGAGTATTACCCGATTATTGAGTACGACCGTCTCTACCACCATTTCTGTATTAATACACAGAGACGAATGCAGATTGACCTATTGTAATTAGATTTAGCACATTATCAACCTAACCGAAACTAGCGAAATCAATGGCGCACGGAAGATTTGACAACCCTGTAGTAGCTGCTCTTCATGGTATTTATGACCTGTTTCGCAAGCAGGATCTTGTAGATCGCCTATCGGAAAAAGATCGACTGGATGGAAAACGCGTGGTGGTGACCGGAGCGAATTCGGGTCTGGGCTATGCGATTACTATAGAGTTGGCCAGGAGGGGCGGAGAGGTCATCATGGCTTGTCGGCGAGACCTACCGCAAATCCTGGAGAAGGCCAAAAAGGAGTCAGGTTCTGATCAGATCGAGATGCGCTATCTGGACCTAG
The DNA here is from genome assembly GCA_964351595.1 of uncultured Roseivirgaceae bacterium. GTDB lineage: Bacteria > Bacteroidota > Bacteroidia > Cytophagales > Cyclobacteriaceae > UBA6059. The sequence continues at coordinate 53,072 of CAYGOT010000003.1, read as the reverse complement.
GTAATATAGAGACCTTGTACATTTTTACAGAAGGGTTGAAAGCTGAAAAAAAGCAAGTGGACGTATTCATCTTGAATGCAGCCGTTGCGCTACCAAAAGCCAGGAAAACCTCCACAGGACTGGAGGAAATGTTTTTGGTCAACTACCTCGCCAATTTTATGTTGGCGAACCTGATGACAGCCAAAAAGGTGATGAATATTGGGGCAAAGGAGGCTCCCCGTATGATTTTTATCTCATCTGACTCGCATCAAGGCTCCAGTGCTGTGGACTACACCGAGTTTGGCAACTATGTAGACTATGGAGTTTCACAAGGTATTGGCTACTATAGCTACTATAAGCTGGTGACCAATACCATGATGGTTGAGCTATCGCGAAGGATCAATAAGACTGGTCACAAAATGGGTGTGAACGTGATTTGCCCTGGTCCGGTCAATACAGAGATAGCTAAGGAAGCGCCACCATTTTTGCACAAGATTCTTAAAGGGATATTCTGGGTCTTCTTCAAAGCTCCGAAAGTCGCGGCATTGCCGGTAGTGTATATGGCTGCTTCCCCTGACTATGAGGGTCGGTCTGAGGAGTATCAGCATATGTTCAATAAGAAAAAAATGGATCCAAAATGCTATGAGCCGGAAGCTGGAGCAAAGCTTTGGGAGGAGTCATTGAAGGTTTGGAAGAAACTTGGGTTTGAGGTGCCCGAGATGAACCATTGATGCTAAGAAGCTTTTGCATTAAACTCCAAAGCTTTCTTTACCCAAAAGTCCAGGTCATCGTCCGCATCAAACCCATCAGGGTCGATGAAAAGAAAGCCTCTCATAACCGTACCGGTAAAGTCCATCTCACGGCTTCCCTTATTGAAGATCAACTGGTCATGGGAAGCTTTGCCCACCCTGACCATCAGTCGGTCAGTATTCTTGGCTTTGTCCCTATCTACACCGATGCACATCTTGTCATTGACCATGAAGATGAGCCCGCCCATCATCTTCTTTTCATCGGTGATGTTGGCGGAGGATAGCCTTTGCCTGACACGATCTGCTAAAAACTCACTGTATGCCATGTAGCTTGAGTTTAAAAAATGACATTCTCAATTTCATACTGAAGATAGACATTTCATCAAACTTCAATACCCAGTAGGATGATCAGCGCTAGTGAAATGAAGCTGATTAGCCCAACTCCTACAGCTTGATACCAGTTCTTACTGTGCAGTAGGGTTTTGCTAGCTACCAGCTTATCCTTGAGCAACAAGATCATTAAGAAGGGCAAAGTGACTACAAAAGCATATCCATAGATGGTGGTAGGGTGATAGAGCTCGGCCTTGGCATCTCTTATCAAAACGAAGAAGATGTAATCCATGACCACTGCTATACTCAGTAGTACAGTACTGTTGAAGGCAGCAGCCTTTAATAGTGACGAGCCAGGGTAGGTTACGAGGCATTGGTAGGTAGCAATCGCCCAAAGAGCAGTCCCAACGGTCAGCATTAAGATCATTCCCAGAGTAGGGTTCAGGCTCCATGGAAACCACAGCGCCAGGTTGGACAACCAGTAGACTGCAAAGCCAACCACAAAATTATATAGCACCCAATACTTCATGATCCTGTACCCTACAACACTATAGTAAGACAATTCATGTAATTATCAGCAAGCTAATTCATAATCAACTTTTGCTCACCTCTTACAAACCGAATCTCCTTGCCTACAGTAAAATTAGGATTAGGTTCCAGGACAGTTTCTACATAGTACCAAGTTGCTTGGCCTTCATTTTCCGAAAGGGTCAGTACCATAAAGCCGTGATCTCGCATGTTGGTGTACTTGAGCTGAGGGTTCAGGCTGTCCTTGACGATTTTCGATTCATGGATCAGCACGCTTTCAATAGGTGCGCGTTCATTGGAGTTAGCGGAGTTGATGCTGGGTGTACCGAGCTCTATGGCTACCGCTCCTTCCGAGGCATAGCTGCCAAAGGGATCATTGGTCACTTCAAGTGCCCATGAAGAATGAGTGTCACCGGTCACGAAAATCACATTATTCAACTCATTCGAGCCAATAAACTCAATGATCTGTCCTTGTTCGACAGGATAACCATCCCATGAATCGAGGTTGATATTAAAAGTTGGGAATCCCCAGTTGAGGTAGCTAAAGATGACCTGATTACCGATCACGTTCCATTGGGCTGTACTATTCGTCAACTCATTTTGAAACCACGACATCTGCTCAGTACCGAGCATACTGCGACTGGAGTCCTGAAGTATAGGTGAGGAGAGACTATCCACGGGTTGTGATCTGCCTGCCAGCCGCTCGTCGAGCATGATCAATTGCGCCATGTCGCCATAAGAGAAGGACCTGTATAGTGTCTTGGACTCCCTCACCGGCAGCCACTCATAGTAGACCTGACGGGCATAAGCGCTGCGTTGACCATAGTCACCTTCATCCTCCTGATGATTCTGCGCACCATCTTTGTAGCTGTTGTTGGCAATCTCATGATCATCCCAGATCGTAATGAACGGATGCTGCTGATGAGCAGCACGAAGATTCTCATCCAGTCGGTACTGCGCATACCGTGTTCGATAGTCTGTCAGGCTAATGATCTCGTGCGGCGGCTCGTGAAACCGTCCCGTCGAACTATCGCCGTAAGTACCCACACCATATTCATAGATGTAGTCACCCAAATGCAGCACCACATCGATTGCCTCATTTTCAGCTAATACACCGTAGGCATTGAAGAAGCCCGCCTCGTAGTTGCTGCAGCTGATGATTCCCAGCTCCAGCTCGTCAGTTTGGGCAGGGGCAGTTTTCGTCCTACCGGTAATGGAGTAGCGGCCATCGTACTCGAATCGGTAGTAGTACGTGGCTCCCGCGTCCAGACCAGTTACATCTACTTTGACGGTATAGTTGCGCTCGGGTCCTGTCGTATAGCTCCCGCTGCTGACTACTTTACTAAAGTTCTGCTCTGTAGACACTTCCCAGGTTCCTTGTACCTGAGGAACAGAATCTGTAGGTGTGACCTTCGTCCAGATAATGACCGCATCCTGCAGCGGATCACCGGAAGCCACCCCGTAGTAAAACGGTGCAAGTGACTGATCAAAAAGATTGGCTAAGGGGTCTTGCAGTGCAGCGTATTGCTGAGTCTCCTCGGTCTGACAGCTGCTAAGCACAAGACAAATCGCCAATAGTGCGGGTAGGATAGATCCGGTTTTCATAGGTCGTAGTTTGTCACCAATTAACGATATTTTTTGGTTACTGGAAAAGGAGTGGGTTTACTAAAGTGTTAAGTTGAGAAACCAAATTCTTTTCTGTGGTCTGACGACTTTTCTTGCCAGATGCAGTGCTGCTGAGACCCATTAATTATTTCGTACAATAGTCGTTCGACCACTCACCACTGAATTATCAATTCTCCATTCTCAATTGCCCTTGTTCCCGCGTTCTGATAGGAAGTAGATCACAGAGCCTACCGCCAAGATAGCTACACCGATCATACTCTCATATGGCTTATCAATGAAGACAAAGACCAGCGTCCAGACACTTATAATCAGGAAAATCAAGGGTGTGAATGGGTATCCCCAGGTACGGTAGACGGTCTTGATCTCTGCAAACTTTATTCGCCTGATGAAAATACCTCCGACGGTCAGGGTGGTGATAAGAATGAGTAGGAAGGAGGTGTAAACCAATACCTGATCGAAAGAAGAGGTATAGATGAACAGCAAGCTGAGCACTGTCGAGAAGATAAAGGCATTTTGAGGTATGCCGCGTTTGTTCTTAATCGAAAGCCATCGCAGCGCTCTGAAGTCCTCACCCATGATCTGGGTAATGCGTGGGCCAAGGAATACATAGGCACTGACCGTTGACAAGAGAACCAGTGAAATCACGGCTGCCATGATCTTCCCGCCGATAGCGCCGAAGATGGCTGTTCCCGATAGGAAGCCAATCTCGATCTGGCCGGAGAGGGTAGGTATCGGTACAGAATACAGGAAAATAAAGTTGAGGAGTAAGTACAGGGCCATGACGATCAGAGTCCCGAGAAACAATGATTTGGGGAGATTCTGAACAGGATTGTCGATCTCATCGATGATGTAGATAGATGAATTCCAGCCGGTGTAAGCATAGGAGACGAATACCAGTGACACTGCAAATGGTGCGCTGATGATCTCCGACCAACTGTTTGATTGCGGTAGGAGACTGATCTGCTGTGGCTGATCAATCATGAAGCCCGCGGCAACAAAAATGACGATTAGGGCTATTTTCAGCACGGTGAAGAAGTTTTGAAAAAGGCTACCACCTTTGATCGTCGTTCCGTGTAGTATGCTTAGCGCGAGAACGCATCCGGCCGCCGTGTGATTTTCCGGTAGGCCGGGGTAAAAAGTACTGACATAGGAAGCCAATGCCATGGCCGCCAATGCCGCTGGCGCAGCGAAACCGACTGTCGCCGAGACCCAGCCTGCCACGAAACCAAGCGACGGATGGTAGAGCCTAGAAAGAAGGTTGTACTCACCGCCAGACCGTGGGAATGCAGCGCCCAGTTCCGCGTAGGTCACCGCCCCACAAAACGCAATGATCCCTCCGATAAACCAGAGTGAGATGATGGAGAAGCCGGTCTTGATATCCATCACCTGAAACCCGAGACTCGTGAACACTCCCGTACCAATCATCGCCGCGATAACCAGCGACGAAGCGGTGAGCAGACCTACCTTAGGATTTGGCTGTGACATCAGTGGCGGAAGATACAAATGAAATAGGAAATTGGGTAGAGAGGCTGGAGGAGACAGCCGATGATCTTTGAGCAGCTCAAGGTGCTTGCAGGACAAGGTGTCAATGAATAAATTACCTCCATTGAACAACCAATCCGGATATGAAGGAATATGATTACATCATTGTAGGTGCTGGCTCGGCAGGATGCGTATTGGCCAATCGGTTATCCCTGGATCCGGCGAACAAGGTACTGCTGCTTGAAGCTGGTGGTAAGGATAATGATCCGTTAGTTCATATTCCGGGTGCTTATGCCAAGTTATTCAGGAAGAATCACGATTGGGGATTCTGGACGGAACCACAGGAGCATGTCAACAATCGAAAGCTCTATCTACCCCGAGGCAAGATGCTGGGCGGTTGTAGTAGCAACAATGCGATGGCTTACGTCCGTGGCAACAAGAACGACTATGATGGCTGGGCTGTCCTGGGCAATGAAGGGTGGAGCTACGAGGAGGTCTTGCCTTACTTTAAGAAGTCGGAGCACAACGAGCAGGCCGATCAACTCAACCCGGGCTATCACGGTACAGATGGCGAGCTTAACGTAACGTTTTCACAGCAGTTTAAGACGCCATTAGGCCAGGCTTTTATTGATGCTGGAGTGCAGGCTGGGCTACCGCAAAATGATGACTACAACGGTGCTGAGCAAAAAGGTGTCGGGCGATTTCAATTTACCATTAAGGATGCTGCTCGCCATAGCGCTGCGGATGCATTTTTGAAGCCAGTGATGTCCCGCCCCAATCTTGAGGTTTGGACCAATGCGCAGGTCAAGGAGTTGATCATCAGGAATGATAGGGTAGAAGGTATCCTCATGATCAAAGGCGATAAGGAAGTCAAAGCAAACAAGGAAGTGATACTGTCTGCCGGCAGTTTCCAGTCTCCACAGCTACTGATGTTGTCGGGGATCGGAGATAAGGAGGAGCTTGGCCGCCATGGCATAGCATTGAAGCATGAACTGCCCGGTGTGGGCAAAAACCTGCAGGATCATCTGTTCTTCCCGGTGAGCTGCCTGACCAACGAGCAGAATGGTCTTAACCATCACATTAAGCTGATCAATCAACTCAAAGGATTGGTGAGCTATGCCATATCCAGGAAAGGCCCATTTACGATAGGGCCTTTAGAATCTGTGGCATTCCTCAATATCGATGAGCCTAAGGGTCCTGCCAACTTCCAACTGCATTTTGCACCTATGCAGATAGGAAAGGAGTACGATTATGATATGTACGATCTTAACAAATTTCCGCACGATGATGGGTTCAGCATACTGCCGAGTCTGCTACAGCCCAAGAGTCGGGGAGAGGTGAGGTTGAAGGACAAAAATCCGTCTTCGGCCCCCGTGATCGACCCTCGTTTCTTATCAGAAGAATCGGATTTGAAGCAGCTGGTGGCAGGTGCTAAACTGGCCTTAGAGATTACTGAGCAAGAAGGATTGAAAAAGCATATCAAGAATAGGCAGATGCCTCAGGACATCAGCAGTGATGATGTGCTGGCCGAGCATATTAGAAAATCCCTTGAGACCATCTATCACCCAGTGGGTACATGTAAGATGGGTACGGATGAGATGGCGGTAGTTGACCCTGAGCTGCGCGTCCGAGGAATAGAAGGACTAAGGGTTGTGGATGCCTCCATCATGCCTAAGATCATGACCGGCAATACCAATGCGCCAGTTTATATGATCGCAGAGAAAGCAGCAGATATGATATTAGCTGATAACTGATAGTTGAAAGATGTGAGATGTCAGCGAAATGGATAATTTCTTTTTACAACTCTCATCTCTCAACTATAAACTCGCGCAGCGAATTACATTTCCGCAATCAGCTTCTCATTCAATCGCACATAGTCCATGTTGCCGGCTGTCTTGGCTAGTTCGATGGACTGCTTGGCAGCAGCTTCAGCGTCTTTGTTCTTGCCTAGTTTAGCGAGGATCTTCGCCTTGAGGTGTACCTGCCAGTATTTTTCATCACCAGCCACAATGCCTTTATTGATGAAATCAAGTGCCTGATTGAGATCTCGGTCTGTGTTGAAGTAGTAGCTGGCCGCCTGATAATAAGCTCCTTTGTCATCTGGCGAAGCGTCGATCACCTGTGCCTTGATCTGCGCCATGATCTTACTATCCACTTCATTCTCTATTTTGAATTTAGCCTTTGACTTTTCCCATTTAAGATTGAGGTAGGCAGAGTTCATGGTGAAGTCAGAGAAACTGATGGTAAATGTCTCATAGTGACTGCTCACTTCTTTGGCGGGTACGTCAAACCTGAGTAGGTCTTCAGACTGATCATAGCCTACCGTTCCCCACCAGGTCAGGTTCTTGCTCAGGATGAAAGTCCACGTCTCCTTACCAGGAATGGCATACAGCGCATACTCACCAGCGGACACTTTATTACCCTCCAGCATTACCTCATCACTGAATTTGATTTTGGTGCTGGCATTGGCGCCTGTTCTCCAGATTTCATCATAAGGCACGAGATCACCAAAGATGGTACGACCATTAGCGCTAGGTCTGCTGTAAGTCACACTTACGTCGGCGAGACCAACTGTGCCCGCTACCGTAAATGTAGGGCTAGGGGCGGGCATTTGTATCTGTCCAAAAACAGTAGTTGCTCCTAGGAGCATAATCATTAATAGAGCTTTTCTCATGAGTATTTTTTGTTAAGCAAGTTAGTGACAATGAATTTTATAATTATATGACATCAAACGGTTTGTATTGTCATTGATTTTTGCTACTATTGATTAAGTAATAATTAATATTGATTTAGTTATATTTTAACCAGCTCATTATGAATCGAACTTTGAAACTCCAGCGCATTATCTACCTCACCATTGTCCTCCAATTGTTGATCGCTCTATTCGCTATCAGAGCTTGGTCGCAGACCCCATCTTTAGACAATGACTTCATCCAATTGATGGAAAAATCAGAAACCTACGATAAGTATAAGGTGATTTCAAAAACGAAGCTTGATGATCTATGGGGCAATGTACAAACTGAAATGGGTGCTCGGGATGTAACGATTAGTGAGCTCGAGCAGAAGGTGATGAAAGCTCAGATCACGGAGGACTCCTTGACGGCTCGTGTGAATGGGCTGAGCAGACAGTTAACTGAGAGCCAGTCAAGAAATGGGAGTATACCTTTTATGGGTATTGAGATATCACACGCGACCTATCATTCATTGGTATGGAGCGCAATCGGTATTTTGGTCATTGGATTGATATATTTTGGTTTTCGATTTAAGGCGAGCGGTAGAGTGGTCGATCAACTGCTCTTAGAGAAAGAGGCCATATCCGCTGAGTTTGAGGATCATAAGTTCAATGCACATCAAAAAATGCTTAAGACGAAACGAGAGCTACAAACTGCTCTGAATAAACTTCAGGAACTTCAGGTTCACTGAGCCCCATTAAACCGTATTAATTGACATAGACTATTGCTGTCGGCATGCAAGGGTTTTGGATTATTTTCAATACTTTTTCAACATGTTGACGGAGCAAGAGATTGAAGCTTTTCAAAGCCAGGGATATCTATTGATTCGTGACTTTCTCAGCGAAGCGCAAGTTGATGAATGTCGACAGCAGGCCATGTCTATTCTGCAAACTCAGCCATTTGAGGAATTTTCCATTTTTTCCACGGTTGATCAGACTAAGACGAGTGATACCTATTTCCTGGAAAGCGGGGATAAGATCAGGTGTTTTTTTGAAGAGGGAGCTTCTCTAACGGACGACCGCATCAAATCAGTCAACAAAATTGGTCATGCACTTCACGACCTTGATCCTGTTTTTAGTTCCATTTCCTATACTAAGGAACTTCATGCAATGGCCCGGCAGGTTGACTTGGTCGAGCCTGTCATTGTTCAGAGTCAGGTGATCTTTAAGCAGCCCAGAATAGGGGGTAAGGTGATGCCTCATCAGGATGGTACTTTTTTATGTACCCATCCTCAGAGTTGCACGGGATTTTGGATGGCGCTGGAGGACGCTACCGCAAACAATGGCTGTCTGATGGGAATACCAGGTAGTCATAAGCAGGGTCTGGCGGACTATCGTTTCGTTAGGTCATTGGATGATGAGTCTGTAGTTTTTGAGGGTACTCCACCGTCCTGGGACGTATCAGAAATGATTACTTTGGAGGCCAAAAAAGGAGACCTGATCATAATGCACGGTGCATTTGTCCACATGAGTCATGAAAACAAGTCACCCGATTCGCGATGGGCCTACATCCTGCACATGATTGATGGGCAGCATGAATGGGACAAGCGAAACTGGCTGCAAAGACCTCAAGAGATGCCTTTTCATAAGATGAGTGATTTGATATAGTTGATGTATTCCCGCAAAGAAGCTTCTCAGGTCAAACAAGAGTTCTGGACTACCTATGGTCAGTATATGCGCCCGATCATGTCCGCCACGGGTGTGAAGGTCAATTGGGTAAACTACAAGACGGGAGTGAGGCATCTTCGATTTATCACAGACGCTGATAACCGAAAGGCAAAAATTGGTATAGAGCTATCTCACCCTGATAAGGATATGCAATTGCTATTCATGGAGCAGTTTGAGCAAATGAAGGCCTTCTTTCAGAGCACCATTGGCGAAGAGTGGATTTGGGATAGTGCTGCTTTTGATAGCCTCGGTCGACCGATCTGTCTAATCTATCGGTCCTTGGACAATGTCAATGTATTAGACAAAGAGGATTGGCCAGGGTTGATCCAGTTCTTCAAGCCTCGAATGATTGCGCTTGATGAGTTTTGGTCTATGGCTTTCGACACCTTCGACGATCTTCAGAATTAGTAGAACTGCCCCAAGTCTTCACAGGCCAAACAAGCATTGGCGTAGCTATCGTACTGCTCATACGCAGGGCCGGGTCGACCAAAGAGCGTGATTATCTTATCCAGACGAATTTTACCCCCCTCACTTAGATGTATAAACTGACCTTTATCTGACTTGACTAGTTCAACAATATGTCCGGCGGCCTCATCTACTTTATCCAGGGGATTGAAGAAATGAACCTTTCCGGATTTTGAGTTCTTCTGTGCCAATCGGATCACATCCATAAAATCAGGGTCAATCGGCAGGTAGCTATCTTTATAGGCAGTCATGAACACCATACAATTTTAGTACACCATTGGTTCATTTTACACACCCGATGTGAGTGAAGCCCCTGTCTTCTCGAGCAGGGCCTTGGTAGCCTTGATACCATCTGACTCACTCATAACTGCCCCTTCATACTCTATACCGATATGGCCACTATAGCCAGCCTCTTTCACGATAGTGAGCATCTTGGTATAGTCGGTATGGGTCTCATTCCCGGAAGCATCAAAGTCATGGGACTTGGCACTTACACCTTTCGCATAGGGCATCAGCTCGGTCACTCCTTTGTATCGGTCATATTCGTTGATACATCCATCATCGCCGGATTCGATGCAGAAGTTGCCAAAGTCAGGGAGAGTGCCACAGTTGTCCATGTTGACCTGCCGCATCACTTCGGAGAGCCACATGCCATCGGATGAATAACCTCCGTGATTTTCTACGATGATGTTGATGCCGGCTTCAGCACCGTATTCACTCAGTCTGCCCAATCCATCAATAGCTGCCTGCTGAACCTCAGCAGCGGTACCGCTTCCGGCTGCATTGACCCGGATTGAGTGACACCCGAGAAACTTTGCAGCCTCGACCCATGGGTAATGGTTTTCTACAGCGGTTCGTCTCAATTCATCATTGGCCTCCCCAAGATCACCCAGACGGTCGCACATGATCAGCAAACTCGACACCCCATTGTCATCGCATCGCCGCTTGAGTTGGTTGAGGTATTGTTGATCCTTGCCTTTGCCGTAGAAAAATATGTTGACGTACTCTACAGCGTTGATACCAAATTCATTTTTTGCGATAGCGGGAAAATTCAATGGATCCAGGTCTCCTCGGAGGATAGACTGAGGGTCTTTCAGCAGCGCCTCGTTAAAAACAGACCAGCCCTGATCGAGCGCATCTCCGAAAAAACCATTGTGCAATGACCACTGAGCCAGTGAAATTTTGAAAAAGAGCGGGTCGACTGATACGGCGGTAGCAGCCGGAGCTTCGTTTTGCGATTCGCCGGTAGGCTTAGAACCAGAGGAGCAGGCATTGAGGATGCCAGCAGAGAGCCCTAGTCCCGCGGTAGTATAAGCAGTTTGCTTTATGAATTTTCTTCTTGGTGATTTCATAGCGTCTGTTTTGTATAAGACAATATAACAAAAGTGCCGGAAGCTTTCTAACGCTATCTAAGATGCAACAAATGATGACTTGCTTCAAGACCTGGCGGGAATGAGGCTAAGTCTTTGTGTCCTGCCTGGTCGATGGCCCTTATTCTTATTAACTTGCGGCCTTTATTAATAAAAAAACGATTTAATGAAGATTGAAAAGAACACAGTGGCTTCCGTGACCTATGCGTTGGCAGTGGACGGAGAACCTGTTGAAAAGACTGATGAAGCTAACCCATTGACATTTTTGGTTGGTGTGGGCGCGATGATTCCCGGATTTGAAAATCAATTATTAGGCAAGGCTGTGGGTGAAGAATACAGCATCAAAGTGTCTCCTGAGGAGGGCTATGGAGAGATCGATCCCCAGGCGATTGTTGACTTGTCAAAAGATATATTTAAGGTAGACGGTGCTGTCAATGAAGACCTTCTTCAGCTGGGCAACAAAGTACCAATGCAGGACCAGGAAGGTAATCCACTCCACGGTATCATCATTGATATCGCTGACACTACCGTAAAAATGGACTTTAACCACGAGATGGCAGGCAAGACCCTGGATTTCGAAGGCAAAGTAGTCGAGGTAAGAGAGGCGACTGCCGAAGAGCTGGAGCATGGTCATGTGCATGGTCCTGGTGGACACCAGCATTGATTATCATCAAATATTATTCGAAAGCCCTGGAGTACACTCCCGGGCTTTTTTTTGGTACCTACCAGTCGTATAATGCAAATGTGCATTTAGCAAAGGCTTGGATATCTTTATTCCCAAAACCAAAACCGATACTACCGTGAAGAAATCATTCCTAACCAAATCGTCATTGCTCATCATTGCATTGATGCTCGTCCATATGGTAACACTTGGACAAGAAGCTCACCGCCGCTGGCGCAAAATGAATCAGATTAGAAATGATAAGTTCAAGCTCGTCCTACCGGAAGTAATGAGAGAGAATGAGATCGACATGTGGATAGTGACCAACCGTGAGGGCAACTATGATCCGCTTTGGCCGGACATGGGTGGTGGCTACACTTCAGCCAATGGCTATTATATTTTTACTGATAAGGGAGAAGACAGAATAGAGAGAGCGGCACTGGGTATTAGCGGCTACCTGATGGAAGAGGGAGGTGCCTATGACTATGTGGGCAGTGCAGCGATACTGGCCGACTATGTCGCCGAGCGAGACCCCAAAAGGATCGGACTCAACATGTCGAAGAACTTCGGAGGTGCTGATGGGCTTTCTCATACTGAGTTCCTTGAACTGACAGAAGTACTAGGAAAAAAATATGCTGACCGTTTTGTGTCGGCAGAAAAGCTTGTCTCAGATTTTAGAAGTAGGCGAGTAGCGTCAGAGATAGCAGCTTTTGCCGAGGCGGGGGAGTTGTCGTACACGCTTGCTGAGCGAGCCCTATCCAACGAAGTGATCACACCGGGAAAAACTACCCTCGAAGATGTAGCCTGGTGGATGACGGAGCAGCAGTTTAAGAACAATCTGGGTACATCATTTGGTATGCCATCAGTCTACATCACTGGCCCGGATGGCATTGAGGCTACCTCGAGTGATCGCATCATCCAGCGCGGAGATGTATTGATGATCGACTGGGGTGTTGGCCTGATGAATTTCTACACAGACATGAAACGCATGGCGTATGTGCTCAAGGATGGAGAGACAGATGTACCCGAAAGCATCCAAAAAGCCTTCGATAAGGCTATAGAGGCCAGGGAGATATTGATCAGCCAGATCAAACCGGGAAAGAGCGCGCAACAGGCATCAGAAGATATCTACAATGAGCTGGAGGAAAAAGGTTTTGCCCGCATGGGGATGTTTAACCAGCCTGGTCGCTACCTTGACAAAACAGACGTCATCATCGGCTGCCATTCTGTGGGCAACTGGGGGCACGGCGTGGGTCCGTCTATTGCATTCTTCAATCCGATGCGTCTGACCTATGAGCTCAAGCCGACCAACCTATTGTCGATAGAGTTGTTTGCATACACCAGTATTCCCGAATGGGATGGTAAAAAACTACGTGTACCTCTGGAAGATGACGCCATCGTCACGACAAGAGGCATAGAATGGCTCTACCCAGTCAATCGGCGTGTGCTCCTGATCAAGTAGTCGGCTACTTGACATCTCAGAGGTAAACCAAACAATAACCATCGATTGTGCGTCATTAGTGTAAATCAATTTCTTTAATGATGCACAATTCGTTTACTCTACAACCCCGGTTATTCATGCTCCAAATAGCTTCATTATTTTTGTTACTTGGCTCAGTCAGCTGCTCGGCTGGCACCACTTCAAAGCAGGAACCTGAAAAGGCTGAAGTCATTGCGGTAGCGAAGCAACAGGTCTCTCTCGACGGCCTCAGCAAGGCCTACTTTGCCAGTGGATGCTTTTGGTGTGTGGAGGCCATCTACGAAAGCGTCAATGGAGTAGCGGAAGCAGTATCCGGCTATGCCGGAGGCCCTGAGAGCAACCCCACTTACCGCCAGGTAGCAAGTGGTGCCACAGGTCATGCAGAGGCAGTGGAAGTCTACTATGATCCTGATGTAGTGAGTTTTGAGACATTGGTAGAGGTGTTTTATGGCTCTCACGATCCCACTACCGTGAATGGTCAACACCCCGACTATGGCACCCAGTACAGATCGATTATTTTTTACCAAAATGATGAGGAGAAGGCCATCGCAGAGGAATGGAAGAAAAAAGTCGGAGAGTCAGGTGAGTACAGCAAGCCAATAGCGACTGAGATCAGCGAGTTGGAGAAGTTTTGGGTTGCTGAAGATTACCATCAGGACTTTGAGAAGAAGAACCCCAACCAATCTTACGTTAGGGCTGTATCGATACCGAGATTGCGTGCTTTTCAGAAGAAGTACCCTCTATTGCTCAAAGAAGACCTTCCTCACTAGTCGGAATAGTTGGAGTAAGAGTATTACTTACTAAGCCACCACGATCATAGGAAGAAAGTCCTATTGACCTATCGGAGAAACCCGTAAATCACCACTTGTAATTTGGATTACCCTTTTTATTCCTTACTCTTGATATAGCTATGGATCAGGCGGCCGGGTTTTCTCGGTTGCCTTGTTTTTAAAACTTATCAGCCAGCTATGAAAGTAAGAACCACCCTATGGGCGCTTATCATCTGTGCAGCCATGCCATTTGCCGCCCAATCTCAGAATGAAGAAGGCGTTTACTACTTCGACTATATGGATCACCGATTGGAAGATCCAGATATCGACGAAGACTACCTCAAAGATCATCCACTAGGTAGAGATGTGGCACTCAGAATAGAAGCACTGAGACAAAAGTATACCTATAAAGTCGAAGGTAGCGCAACGGCCCCCCAGGATCGTACCATCGTAGAAAAACCGTTTTTGTATTACGCTATATTAAAGCTTGATTCTTTTTATAAAAAGCAGGCGAAAAAAGGAGGAATGGACGAAGGTAAGGCGGCAGAAAAGCTTGTTTACGCACTAGATGTGGCTATGCTTATCCGGTACCAACAAACCGAAACTTTGGAAGAAGAAATCAGGAAACTGAAAGGTGGAGACGAAATCGCTCAGTTCTTTGATGATAAGGTAAAGATTAGGTTCTAGGGCACCTATTCATCGAGTTTGGAATACTGTGCTTTCCCAAAAGGCACGTACTCTTCGTTCTTCCAAACAAAGTCTTCAACAGAGATACTATCTGAGCTGACCAGCGTGTAGATGGTCTTGCCTTGTTCGTGCTCATTGACCCAGTGACTGGTAAGTGATGTCTGATCCAGAGTACCCTCTATCTCTACAAAGTACCCACGGTTGTCAAACCACTTACCGATGACATCATGTTCTCCGCTAGGTTGATAGTAGGCCTCAGCTTTAATGCCCTGACCACTTGCAATCATCTCATTGCTGAAAGTGAGTTTGAAATACTGTCCTTCCAGCACTTCTTCCCAGGTCATCTTATATCTGGCTTCTTGTGTGAATAGCTCTCCTGTGCCCTCCCACTGGCCCAAAAAACTATCGAGACTCAGATATTCCTGAGACTGAGCAGTAGTGGCGAGTAGAATAAAAACGAGGGAAAAAGGAATCTTCATGGCTTAAATCGATTGAGTACGCAAGGTAACAATTGTTGCCCCGATCACCCTAAATTGACAGACATCTTAAACTAGATATTAACCCGCTTTCTAAGCTCAAGGAGCACTTCGTTTTCGAACCACTGATTTTTCCTGAGCCAGATATTATTGCGAGGAGAAGGGTGGGGCAGCACGAAATATTCGGGAAGGTAAGTTTCGAAGTTTTTGACCGTCTCAGTCAGTGTTTTCTTTTTGGTAGTACCCAAATAGTATTGCTGTGCATAATCTCCGATCAGTAGCGTGAGCTGAGTTGATCTCATTTGCTCCATCAGCTTTCCATGCCATAGAGGTGCGCACTCAGGTCTCGGTGGTAGATCCCCCGATTGGCCTTTGCCGGGGTAGCAAAATCCCATTGGAATCAAAGCGATCTTTTGAGGGTCGTAGAATGTATCAGTATCTACTTGCAACCAATCTCGGAGGCGTTCGCCACTTTTGTCATCCCATGGAATGCCTGTCCTGTGCACTACACTTCCCGGTGCTTGCCCAATAATGACCAGTTTGCTCATTTGATCAGCTGCGAGGACGGGATTGCATCCATGCTCCAAATGGTCAGCACAGACGCGACAGCTTCTTATCTCTGATATCAACCCCTTCACAGGATGAATTTATATAATTCTCAGTGATCGCACGTGGTAAGACCAGCCATAGATTTTTGCTTCTTCTTTTTGAGGATTTTGTGTAGTTTCAGCAAAATACCAATCATGAAGAGCATTAACCCAATCAAAGATTCCAGAAGAAGTTTCATCAAACAGTCGTCCCTCCTGACAGGAGCGCTGCTAGTGGGCAATGGCCTATCGGCAATGCCCTTTGCTCTGCGGGTGGACAAGCCAAGCCTTATCATGGATGCCATGGGTGAGATCAGGACGATCTATACACCGGATCTGGTCAAAAAGATCTTAGCTAGTGGAACCAATAGTGTGACCATTACCTTGACCGACCCGAAGATCTATGGAGAGGAGGGCTTCCATACCTTGCTTGAAGATCTGGCCAACTACGATCGCTATTTCGATGACAATCCCTCACTCTTTGTTAAATGCAAGAGTATGAGTGATTTCGAACGAGCAAAGAAGGAAGGCAAGCTGGCTATTTTTTATTTAATCCAGAACTCTGCACCTATCGAAAAGGAACTCGACCGCCTGGATTTCTTTTACAATCTCGGCCTGAGAAGCGTCCAATTGACGTACAACTACCGCAACTATGTAGGCGATGGTTGTTATGAACGTACAGATGCTGGTTTGTCTACCTATGGTCTTGAGATGATAGCCAAAATGAACGAGATGGGCATGTTGATTGACCTGTCCCATGCGGGTATGTTGACCATGAAGGAGACCATAGAGCATTCTGAAAAGCCGGTGATCATCTCCCATACATGTTGCAAGACGCTGTTTGATCATGACCGAAATACAACTGATGAAAACTTAAAGCTCCTGGCAGATAAAGGTGGTGTAGTTGGACTGACTCAGATCAGAATATTCATGACCCACGAGAAAACCAATAACACAGAGGTGTACTTTGACCATATTGACCATGCAGTGAAAGTCGCGGGTATTGACGCTGTTTGTATAGGCAGTGATCGCGATCATAGGGTTATTCCGGATACGGAGGAGGAAATACTGATCCTACTCAAAGAGGAAGGAGCCCAGTTCAAGCCGGATCACTGGCCACTGTACCTGGAAAAATTGAATGGGCCTAGTCGAATGAATGTAGTCTATGATGGCTTGGTTAAGCGAGGGTATACGCAGGATGAGATTGACAAGATCATGGGTAAAAACCTACATAGGATCTACACTGATGTGATAGGTTAGTTTTTTTCCTGAAGTCGAGACTTTCGTAGTTATGCAGAATCGTACGCTGCTGGGCTGAGGGGCATCATTAAAGTGGTGACTCGGATGCCGTTCAGTTAGTAATAGTGTAAGAGCCCTCGTATAACTGGTTCCTCAATTCCCTTTATTCGAAGTGCCTCTTATCGCTTTGCAGACAACACTTCATTCCACCCTGGTTTCGCTTTGTCAATTCCTCAATGATTTACAACCTCACTTGGCTGTAACTCCGAGTTGGACGGCTGACGGTTGTCATTCAGCTTCGTAACGACTCCTCGCGATTTTCCTACAACTCACTGATTTATCTCCCCCTTTCGTCATAAATATGCCGAAAAGTGAAACAAAAACGCAAGTTTTGCAATTAAAGGGAATCAAAAGGAACCTAATCTCACTACAACATACCTAAACTCACTGAACCTATGAGCCGGAAAGCGATTGCTTTTATCATCGTACCCATTTTATTGGTGGCTGCATTTTTGTTTAGCAACTTTCTTGCAAGCAAGAAGGAGCTCCCACCACAGCGACCTAAACCTCCGGTCGTTAATTATGTCAAGGTTCAGGAGGTGGTGTACAAGGAAACACCCGTTGAGATTGAAGTTTTTGGACGCGTTGGATCCTCTCAGCAGATCAATATTGTAGCGGAAGTAGGTGGTCGCCTTGATCAAGGCAGCATCAACCTGAAAGCCGGAGAAAATTTCAGAAAAGGTGAAGTGCTTGCCAGAATTAACAATAATGAGCAGATGCTTACCCTCCAGTCTCGAAAAGCCAATTTTCTTAACCTCTTTGCTTCTGTCATTCCGGATATTAATATTGATTTCCCAGACACTTATGATCTGTGGCTCGAGTATTATAATAAGATTGACCTTAACAAGGACTTGCCACTGATTCCAAGCGAGATTCCGTCGAAGGCCAAGACCTTTTTAGCCTCTAAGGGTATCCTATCAGAATACTACTCGATCAAGAGCCTGGAGGAAAACCTAAAGAAGTATACCATCATAGCACCCTATACCGGCAGCATAGTTTCCGTAAACCTGGAAGTAGGCTCAGTGGTCAACCCTGGAGCTACTATCGCATCAATCATCCGCACCGATAAGCTTGAACTTAAAGTGCCAGTACAGCAAAAGGATATCAATTATGTAACCATTGGTTCGGATGTGAAAATAGTCCTAGAGGACGCGAATAAATCGTGGAAGGGCAAAGTGGTGCGTAAGGCAGGTTTTATTGACCCTAATACTCAGTCCATCAGCGTATACATAGGTATCAGTGATGACGCGACCGATGTGTACGACGGTCTGTACTTAAAGGCGATCATTCCTGGTAAGGTCATAGACAGGGGTATGGAGATTGATCGAAGTGTCATTCGCAATAAAAATGAAGTGTTTATAGTCGCTGACAGTGTGCTGAAGACTCGTGAGGTCAACATTGTAAAAGTGACGAGCAATAAAGCCATAATTAATGGCTTGAACGAAGGTGATAAGATGGTCGTAGATGCGCCATCGAATGCATCGAATAATATGAAAGTCCAAATTGTAAAATAAGCTCGATGAGATCAATAGTAACGTTTTTCGTAAAGTATCCGATCTGGGCTAACGCAATCATCGGGACTGTCATGGTCATCGGCTTGCTGAGTTACTTGTTTGGACTAAAGAAATCCTTCTTTCCGGAGCGAGACCCTCGAAACATCACCATCAGCGTGGTTTATCCGGGTGCGTCTCCTGAGGAGGTAGAAGAAGGAGTCACAATCAAGATAGAAGAGGCGATTAAGGGCATTGTGGGTATTGAGGAGGTTACTTCAGTTTCTTCCGAAAACTCTGCCAATATCACGGTACAGACGCTAGGTGATTACGAGCTTGATGAAGTGACTACCGAAGTGAAAAATGCCGTAGATAGGATCAACTCTTTCCCGGTAAGTGCTGAAAAACCGGTGGTCTTCAAAGAGAAAAGTACGAGCGTGGCGATGTTCATGGGCGTAAAAGGTGACGTGTCTTTGATGGACCTGAAAAAAGCTGCCGAGCTTATTGAAAATGATCTGTTGAATTCTGGTAAAATATCCCAGGTTCGTTTGTCCGGATTTCCTGAACTGGAAATATCAATCGAAGTACTCGAAGAGGACCTCAGGCGCTATGGAGTTACTTTTGATGCAGTAGCAAATGCCGTAAGGTTCAATAACCGAGACATCTCCGGTGGCTCAATTAAGACCAGCGATGAAGAGATTAAAATTCGTGCTAATTCAAAAGAGTTTGATCCTGCTATAATAGAAGAGATCATCGTGAGGGCTAACCCTGACGGCACCAAAATACTACTAAAGGATATCGCAGATGTACAGATGAAGTTTGCTGATATTCCGAACAAGGTCTACTCTAATAATGAGCGCGCGGTAAGTATTATAGTTTCCAAACTTCCTGAGGAAGATATTACAACGATCAGCAGCTATATCGAAGGATATGTCGATGAGTTTAATTCTAAAAACTCCAATGTTGAGCTTTTTACCTATTTCAATTTCAATGATATACTCAGCCAACGTCTGGAGCTGCTGGCTAGTAACTTCGGAATTGGTTTGTTCTTAGTGTTGTTGACTCTTGGACTATTCCTCTCTTTAAGGTTATCATTTTGGGTGGCGTTTGGAATTCCGCTCTCTTTCCTCGCAATGTTCATTGTAGGAGATATGGCAGGTATCACCATCAATATGCTTTCCTTGTTTGGTATGCTTCTCGTAGTGGGTATACTCGTGGACGATGGTATCGTGATTGCTGAGAACATCTACACACATTTCGAAAAAGGCTCAGACGCCAAGACAGCAGCCATAGAAGGTACGCTTGAGATGGTGCCGTCAGTATTCACATCAGTAACCACTACGATGATTGCTTTCCTTCCATTACTATTTCTTGACAATAATGGATTCACAGGTGAGATGGCCATAGTAGTGATTGCATGTTTGGCTTTTTCGATGGTGGAGGCGTTCTTTATCCTACCCGCTCACCTCGCTAGTGAAAAAATCCTTTCTCGCAGGACAAATACTACTGGAGTCTATGCCCGCTTTAGAAATTTTATGGAAGGTATCATTGAGTGGTTGCGTAACAAGCTCTATGCAAAAATGCTGAGGTTCTTGATTGACTGGAAATGGGTGTCATTCAGCTTCCCTTTGGTTTTTTTCTTTGTCGTCATTGGCATGTTTAGAGGAGGCTTTATCAATTCTAGCTTTTTCCCTGTTCCACCCGCTGATGACATTAAGGTTGATCTTAAACTAAAGCCAGGAACAAGAGAAAATGTAACAGAGACATACTTAAGAACTTTTCAGGACTCAGTATGGTCCGCTCACCGTGAGATTCAGCAGCGCTATGGCTTTCAAGATTCGGTAATTAGTACCATTGATTTAAGTGTCGGCGCATCATCTAGTAGAGAGGTAGGTAGTCATCTTGGCAACCTAGGGATCAACTTTGAGAACTTGGATGAAAAGAACATTTCTGCTTTCGAAATATCCGAGCTGATTCGGAAGAAAATAGGACCCGTGCCCGAAGCGGAGCAGTTCACCATCGGAAGCGTCAATTACTTTGGAAAGCCGGTATCGATTTCACTTAAGAGTGCAGACATTGATGAATTGGATGCAGCTAAAGTGGAGCTTAAGGACAAGCTTTCAGAGATTAGCGCGATTAAAGATGTGACGGACAATGCTTCGATAGGTCAGCGAGAGATCGAGTTGAAGCTGAAGCCATTGGCATACCTGCTTGGTCTGACACAACAAGATATCACCAAGCAGATAAGACAGGGATTCTTCGGTGAGGAAGTTCAGCGATTGCAAATAGGTACTGATGAGGTGAAGGTATGGGTAAGGTACCCCGAGGAGGATCGCTTAAGTATTACTCAGTTGGAGACAATGAAGATAAAAATGGCTGATGGTGCCGAGTACCCGCTAACTGAGTTGGCAGACTATGAAATTGGCCGTGGTGTGATATCGATCAATCACTTCAACGGCAAAAGGGAAATACGAGTGACAGCAGACTTGGCATCCAAAACGCAGAGTCTGCCTGATGTACTAGAGAAGATTTCCACAGATGTGATGCCGCCACTTTTAGCTAAATATCCGGGGTTAGACTTTACCTATGAGGGGCAATCGAGCAGAGGAGCCAGGGAGTTTGGGTCGCTCATGCAAGTGGGCCCAATCATTCTTATTCTGTTGGTACTCACTATTACGTTGAACTTCAGATCGCTTTATCAGACTATGCTCATATTCTCACTAATTCCGATAGGCGTGATCTGCGCAATGTTCGGACACTGGGTAGAGGGTGCCACGTTTTACTATTCCATCAGTGGTTATGGTATACTAGCCTTGTCAGGAGTGATTATCAACGATGCGGTGGTAATGTTGGATCGCTTTAATAGGAATATCAAGAGTGGCCTGGCCATAAAGGAAGCTGCTTTTGAAGCAGGTGTCGCCAGATATCGGGCAATTGTCCTGACATCCATGACGACAGTTGCGGGACTTTATCCATTGATATTGGAGACAAGTTTCCAAGCTCAATTTATAATACCGATGGCGATTTCGCTGGCATGGGGCGTATTGCTGGGTACATTTTTCATTCTATCGTTCTTCCCGGTGTTTATTCTGGTATTCAATGATATCCGCGTATTCTTCTACAGGCTCGCCAGAGTGATTTTTTATGGAGATAGAACCAAGCCGACCCACGAAGAAGTGGAACCCGCAATGATTGAGCATAGAAGAGAATTACAGTTTTAATGAAGATGGTCAAAAGATTTTTTATTGTACTGGTAGCAGTGCTTCAGTTGAGTACGCTCAAGACTCTGGGTCAGGAATTGACGCTTTCAGATGCGGTACTTCAAGGTTTGGAAAACAACTTTTCTATTCAAATAGAGAGTCAGCGCGTCGAGATCGCCCGCAACAACAACAATGCGGGTGAAGCAGGCATGTTCCCTTCCATTACGCTAGGTATGTCAGAAACATTGAGCCTTACAGAGATTGACAATCCAGCGAGCTTCCTTACTTCCGGAAATATAAAGGGAAGGGCGTTTAACCCATCAGCAGCGGTAAATTGGACCTTGTTTAATGGCTTCAACATACGCATGACCAGAGACAGGCTGGATTATCTCGAGCAACAAAGCTTAGGCAATGCCCAGGTGGTTGTTGAAAATTCAATCCAGGCGATTATACTGGCGTACTATACCGCCCTGTTAGAAGAGCAACGTTTGGAGGTCTTTCAGCGTACACTTGGCCTGTCTAGAGATCGATACGACTATGGACGTATGCGAGGGGAGCTGGGTACAGCGGTGACCTTCGATATACTTCAGGACAAGAATGCCTACCTCACGGACTCATCCAATTATATCTCACAGGTGCTTAACTACCGTAATTCCCTTAGGAACCTCAACCTGTTGATGGGGATCGATGTAGAAGAGTACTATGAGCTTTCTGATTCTCTGGAAGTGCAGGCTAAGGATTTTGTCCTGGATGAGCTATATGCTCAAATGACATCCTCTAACAGTAATTTGAAAAACCAGTTCATCACCCAGGAAATTTTGCGCAAGGATGTTCAAATTGCCAAGTCAGGGTTGTACCCGAGCATTAATCTTAACCTTAGTGGATCCCAAAATTCACAAATTCAGGATTTGAGCAGTGCAGAGTTCGCAAATGGGACCAATGGCGAATCGGGCATCAATTCTTCAACCCTCAATTACAGCGCTGGATTAACATTGAGCTACACGCTCTTCAATGGAGGTCGTATCAGAAGACAGCTTGAGAACTCGCGAATTAACGAGCAAATTGGGCAGTTGCAGATTTCTGAGTTGAAGCAAAGCCTCAAGAATAATCTCATTAGCACTTTTGATCAGTACAACCTCCGCAATAACCTCTTAGAGATTTCCCGTGAGAACGTTGAGACTTCCGAGTTGAACCTTCAGTTGGCTACCGATCGCTACCGCAATGGTACAATTACCTCCTTCGAGTTTAGGGACATTCAGATCACTTATTTGACCACTTCGCTACAGTATGTGCAGGCCATCTACAATCTCATCGAATCGGAGACCGAGCTGATGAGGTTGACGGGAGGAATTACGGAGAGCTACGATGAGTAATCTGAGTTCGACCCAATAAAATTCTTTAACATACGGGTGCTCAATTGAATGAATTTTGATCCATGGTTCGTCGAACTCAGGCGTATATGATCGACTAACCGGCGGCTTGATGTAACGCAACTCTGTTGCCTTCAGAGTCCTCGAAGTGTCCTGAGAACCCATGTTCTCCGAGACTGAATTTCTCGTTAAGGACTTTACCTCCTGCTTCCTTTACCTTGGCGAGTACATCATCGATTTCGGGTACGGAGAAGTATACCATGGTGCCGTGATGAGAGGGTACATAGCTTTCTCCTTTCATCAACGTGCCAGTGGCTCCCGGTCCATTTGCTTCGAAGGGAAACCAGCCCATCAACGCCTTGCCGAACTCCTGGACAGAGATCTCAATGTCTAATATCGTCTCATAGAATTTTTTTGCTCGATCCATGTCGTTGACAGGAATCTCAAACCAATTGATTGGATTTTTCATGTTTTGATCCTTTGATGTCAATCAATAATAGGAATTTCAGATGTCCGAATCAATTCTGTGCAGTGAATCGGTATGCTATAGAGCGCGAAATGCAGTCAGCTAGTATTTATCCCTAATCCATTCGAGAATCTGCTGCATTTGGGGTTTGATGGAGTCTGAAGAGCCGGGATAATTGTTGTTCAAGAAACTGAAAATGAGGGTCTTACCGCTGACCGCCTCGATATAGCCCGATAGGCAATGATTATTGCTGAGCGTGCCTGTTTTGGCATACACATAGGGAGGATTGCCGCCGTACCACTCCTTGATGGTACCAGACGATCCTCCTTCCGGTAGGAGTGCGTAGAGTTCATCTTTGGGTAAATGATCGTAAATCATATCCAGTAGCTGGACCATACTCCTTGGAGTAAAAAGGTTGTATCTCGAGAGTCCCGATCCATCACGCCAGATGGGTTTTTGCTCCATGTGCTTAAAATGCAGCCGTTCCATGAAGACCATTGTGTTTTCGGCATTAAGTCGGTTGCTGAGTTTAGCGCTACTATTTAGAAGCAGTTGCTCAGCGAGAAAATTGTCACTGGCCTTCAGCATTATTTCATATACCTCAGAGGTAGGCAAGCTTTTTACCGTTTGATCAAAGTCTGATTCGAAGTTTTCGATGATCGAGACCTTCTTTTTTAGCGTATCCGAAAGTAATTGTGCGACGAGCTCCGGCGTATATTGAAACGGTCGATTGAGTGTATCCTCTTCGTCAATCCATAGCTCCGGATTGGCAATGAAATAATTGTAATGCAGATCACGCTTTAATTTGCTTCGATAGCCCTTGTCCAAATCTATTAACCCGCTAAAGCGCTCGGGGATCACACTCAGGCTGTCGCTTCCAATGGGCTTATGAATCCGAACCATATTACCATAAACAGGCAATTCGCTTCGTTCGGGCTGAAAGCCGTAGGCGTAATCGTCCCATGACCATCCCGGTCCGAAGTAAGGTTCGTCGTAATATCCGGTAGCCCAATAAAGCTGTTTGTCTGTAGAAGCCAGGAAGTCGAAGACTGGTTGTTGGTCAGAAAATTTTGGGTTGAGCAGGGTAGGGTCTCCAGTACCTGCAAAAATCAAAGAGTCGCCAAGAACAGTGTATCTAAGGCCATCTATTGAGTCACCAAGCAGTTTAAGACCCGCGAAAAAAGTGAATAGTTTCGTATTAGAAGCAGGAGTGAAGTACTTGTCCGCCTCCTTTTCATAGAGATAGTCATTAGAGGAAGGATCAAATATCACCAACCCTACAAAATGATCGCTGAGCTTGTCTGCTTTGTCAAGTTTGCTGCTAAGCTGTCTGGACTTGAAGGTGGCGCACGATGAGAGCAGCAACACCAAACTGATGTATATAATGAGTCCTGATTTTCCGATAGGATACCGCTTAAAGTCCAATGTTTTCATTCAACCTAATTTGAAGCGAAGTATAACCAAAATTCACCAAATTGGTGCTTTGTAAAACCGACCTAAGTTAAATGAAAGGAACCGCTATATTATTGTCCAACGGTGTTTATGACACCAAGTCTGCTAAAACGAGTCATGGGCTGATTCGTGGGTCAGAAAGATTCGAAATCAAAGCAGTCATAGATCATGTGTTTCATGGCAATGATGCGGGCGAATTGCTTGATGGCATTCATCGAGGCATACCTGTGTACCCGGACGTTAAGTCCTTCCTGGATGATGGGGGTATGGTGGATTACCTGGTCGTGGGTATAGCGCCAAAAGGTGGGCGTCTGCCGGAGCGGATGCGACCTGATGTGCTTTTGGCGCTCGGTCAGGGTATCTCCTTGGTAAGTGGGCTCCATCAGTTTTTGGCAGAAGATTCAGAGCTGATGGAGGTGGCAAAGGAAAACCTTGCTGATATACATGATATCCGAAAACCAAGGGCGAAGAAGGATTTGAATTTCTGGAAAGGTGATATATTCAAAGTGACCTGTCCCAAAATTGTGGTGATGGGCACAGATTGTGGCCTTGGCAAGCGCACTACTGCCAAGTTTATTGTAGAAGCACTGCTGAAGCATAAGTACACATCTGAAATGATCTATACAGGCCAAACAGGTTGGATGCAAGGCTGGAAGTACGGTTTTATCCTGGATTCTACCGTAAATGATTTCGTTTCAGGAGAGCTCGAGTACATGATTGTGAAGTGTTTTGAGGATGAAAACCCTGATATGATTGTTGTGGAAGGACAAGCCGCTCTTAGAAATATCAGCGGACCCTGTGGTTCGGAGTTTTTGATTTCTGGTAAGATGGATGGGGTTGTATTACAGCATGCCCCCGGTCGAAAGTACTACGATGGTTTCGATCATCTAGGGGTCGAGATACCTCCTCTAAAAAAAGACATAGACTTGATAGAAGCCTACGATGTGCCTGTGCTAGCGATTACAATCAATACTACCAAAATAACCATAGAGCAGGCGCGTGAATACAAAAAGCAGTATGAGGAGGAGTTTGGTATACCGGTACTGCTACCTGTACAGGATGGTGTGGATGAACTAATACCACACCTGGAAAAAATGATGAAGAAATGAGAATAGCCGATATAAATGTCACTAAAGAAAATTTAGCCTTAACACGCCCTTACAGCATTTCTTATAAGACGGTTGATAGTGTTGAGAATGTCATCGTAGAGCTTCACCTGGAGAACGGGTTGGTTGGTAGAGGCGCGGCTAACCCGTCTAAATATGTGGTCGATAGGGACGTTGACGATACTTATAAGCGATTGATGGAGGACGGTTTGGAGACCTTCAGGGGAGCGGACATACGACAGTTTTCTCATCTTCTCGATCATGTCTATCATGACTTTGCCGACGATGCGGGAGCTAAGGTGGCTTTGGATGTGGCCATACATGATGCTTTTACGCAGTTACTCGGCATTCCGATTGCCGCTTTCTATGGTCAGAAAATCAAGTCACTTCCTACGTCAGTCACGATAGGCATCATGGATATTGCTGCCACACTTGAGGAGGCCAAAGAATATCTTGATGCTGGATTTAAGATATTAAAAATAAAGCTCGGCAAAGAGCTAAAAGAGGACATAGAGCGACTTAGAGCACTGCGAAAGACTTTTGGTGATGCGCCATTGATTCGAATAGATGCTAACCAGGGATGGACTAAGTCAGAGACATTGGACTTTTTCCAGTCGACTTCCGACCTGAATATCGAGCTCGTAGAGCAGCCTATCAAGGCAGATCAGATTCAGCAACTGGGGGACTTACCGGAAGCATTCAAAAAGCTCATCGCCGCTGATGAATCGCTGGTAGATGCGCGGGATGCATTAGCACTTGCACAGTCGCCTACGCCTGCGGGCATCTTCAATATCAAGCTAATGAAATGCGGAGGTATTCTTGAAGCAAAGCAAATAGCCGCTATAGCAGAGTCCGCGGGCATCAGTCTGATGTGGGGCTGCAATGATGAAAGTGTCATCAGTATTACTGCAGCACTGCACGCAGCTCTGTCAAGCGCCAACACCAAATACCTCGACCTTGATGGCAGCTTCGATCTGGCTAAAGATGTTGTTCAGGGTGGTTTTATACTCAAGGATGGCTACCTTTCTATCTCTGACAAGCCCGGCCTTGGTGTATATAAATGAGATTTTTTGGGACATGCGTCATTCTTTGTTTGAGTTTACTACAGTTGAGTATTGCTCAGCCAGCAAAGCAAAATCCTGATTTCCTTAACCAGGGAGGCTTTTGGGCCGACTCTATACTCCATGAACTTTCACTCGATCAGAAGATTGGGCAACTGATCATGGTGGACGCCTACAGTGCGGATACCAACGTCAACCGGGAGCAGGTACTGGAATGGATTAAAGACTACCATGTAGGTGGCGTTATCTTTTTTGCGGGTACGCCTTACCATCAGATCGAGTTAACCAACGAATATCAAGGGATTAGCAAAGTGCCTTTGATGATCGCTTTGGATGCAGAGTGGGGTGCAGCCATGCGACTCAGCGAACAGGTCAGTTATCCATACAACATGACCCTTGGTGCAATCAAGGACAGCCAGTTGCTCTACGAACTTGGACAGGAGATGGGGAGAAATCTACGTTCGCTTGGCGTGCACATCAACTTTGCGCCTGTCGTGGATGTCAACAACAATGCTAAAAACCCGATCATTAACTGGCGGTCATATGGCGATGATCCACGGCGTGTTGGAGAGCTTGGAAAACAGGTGATGCTAGGCATGCAGTCACAAGGAGTGATGGCTACCGCAAAACATTTCCCTGGTCATGGGGACACAGATGTGGATAGTCACAAGGATCTGCCGCTGTTAGAATTTGATAAGGAGCGTCTTAAGAAGGTCGAACTTCCTCCCTTCAAAACCTTGATCGATGCGGGTATCGGAGGAGTGATGGTCGCTCATATGGAGATGAGCAAGCTCGACCCTACACCTAATTTGCCTACGACCCTTTCCGGTAGAGTGGTTAATGATCTATTGGTGGAGGAAATGGGCTTTAATGGTTTGGTGTTCACCGATGCACTCAATATGGTGGGTGTGACAAAGTATCATGACCAGCGCTCTATGGGAGTCAAGGCGCTACTGGCGGGAAATGATGTGCTCTTGTTTCCAGAAAATATAGGGGACATGGTGCTGGGCATTAAGGAGGCGGTGAGAAATGGACAGATTTCAAAGGCACTAATTGATGCGAAGGTTCGTAAAGTACTGCTGGCCAAGTATTGGTTTGGCCTATCGGATAAATCGAATGTGATTACTGCCGAAAATTGGTCTTCAAGCCCGGTGGCAGGTTGGCTTCAGCGGCAGTTGATTGAGCAAAGTATCACCACGCTAAAAAATGAAAATGAGATAATTCCGCTGAAGCGGTTGGATACGCTCCAGGTGGCCACTCTGAGTATTGGTGTTGACAGTGAAACAGCATTTCAAGATCGTCTGGATGACTATATGCCCATGAATCACTTCCAGATAGACAAAGATCCTAGCAACCCAACCTTGTCGGATATCAAGTCGTCTTTAGCTGAGTATAATCTAATCATAGTCGGGACGCACAGAGGGCAGTGGTTTCCGTGGAGTACGGAGACTTATGGTGATCAGGTGTACGACTTGCTGAGCGACCTGGGCCAGGAAAAGAAACTTATAGTGGTGAGCTTTAGAAGCCCGTATCTGATTCCAAAATTCCCGATAGGAGAGTGGGCGGCATTCAGTACGACTTATCAGGATGGGCGACTATATCAGGATTATGCCGCGCAGTTGATCTTCGGTGGGATTTCGAGTCAGGGGCAACTCCCGATCACTGTCAATAGTGAATGGAAGTCAGGGTTTGGCCTACCTACCCAAGGGGAGGTTAGGTTTAAGTACACCGTGCCGGAAGAGTTGGGTGTGGATAGTGGGGAGCTTTCACGCAGGGTCGATTCTGTCGTGAATGAAGGTATCCGGGCACAGGCTTATCCAGGGGCGCAGGTTCAGCTGGTCAAGGATAAAAAGGTCTTCTTCAAAAAGGCGTATGGTTATCATACTTATGATCAGGATAGGCCGGTCATGATGGACGATATTTATGATCTGGCATCTATCACTAAAGTGACAGGTGCGACTGCCGGATTGATGAAACTCCACGATTACGATAAATTCGATCTTGAGGCCAGAATGAAGGAATATTTTCCGAAAATGTCCTTTTCGAACAAGAAGAATGTTGACTTTCGGAACATCCTTGCTCACAATGCAAGGATGAAGCCCTGGATCGCCTACCATACTACTACGACCAGGCGCAACGGAAAATACCGACGCAAAACGTTATCGGATACGTACTCAGAAGATTATCCCTATCAATTGTCTCCCAACTTGTACATGCACAAGGATTACCAGGATAAGATTTACAAGATGATCAAAAAAGCGCCTATGAATGAAGAGGGTGGATACGCCTATTCTGGCTTGGCTTTCTATTTATTCCCGGACTTGATCAGCAGACAGTCGGGAGTTCCTTATGCTGACTTTTTAGACCAGACATACTATACACCACTTGGTGCGGGTACGTTGACTTACAATCCTCTTGAAAAGTATCCATTGGAACGCATCGTCCCTACAGAGGATGATGACTATTTCCGTGACATGCTGCTACATGGAGTGGTTCATGACGAGGGTGCAGCCATGATGCGTGGGATATCGGGCAATGCCGGTCTGTTTAGCAACGCCAACGACCTGGCAAAGATGTGGCAGATGTACATGGACTTTGGCAGCTATGGTGGGGAGCAGTATTTGAGCTATCAGACTATACAGAAGTTTACTGCCTGTCAATACTGTGAGCAGGGCAACAAACGCGGACTTGGCTTTGACAAACCTGACCTTGAGTATGATGAGCTGGGCAGCAGTGTGGCCAAGGACGCCAGTCCACAGACCTTTGGTCATAGCGGATACACCGGCACACTGGTATGGGCTGATCCTGTTGAGAACCTGATGTTTATCTTCTTATCCAATCGCGTCTATCCTACCAGGGACAATCGACTCATCTACACGATGAACATTCGCCCAACGATCCACAATATTGTCTACGAGCTACTGCCTGATTGATAGCTGGTTTCGGTTTAGCTTTGTAGGTATATGTATGTCTCCTTACCAGAAAAATCACAGGCCGTTTCCGACGTTTTCAAAGTTCTGGATGACGCTATTGCCAAGTTTCAGGGTGTTTCTGGTATGGATTGCTTTTTCGGGTGTGGGCAATGCTGTACAAAGCCGGATATTGAAGCTTCCGTATTGG
Organism: uncultured Roseivirgaceae bacterium; assembly: GCA_964351595.1. Lineage (GTDB taxonomy): Bacteria > Bacteroidota > Bacteroidia > Cytophagales > Cyclobacteriaceae > UBA6059. Next base: position 22,919 of record CAYGOT010000003.1, on the reverse strand, counting down.
AGTTTTTACCATTAGCTATTCAGCACTACGAAGAGGGAAATGCAGAGCAAATGTTTGACTTGCTCAGTGAGGAACCGATAGATCCTATCTGCATTAATTTTAAGAGTCATGCGAATCAGGAAGACAGGGGACGTTGCACGCAGTATACCAATAGAGGGTTGATATGTCGACTTTTTGGCTACAGTGCGAGGGTTGACAAATATGGTCAGAATGAGCTGGTTACCTGTGCGAGAATCAAACTGGAGTCTCCTGAGGCTTACCAAAAAGGCTACACTCACGTGAAGGAGGGTGGGGAAGTGCCAGTCATGAGCAACTATTACCGGCAGCTACAAGCCATTGATTTTGAGCTGGCAAATCAGCGACTTCCTATCAATGAGGCCATGCTCGAATCGCTTAAGATCGTGATGGCTTATTATGCCTATCGTTAGTTCGCCTTCGAGATCATGTGATCGTACACCACTCTGGAAAGAGAGGCCATCATCTCGGTACACCGATCAAAGTCCTCAAGTTTTTCCGATAGGAGAATAAGCACATAAGATCTACCATCCGGTAGATAGACTATACCTGCATCGTGATGTACACCTGTGATTACACCTGTCTTATGAGCCACTTCCACATTATTAGGAAGCTTAGCAGGAATGATCTCATTGAAGGCTTGATCTTTAAGAATGCCGATCATTTCCTCGGTGTGCTCAGCTGTCCCGGCTTCACCTTTGGCAAGGGCTATGAAGATCGATATCAAGTCATTGGCTGTAGTGCTGTTGGACAAGCCCTGCTCATACGCTTTGATATCCTCGACTCCCCTTAGGACTTCAATGTCTCTTGCGCCAAGTGTTCGCATGGTTGCAGTTGTCTGTTCACCCCCTACGAGTTGGATCAGGATGTTCGTAGCAAAGTTTGAGCTTACGGTGATCATCTGATAGGTCAAATCTGCGAGGCTCATCTTCTTGCTGATATTCTGATAAACGATACTATCCGAGTCATCTTCGATACTCAAAGTGTATAAGCTGCTATCGACAATACTTACAAACTCATTCCTTACCAGAATTGAGTCGCTCATTGATAGATTACCGAGGCTTGCCTGGCGATAAAGTTCGATCATTACAGGTACTTTCATGGTGCTAGCGGCATGGTACTTTTTGTCGGCATTGAGTTGCATCGACTCTCCACTGGTAAGGTCATAGTATGCTACAGCATACTCACCGCTGCAGCCTTCCATGGTCTCGACGAGTTTCTGCTCTAGTTTTTGTAGCGGAGTAGTCTGGGGTTGACAGGCCTGGAATAAGACTACTAGCGACGCTAGTATGACGGAATGAACTTTCATTTCACCAAATTAATGAAAGCGGGCTTTCCGGGCTATACTGTCATAGAGAATAGCTGTGTTTGTGGTTGGTCATCCCAGAGTCTGAGGTCAAAAGCCATGCAGATGTTTCTGAGGAATGCCTTGCCCTCTTCAGTAATGATGATCTCATTCTGGGTGAGGGCAATGAGATTATCTCTAAGCGGTTCTGCCAGCCGATCAAGAATTTCCTTTTCTGCTCCCGATAGGTCTGGAAAAGAAGTTCTGAAATTGCACATTAGGTCGAGTATATGCTTCCTTATAATGAGATCCTCGCGTGTGAGCAGGTGTCCTCGAAATACTGTCGACTGATCATTATTGATTAGACTAAGGTATTCCTCGACAGTCTTTACGTTCTGAGCAAAACCCAGCCAACTGTCAGAGATAGCGGATACTCCCAGTCCTATCATCAATGTAGAGTGGTTCTCCGTATATCCCATGAAATTACGATGCAATCGACCAGATACGGATGAGTCATACAGCGTATCTTCTGGTAAGGCGAAGTGATCCATGCCTATCTCAACATAGCCGGCTTCAAGCAGCATTTCCTTGCCTAGTCGATACAGACCGAGCTTTTGATCAGGAGTGGGCAGATCAGCTTCTGAGAATTTCCGTTGGCCATTGCCTTTGATCCAGGGCACGTGCGCATAGCTGTAAAAAGCGATCCTGTCAGGGCGAAGTTGCAACACCTTATTCACCGTGCTTTTTATAGAACAAAGCGTCTGATGAGGTAGCCCATAGATGATATCGTAATTGATCGAAGTGTATCCTATAGACCGGGAGTCTTCAGTGATCTTTTCGACCTGCTCATAGCTTTGTTTGCGATTGATAGCGACCTGTACTCTTTCATCAAAACATTGAATCCCATAGCTAACCCTGCTAAAGCCTAAAGAACGGAGTGTCTCCAGCTGCCCATAAGTAGTACTATTGGGGTGGCCTTCAAACCCTAGTGTAGCGGTCGGGAGTATTTCCGCGCTATCACGAATAGCCTGGATAAGCTTAGATAGATGTTCTTTGCTGAAAAAAGTAGGAGTCCCTCCGCCCAGATGGATTTCCTTAATACGCGGTTTTTCCTCAAAGTGCTCCAAATACTGGTGCCACTCCTTGATCAATGCGTCTATATAAGGAGCCTCTACGGAGTGATTCTTAGTAATCCGCTTATTGCAGCCACAGAAGGTACAGAGACTTTCACAATAGGGTAAATGAATATAGATACTTATACCATCATCACTTGCTTTGATGGATTTTCGCACACTTTCTATCCAGAGTTGTGGCGTAAATGTCTTGGTATCCCAAAAAGGCACAGTTGGATAGCTCGTATATCTCGGACCCGGCGTATTGTATTTTTGAATGAGTGAGTTCTGCGACATGGTTATTATTTGTCACAAAGATGCCTTAGGGGTTAGGAGAGCAGACTGACATATATCAGAAAAAGAGTTGGAAAAGCTCACCATTTCCTGCCAATCTGAAGGCCAATAGAATAAAAAATGGCAGAATATGCGGATCGCCAAGGTTATAAAAGAAAAACCCTTATATTGAAGATATAAGGGTTTAGACTTTGTAGCGAGAGGGGGAATTGAACCCCCGACCTCAGGGTTATGAATCCTGCGCTCTAACCATCTGAGCTACCTCGCCAAATGGGAGTGCAAAAATAGGCATAAAGTTGCGCTTTATACAAGCGTTTTAGTTGACAATTGGCATGGAGTTTTTAAATTAATTATTAGATTAAATCGTATTTAAATATTGGCCCATGAGCAAGCAAGTATTCAATGGCGAATATGAATTCAGCGCCTCCAAAAAAATGCTTTATCCCTATCTGAGCACGGCCAGCGGATTGTCCCAGTGGTTTGCTGATGATGTGAATATCAATAATGCCGACAAAACCTTCACCTTTCTGTGGGATGGAGATGAGAATAAGGCGCGTATGGTGGCTCAGCGCACCAATTATCTTGTAAAGTTTGAGTTTATGGATGATGAGGATGATCCGAATCATCTCGAGTTCAAGCTTGAGGTTAATGATCTTACCCAAGCGGTGTTTTTAAGAATTACAGACTACTCTGATGTTGAGGACCTGGAAGAGGCTCAGGATATTTGGGACAACCTGATACATAATTTGAAGGAAATCGTCGGGGGCTAGTAAAAATTTTCAATCTTTGCTCGCTGTTTTGATCATTTGATCGTTAATGACACAGTGACCAAGGTTGTGTAATGAAGAAACTGGATAAGCTCATCCTGTCGTCCTTTTTTGGACCCTTTTTTCTCACTTTTTTTATTACCGTTTTTATCCTTCTGCTTCAGTTGATGCTGAAGTACTTCGATGATATAATAGGTAAAGGCCTACCCGTGCCTGTCTTGGCCGAATTCCTTTTCTACTTTAGTGTTCGTATTACTCCTGATGCATTACCGTTGGCGGTCCTGCTTTCGTCGCTCATGACCTTTGGTAACCTTGGTGAGCACTTCGAGCTTTCAGCGATCAAAAGTGCCGGTATTTCATTGGTTCGGGCCATTCAGCCAATTTTCATTTTTTCGGTACTTCTTTCAATTGGTGCTTACTACTCCAATAACTACATAGTACCGGCAGCCAACCTCAAAGCACTGAGTCTCCTTTATGATATCAAGCAGAAAAAACCTTCCCTTGATCTCAAGGAAGGAGTGTTTTATGACGGTATCCCGAATTATAGCATCAAAGCAACCAAGAAGCTCGATGATGTCACATTGAAGGATGTCATCATATATGATCACACCGCGGGCCAGGGTAATAATCGGGTCATCTATGCGGACTCCAGTAGGATGTATACCTACATGAATGAGAAGTATTTGGTATTCGAACTATTCAATGGAAATCTGTATGAGGAGTTTCCGAACACAGGCCAAAAGTCCAATGCCTACGGCCCTGATCAGATCAATCAGTTTACCAGGAATGGATACACCGAGATGAAGATCGTTTTCAGCCTTTCGTCATTTGATCTGAAGCGCACAAAAGAGGATCTTTTCGCTGGGGATTACAGAATGAAGAGTATTGAATCACTCGGTTTGGATATTGATTCACTGTCTAAGGGTATGGATAAGGTAATGTTCAACATTTATAAAACCGCGCCTGCGTTTTATACTTTCCATCTTTCTGATAAGCTCGACCTACCGGAAGAGTATCAGCCATTTCAAGAAGCTATTGATGCTGAAAGAAAGAATAAAATGGACTCAATGCAGAATATCAGAGTTCCGGTCAGACCGGACTCATTGAGAAACAGGACAAGACCTCAGATCAAACCTGTCACCAAAAATGTCGAAAAGGCGGGCATGTTTACATTTTGGCAGGATGATACTAAGCAAGCTGATACGAAAGAAGAGAGGAAACGAAAAAGAGCGCTAAAGCATATACCAACCGATACCACATGGCAAGCTGTAGTAGCGGCGACCCAGGTACCCTTTAGCAAGGTGACGACAGACGAACGAAAGAAGAGTATTATCCTCGACAATGCCCTAAGATCTGCACGCAATGTAAGATCAACAGTCAGTAGCAGTACAGCTCGCCTGATTACGATGGAGCGTGAGTCTGACAAGAACGCAATAGAGATGTACCGAAAATATGCGCAGGCAGCAGCATGTTTTACTATGTTCTTAATCGGTGCTCCCTTGGGTGCGATCATCAAAAAGGGTGGGCTTGGAGTGCCAGTGATTATCTCCATATTCTTTTACATCCTGTACTATGTGCTTAATATTTTAAGTATCAAATGGGCGCGCGAGGACCTGGTGCCTCCACTGACGGCAGCCTGGATTTCCAACATGGTACTGTTTCCGGTAGGGCTTTTCTTCCTTAGACAAGCACGAAAGGATGCCCGGCTGTTTGATACTGACTTCTATCTGGTGATTTTGGATAAAGTAAAAGTAGCGTTGAAGCGTTAGGCATCAGTTTAGCGCTAAGTTCTTTTGCACTTTTTACCTGTGATTGGTTGATTTCTAAGTTCGACTAACGCTTTGGTTACATCAGAATACTGCCTACCTTTGCGTTTTCAAATTTTAAAACTAATTCTTTAGCTAAGCATGTATTTAACGCAAGAAGTCAAAACTGATTTGTTCGAGAATCATGGTCGGTTAAAGTCAAAGACCGATACAGGCTCTCCTGAGTCACAAATCGCGCTCTTTACTTTCCGTATCAATCATCTCACAGAGCATCTCAAGACAAACAAGAAAGATCACTCATCAAGAAAAGGTCTTTTGAAACTAGTAGGTAAGAGAAGGAGACTCCTCAATTATCTCCACAAGATTGATATCGAAAGATATCGAGCGATTATCGCGGAACTGAAATTAAGAAAGTAATAACAGAAATAGGGATTCAAAGGGAATCCCTTTTCTTTTTAAGCTCAATGGAGTTTAGAAAGGAAGAACAGATTTAAATGCTAACAAATTTTCAAACAAAGAAATTTAACCTGCCCGATGGGCGGGAGATAACAATGGAAACGGGAAAGCTTGCGAAGCAGGCTGATGGTTCCGTAATGGTTAGAATGGGCAATGCAATGCTATTGGCGACTGTAGTGTCTAGCAAAGAGGCAAAAGAAGGAGTCGATTTTCTACCAATGTCTGTTGATTATCAAGAAAAATTTGCCGCCAATGGTAAAATACCTGGTGGTTTCCTAAAAAGAGAGGGTAGACTTTCAGATTATGAGATTCTGATAAGCAGACTCGTCGACAGAGTGATCAGGCCACTGATGCCAGGCGACTACCATGCTGATATGCAAGTTGCTATCTCAATGATCAGTGCAGATCCTGATGTATTGCCAGATGCGCTGGCTGCATTTGCAGCATCTGCTGCGATCACCGTATCGGATATTCCTTTCGGAGGACCTATCTCCGAAGTTAGAGTTGCCAAAATTGGTGATGAATATGTTATTAACCCTACTCCAACGCAGCTTGCAGAGGCTACTCTCGAGTTGATCGTCGGTGCAACTCTGGACAACATCTCTATGGTTGAGGGTGAGGCCAAGGAAGCTTCGGAAGCAGAAATGCTCGAGGCAATTAAAGTAGCTCACGAGGCAATCAAAGTGATGTGTCAGGCGCAGCTGGACCTAGCGGAAATGTTTGGTGCTGGTGAGAAGCGTGAATATTCTCATGAGACGCATGATCTTGAGCTTAAGGAAGAAATAAAAGCTGCTGTGTATGACAAAGTATACAAGGTGGCAAGTGAAGGCATAGCCAACAAATCTCTAAGATCTGAGAAGTTTAAGGCCATCATCACAGAGTGGAAAGAGGCTCAACCTGAAGATCGTGAATTAGACGAGAAATTGGTAAAGACCTACTATCACGATGTAGAGAAAGAAGCCATTAGAAACAGTGTGCTTGATCATAAGGTCAGGTTAGACGGTCGGCAGACTGATGAAATCAGACCTATCTGGTCTGAGGTGGACTACTTGCCTACCGCTCACGGTTCAGCAGTATTTACGCGCGGAGAGACCCAATCATTGACGTCTGTTACATTGGGTACTAAGCTCGATGAGCAGATGATTGACGGAGCTATTCATTCCGGATACAACAAGTTTATCCTGCACTACAACTTCCCTGCATTCTCAACAGGAGAAGTAAGACCGAACAGGGGTCCTGGTCGACGTGAGGTTGGACATGGTAACCTCGCGATGAGAGCATTGAAAAACATGCTACCCTCTGATGAGGACAATCCATATACAATCAGAATAGTCTCTGACATCTTAGAATCAAATGGTTCTTCTTCTATGGCAACTGTTTGTGCTGGTTCACTGGCATTGATGGACGCAGGAGTTCCATTGAAGAAGCCTGTTTCGGGAATTGCTATGGGTATGATCTCTGACAGTGAGACTAAGAAATATGCTATCCTTTCAGATATTCTTGGAGACGAAGATCACTTAGGTGATATGGACTTCAAGGTGACTGGTACCAAGGACGGTATCACAGCTTGTCAGATGGACATCAAGATTGATGGCTTGTCTTACGACTTGCTTGCAGAGGCATTGGAGCAGGCTCGAAAGGGTAGAATGCACATTCTTGATAAGATCACTGAGACATTGGCTGAGCCTAGAGCTGAGCTGAAGCCAAATGCACCTCGATCACACAAGTTGATCATCGAGAGAGACATGATCGGGCCACTGATCGGTCCTGGTGGTAAAGTAGTCCAGGAAATCCAGAAGTCTACAGGCGCTACCGTAGTGATTGAAGAAACGGAAAAAGGCGGTCAGGTGAGTGTCTTTGCCGTTAATCAGGAAGCTATGGATGATGCTCTCGGTAGGATCAAAGCTATCGTGGCGGTACCAGAAGTAGGAGAGGTCTATGAAGGCAAGGTCAAGTCGATTATGCCATTCGGAGCATTCATTGAGTTCATGCCTAGCAAGGACGGTCTATTGCACATCTCGGAGATCAAATGGGAGCGTGTAGAAAAGATGGATGGTATCCTGGAAGTTGGTGAGACAGTCAAAGTGAAGCTTATCGAAGTAGATAAGAAGACTGGCAAGTTCAGACTATCCAGAAAAGCTCTTTTACCTAAGCCTGAGAAAAAATCAGAGGACAGTTAGGGAAAAAATAGCTGGGTTGTTTAATTTTCTACAATATTAATATTCTGTGAATTAATTGATTCGCAGAATATTAATAGGAGTGCTGACGAGAAACCTAATCCTAGCTGAATGAGACAACTTAAGATCAGTAAGCAGATCACCAACAGAGAAAGTCAATCGCTTGACAAGTACCTACAGGAGATCGGAAGAGTTGATTTGCTTACGGCTGATGAAGAGGTCGATTTAGCCCAAAGGATTAAACAAGGGGATCAGCTTGCACTCGAGAAACTTACTAAGGCCAATCTCAGGTTCGTAGTTTCGGTAGCAAAGCAATACCAAAATCAAGGTCTCACGTTAGGAGACTTAATAAATGAAGGAAACCTCGGGCTCATTAAAGCGGCACAACGCTTCGATGAGACCCGAGGTTTTAAGTTTATATCCTACGCGGTTTGGTGGATCCGCCAGTCGATCCTACAAGCCCTGGCAGAGCAATCGCGGATTGTTCGCCTGCCTCTCAATAGAGTGGGATCACTGAATAAGATTTCAAAGACATTCAGTGAGCTAGAGCAGAAGTATGAAAGAGAGCCTTCTCCGGATGAGATGGCGGAGTTCCTGGAGATCACAACTACTGAGGTACTTGATACAATGAAGATTTCCGGTAGGCACATCTCGATGGATGCGCCTTTTGCCAATGGCGAAGAGAACAGCCTCCTGGATGTCCTTGAGAACGAGACGGAGGTTACCCCTGACAATACTTTGATGACGGACTCTCTGAGGAGAGAAGTCCAGAGAGCCTTGTCCACACTCACGCAAAGAGAAGCTGACGTGGTAGCGCTCTACTTTGGTTTGAATGGAGAGCAACCTCTGACACTGGAGGAAATTGGGGAGAAATTCGCTTTAACAAGAGAAAGAGTAAGGCAAATCAAAGAGAAGGCCATTAGAAGGTTGCGCCATGCCTCCAGGAGCAAATCATTGAAGCCTTATCTAGGCTAACTAATTTGACATGTTCACGACAAAAGGTCTCTGGAAATGAGACCTTTTTTAGTTTAATTCAGTTTAACCCTTAGTAAGTGATTAGTTAATTTTGTGACCTACATCGACAGGTCTTAGCAGAAAAAAATATGGAAAAAGTACAAGTATTAATCATTGGTTCTGGCCCGGCAGGTTATACCGCCGCTATCTATGCATCCAGAGCAGGTTTGAAGCCCGTATTGTATCAAGGCGGACAGCCCGGAGGTCAGCTTACGATTACCAATGATGTAGAAAACTACCCAGGCTACCCTGATGGTGTAATGGGCCCTCAAATGATGATCGACTTTCAGAAGCAGGCAGAGCGTTTTGGAGCGGACATCAGGTATGGGCTAGTCACTTCTGTTGACTTTTCATCATACCCATTGAAGGCCACAGTCGATGAGAAGGATGAACTGGAGGCAGAGGCAGTTATTATATCAACTGGCGCTAGCGCAAAATGGCTGGGACTGGAGTCTGAAGAGCGACTCAACGGCAAAGGTGTATCTGCATGCGCAGTGTGCGATGGATTCTTCTTTAAAGGTCAGGATGTAGTAATCGTAGGAGCGGGTGATACGGCTGCCGAGGAGGCCAGCTATCTCTCCAATCTTGTAAACAAAGTCTACATGCTGGTTAGAAGGGATGAGATGAGAGCTTCTAAAATCATGCAGAAGCGCGTGATGAGCAGAGCCAATATCGAGATCCTTTGGAATACTGAAGTAGATGAAGTGTTGGGTGCCGAAGAGGTAGAAGGCGTGAGGGTGGTAAACAACCAGACCGGAGAAAAGAAAGAGCTGAAGGCACAAGGATTCTTTGTAGCCATTGGTCACCAACCAAATACAGAAATATTCAAAGACTACCTGGATATGGATGAGAGTGGCTACATAAAAACAATACCCGGTACGAGCAAGACCAATATTGAAGGTGTTTTTGCCACCGGAGATGCCCAAGACCATGTCTACCGTCAAGCGGTGACTGCTGCTGGAACAGGATGTATGGGCGCTCTTGATGCTGAGCGCTTCCTTGCAGCTAAGGAGATGGAAGTTGCCTAAACTATCTGTTGGATAAGAAGCTACATGTGTGGCGGTCTGCTCTGTGATTTAAGAACGACCGCCTTTCTTTGTCATATGACCAATTCAAAATGAAACTTGATATTCTTGTTATCGCAGCACATCCCGATGACGCTGAGCTGTCAGCTGGCGGGACGATTATTGCCAATGTTGCAAAGGGAAGAAAGGTCGGTATCGTTGATCTTACGAGAGGTGAGATGGGCACCAGAGGTACTCCTGAGATCAGACTGAAAGAGGCTGCTGCTGCTGCTAAGATCATGGGAGTATCCCTTCGCGATAATCTGGAGTTTGAAGATGCGTTTTTCACAAATGATAGAGAGCATCAACTAGCAATTGCCAGGAAGATAAGGGCTTATCAACCTGAGCTCGTCATTGCCAACGCAGTTTCTGATAGACATCCGGATCACGGAAAAGGATCAGCCTTAATCTCTCAAGCATGCTTTATCTCAGGCCTCAAGCGGGTGGAAACTGAAGTGGATGGTGTTCAACAAGAACCTTGGCGACCAAAGAATGTCTATCATATGATTCAGAGCAACTTCATCGATCCAGATTTTGTCGTTGATGTTTCAGACCATTGGGAGAAAAAGATGGCTGCAGTGCGCGCGTACAAGTCACAGTTCTTCGACCCGGATAATAAAGAACCTGATACCTTTATTTCAACCCCGGCTTTTATGAATCTCATCGAATCCAGAGGGGTGGAGATGGGACAGCCCGTTGGGTTTAGTTATGCCGAAGGTTTTACAATAGAGAAACGAATGGGTATCAAAGATCTATTCGAACTGTATTAGTCCGGTCGAATTCGCGAAGTGCTTTGAGCGATTCAATCAAAGTTGCAGGCTTTTCTAATTGAAAATGCTCGGCGAATATCCACGCCAAACCTTTGGAGACTGGCACTCTGGGTGAATTGTGCTCGCTGGCATAATGTACATACTTCAGTACTTTCAGTCCATCGAAGTAATTACAAAATTGCTTTTTGAATGATGAAGCGTTGCTGGTTTTGGCTTTGATCTCAAGTACGTTTTTCACTACATTCCCAATCTCGAGGAAGCGACGAATCGATATGGGCAAAACTTCAATTAAGTCGGTAATCTCGCTTTCTGAAAGTCTATAGAAGTGATCTGTACCATCGACAAAGGTTTTTAAGTCTTCGAAAATATCTGGGTTATAGATGAGGTCAAGTGAAGAGGCATCTTCTGTCCATTTGCCTATAGCGGCTCCTGTGCCAAAAGGCACTCTATCGGAGACTCGTCCCGATGGGCGAACAATAGTACTGTTGATCTCAGTATATCCACCGAGCGGCAACAGCTTGTGTATGAAGTAGAAATCTTCACCTGCCTTTCGTCGGTTCATTCCACCACATTTCTGGTAAGCCGAGCAGCGCACGGCCATGGATGAGCCGATGGTTTGTACCGCCATCGGATAGCCTGCGTACCTCAATGCGTCGATGTAGTACCTGAGGTAGATTTCGTAGAGCACAATCCCCTCTGGATTATCATCGCCTCTGCTTAAGTCAACTGAATGTTCATAATAAAGTGAGGCACTTTTGACCTTAGTATCATTGAATGCATCCCAAAGTGCCTCGAAATAGTTGCTATCCACGGTGCAATCCGCATCAAGGCAAACTATCGGACCATCTTTTCCCGATAGGTTAAATATTCTGACAGCATCGTCCATACCTACCTTGCGGGCAAGCCCTACACCGGCATGCTTCTGAGGCAATTCCACCAGACGGCATTGATAAGATATCGAATTGTGAGTGTTATCGTCTGCCCAGGATTGGAATTGAGCCAATGTGGCTCTGTTTCTTGCCTTGATTTCGTCGCTTGATTTTGTCCCATGATTGATGACTATCATCACACCGACCTGGCAATCGCGCGGAACAGTAGATCGATTCAAGGAATCGAGCGTTTCGACCAAATTAGGTTCATCAAAGCAAGGAATCACTACCAGCATATCCGAACCAGCCAGCGATCCTAAATCAAAATAGCTGGTAGGGTAGGCGTATCGCTTGAGGTATATATTTTCTTTCAAGGAGAGAGTCTATGGGCTGACCAATTATCGCCTTTTTTGACGAATTCGATTCTATCGTGCAAGCGGCTGGGCCTACCTTGCCAGAACTCGATGGTGTGAGGCACTACCCTAAACCCACCCCAGAAATCCGGGAGCGGAATCTCTCCATCCTTGAACTTACTCTTCATTTCAGCCAGCTTCATCTCCAGGATGCTCCTCGAAGTGATGACCTGACTTTGATGTGAAACCCACGCGCCAAGCCGACTACCGCTGGGACGGCTCATGAAGTACTTTAGGGACTCTTTTTGACTTACTTTTTCTGCAGTACCCTGAATGATAACCTGACGCTCTAAAGCATACCAAGGGAACAGCAGGCAGACCCGAGCATTAGCAGCGATTTGCTTCGCTTTGCGACTTTTGTAGTTCGTATAAAACACAAACCCCTTATGATCAAAAGCCTTCAGTAGGACGGTACGCTGGGTGGACTGCCCACTGGCGTCAGAAGTGCTCACGACCATCGCGTTAGGCTCAAGTATGTCTCCACTCAATGCCTGCTCAAACCAACTATCGAATTGATCTATAGGATTTTCTTTAACACTGTCCAGATCAAGCGCAGCTTGCTGGTATTCTTTTCTCAAATCGGCGATATTGCTCATCAATAGATGTTGTTGTAATCAATTCCTTTCTGTTCAGAACTCAAAATGGAGGAAAAGAATGGAAACGTATTGGTTCAAAATAGAAAAGACGAATTTATGCAATTCAGGTTGGATTTGGCGGTAGCCAGTAGTCAAGAATGGGTGGACACTGTGATGGGCGATTTTGATGAATTTTTGAAAGATCATGCCAACTGTGAACGCAAAGCTTCATCCATGGCGATGAGCTTTGTGGCTAAGTACCCTGATCGAGTGGAAATTATACCAGAGTTGATCGACACGGCAGTTGAGGAGCTCGAGCATTTTCGTCAGGTTTATGAACTGATGGAGCAACGAAATATTCGATTGCCTCATTCTATAGGTCAGGATCTTTATGTGAAAGCACTGGTTGACAACTGTCGCTCCGGTCGTGTAGAGCGGTTTATGGATCGGTTGCTACTTGCGTCTGTGGTAGAGACGAGGGGAGCAGAGCGATTCAGGCTCGTGGCTGACGCCCAGACCGAAACCGATCTAAAGAAGTTTTATAAGGAGCTGTGGGTATCAGAGGCGCGCCATGGAGAGATATTTGTTCATATGGCATTGAGGTATTTTGATGAGCAGGATGTTTATAAGAGACTTGCAGAAATCAACGAGTTTGAAGGAACTGTTATCAGTCAATTACCATTAAAACCAGCATTGCATTAATGAAAGAAATAGACTACTTCGATATACGAAATTCCGGACCTCCTGAGAGAGGAGATTTGCTGATATCAGAGCCCTATCTTCCAGATCCGAATTTTGAGCGTTCTGTCATCTATATCTGTGAGCATGATGAGAATGGCACGTTTGGATTTGTGCTCAATAAGCCATCACTGCTCAATTTTGATGAGGTCATAGAGGATGCCGGAGACTTCAGCGAGTTACTTATGATAGGAGGACCAGTTGAGCAGCAGACTTTGCATTTCCTGCATCGAAATCCTACGCTGATGGAAAGCGGAAAGCTCATTCAAAATAGTATTTTTTGGGGAGGAGACTTTGACAGGTTGTTGTCAACAATACAAAATAAGATCATTGATCCAGCGGATTTCAGATTCTTCATTGGATACTCTGGTTGGTCAGAAGGGCAGCTAATGCAGGAGTTGGATGCCAAATCGTGGATTATCTATAAGGGAGCCACTGCCGCTCAAGTGTTTGATATTGATCCTGACGAACTATGGAGGGACGTGCTGAAAGAAATGGGCGGAAAGTTCAAGATGTTCGCCAACTATCCGACAGACCCACGATTAAACTAGGATATTTATTAGCTTTGAATAGCATAAATGCGAAAGCAAGAAGATGGAAAACGAGCGCAATGATGCTGATGAGTCAAAAAAAGAGACTGCATCAGAGACCGTTCAGCAAAAGGCTGAATTAACAAACAAAAAAAACAATGAGTCCGACGAAGAGCCGGAGGAGGGCCTACCGGAATCAAGTGAACCGGGGGAGACCGAAAATACGACTACCTCTGTGGAGGCTGATTCATCACCAGAGGAAGAGGCGACTCCTGTAAGTGCGGAAGAACCCGTTGCTGTTGAGGAAAGCACTACACCTTCGGAAGAAACTCCGGTCTCACAAGTCGATAGCCTACCGGAATCAAATGATTCAACCATAGCTGAAGAAGTAACTGTGGTAGCAGACGATGCTCCACAGCAAGATGATTCGACTGCAAAAAGTACTGATGCGGCGACTGCTGATATTGAAAAAGAAGTGAAATCACCAGAGGCTTCTACTGCGGAAGACTCAGCCGAGTCTCCTAAGGATTCGTCCAAAGCAGACGAAGCTGAAGTTGAGCCTGCCCCTAAAGAGGTAACGCCTGCCACTGAAGTTCCTCCAGATGAAGCTCCGATTGCGGTAGCAAATGCAGGAACGGCGGATGAGGCCAAGAGCAACGAGGAAAATAAAGAAGAGGTCAAGGCTGAAGCTGAACCTAAGAGTGGCGATCAATTCGATGGTATAGATTTTAACAAGCTGAGCAAGGAAGAATTGCTCAAGATTGTTGCTGAGCTGGCTGAGCTAAGCGATCCACGTCGGGCAGAAGGTATTTCAAGGGATGTCAAGAGTGCTTTTGATGCGGTCTTTGGTAAAGAGAGAACGGACGCATTGGAGAAGTTCACAGCTGACGGAGGTGAATCCTCTGACTTTGAATATAAGCATGATATTGACGCTGAGAAGTTTGAAGGATACCTGAAAATAATAAAGGAGCGTAAAGCAAAGTACTACCATGAGCTGGAGAAGCAAAAGGATTCTAACCTTGAGCGGAAGAATGAATTGCTGGAGAAGCTACGACATATAGTCGATGGAGAGGAAAGTAATACGTCTATCAATACACTGAAGACCTTGCAGTCGGAGTGGAAATCCATTGGACCAGTGCCCGGTGCGCAAAACAAAACACTTTGGGCGAACTACAATGCACTCATTGATCGCTTCTATGATAACAGGAGCATCTACTTTGAGCTAAAGGAACTGGATCGTAAGAAAAACCTTGATGCAAAACTAGAGCTGTGTGATAAAGCCGAGAAGCTCGACGAAGAGACTAATATCAAAGAAGCAGTAAAGGTGCTTAACGAGCTCCATGAAGAGTTTAAGCACATTGGACCTGTCCCCAAGGATGATCAGGAGGAACTTTGGTTGAGGTTTAAGGCCGCTTCTGATAAGATATATGTGAAGAGAAAGGGCTTTGTTGATCAACTGAAGACGGAGCTCAAGGAGAATATGACTAAGAAGCTGGCGCTGGGCGATGAAGCTACTGCGCTGCTGTCATTTGATTCCGATAGGATCAACGAGTGGAACGATAAGACCAAAGAACTACTCGAGCTCCAGAAAAAATGGGAGAGTATCGGTGGTCTGCCTCGAGAACATGCCAAAGAAGTAAACAAGAAGTTCTGGGGTGCTTTCAAAGGATTTTTTGCCAACAAGAATAAGTTCTTTAAGAAGCTGGAATCTATGCGGGATGAAAATCTCGTAAAGAAAGAAGCTCTAGTTACGCAAGCTGAGTCGTTGATTGATTCGACCGACTGGCATGCCACTGCCGAGGAGTTCAAAAAGCTCCAAAGTCAGTGGAAGGAAATTGGCCCTGTGCCTGAGAAGAAGCGCAATGAAGTTTATAAGAAGTTCAAAGCGGCTGGTGATGCCTTCTTCAATAAGAGGAGAGAGCAAAATAAAGGTGCGGACAAGGAGTTTGAAGAGAACCTAAAACTGAAGCAAGCCGTTTGCGATAAACTCGAAGCGCTTGCAAAGTCTGACAATCTTGACGAGGAAGAGGTGTTTAAACTTCAGGACGAGTTTGGCCAGATTGGGTTCGTGCCTCGAAATGCGATCAAGAAGATTCAAAAACGCTACGATCAGGCCCTGGAAGCCGTGATGAAGGGAGCGGATATGAGTGAGGAGGAACTAAACGCCTTCAAAGCTAATTTGTCTGTCAATAAGTTAAAAGGTGGTCCCAACAGCGACCGACGACTCAACAGAAAGGAGCAAGGTGTCAGAAGAAGGATCACGCAACTTGAATCCGATCTGAACACCTGGAAGACGAATATGGAATTCTTTGCGTCCTCGGCTAAGGCCGATAAACTGAAGGATCAGGTCGAAGGAAGAATCAATGAGGCGCAGACAGAACTAGACGCACTGAAGGCTGAGTTACGAGTAATTAGAAATAGTTGATATTTTTCCAACTCGGGCTTTGCAAAAGACCAAAACTCGTATAGTTTTGCCATCCCAAAATGAGGCCTCTTTAGCTCAGCTGGTAGAGCAACTGACTTGTAATCAGTAGGTCGCTGGTTCGATCCCGGCAAGAGGCTCTTCTAAAGCACTTGTGAGAAATCTCGAGTGCTTTTTTGTTGTAGGATGAGACAGGAGTTGAGGTTTATGATCTCCGCGAAGAAAGGGGGTTTTCATTCCACCACCTTCAGCCCATCCAGCACAAAAGGCATCAATTCGGAGACGGTAGGGTGGACCAGCACCACCTCCCGATAATTCCGACAAGGTATGCCACTATGCATGATGGCAGCAAACATATTGACAATCTCATCCCCACCTGGACCAAGTATCGCCGCTCCCAATATCAGATCACTATCTGCATCCACGATGAGCTTGGCCAGGCCTTGCGTTTCACCCATCTCTTTAGCTCGACTAATGGTTTTCATCTCCTTGCTGGCCTTCATAACCTTGTGACCTTTAGCCAGCGCTTCTTTTTCTGTCATCCCAACTCGTCCGAGAGGCGGATCAGTAAACAATGCATAGACTGGTATCCGACGAGAAAGCCTTCGATTTCCTCCATAGAGGTGATCCAGGACGATTTCTGCATCATTCACGGCAGTGTGGGTAAAAGCTCCATGACCATTGACGTCACCTACTGCAAATACCCCTTCAACATTGGTCTCGCAGTAGTCGTTGACGGTAATGAAGCCTCGTTCATTGGCTTTAATGTCAGTATTTTCCAGTTTTAGCCGTTTGCTATTGGGAGTTCTACCGGTGGCGATCAACAGTTGATCTCCCTTGATAGAGGAGGACTCTCCATCTTGCAAGATCTCTAGCTTAAACTCTTCATCATAAGCAACGGACTTGGCGTCTGTGTTGAGCAATATCTCTATGTTCTCATTTCGCAGGATATCTTCGATGGCTTCAGCGATTTCGGAATCCTCTTGAGGCATCAACTGAGACCCACGCTGGATGATGGTCACTTTAGCCCCGAGTCGTCGAAATACCTGAGCAAACTCTACTCCGATATAGCCTCCGCCCACTACGATCAGGTGTTTGGGTAGTTGCTTGAGGTCGAGCAGTCCGGCACTGTCAAGCCAGGGCACATCCGCAATGCCTTTGATTGGTGGTGTCGCCGGACTGGTGCCCACGTTGATATAGATTTTTTCAGCAGTGATTTCTACGTTATTGACCCTGACGGTTTTCTTACCAGAAAAATGAGCCCAACCATCGATGAGGGTTACATTTTCCTCCGACTCGATCCATTCTCTCAAGCCATCAGAAGAGCCGTTTCTGATTTCATTCATGCGGTCCATGACACGCTGAAAGTTCACCTTTGGCTCTGCCTCAAAGCCATAGAAGTCCCCTCTGCGTGCCTGGTGAATCGCTTTTGCGGAGGCCACCATAGTCTTAGTAGGTGTACAACCATAGTTGACACAGCTGCCGCCCACTTTGTTGCCTTCTATGATGACGATGGAGTCACCTGTAGCGGCTAGTTTGCCAAGTAGGGTGCCTGTTGCCTGGCCAGTGCCAATGATCATGTGATCGAAATACTGCATGGGATTTGATTTTGGTAAAGCCCTATCGAGCGTTGATAAGTTTGATTTCTTTAGGTTCAGACAGCTCAAATTCGATGAACTGTCGCTTTCCCCGTCTTCTTATTTCCACTTCTGGCACCTCACTACTCAGCGCTGCATCATGTCCAATGATTTCTAAGGTAACCGTTCGGGAATCAGGCGAACTTTCATAGCCATTACCTTCTATTTCGATTGAGAAGGTAAGTCCATCATCAGTTGGTCGTGCGCTGATATTGATAAGTTCGTAGCTACCTGCTGCATAAGTACCTGGAGTTTTTCCATCATCGAAATAGACCATGGATTCACTGGTTTCCGTAGCTGCATAGTAGCTTAAGGTTAACTGGCCATTGGAGTATTGGGTAGTTCTATTGATGTCAGCCTTTGAAGGAATGATGCTACCTGCTTTAACGAACACTGGTGTGTGACCTATAATGAGTGGCTCAGTGTGCCAGCCACCACCACTCGTCTTATCATCAGTCCAATACTGATACCAATCTCCTTCCGGTAGGTAGAGGTCCAAGCTTTCAGCACCTGGCTCAAGTACTGGGGCAACCAGGAAGTCCTCACCCCACATGTATTGCCACTCTAGTGAATCTGGCAGATTGGGGTATTCCATAAACATAGGCCTGGCCATCGGCATGCCGGTGGTCATATTTTTCCAGGCCAGGGTGTAGTTGTAGGGGAGTAGCTTGTAGCGAAGTTCTACAGAGGGCTTCACATTTTGCTGGACTTCTTGGGGCCATTCAGCAGGCTCTGCCGGCACTACCTGATCAGCATGTGGTCTGAAGATCGGCGTGAATGCCGCAAACTGTAGCCAGCGCGTGTACAGCTGAGCGTCGGCTTTATCGACCATCGAGAAGCCTCCCGCATCGCTATGCATGTAGCCAAGACCAGAGATACCCATCCCCAGCATAATGGGAAGTTGGGCCTTCAATCCTGACCATGACCTGCTAATATCACCGGACCATGGCACGAGTCCATAGCGCTGCGTACCCGCAAATCCTGATCGCCCAAGATGCAGCAATCGCTCGTTAGGATAGTCTTTTTGATAACCCTCAAAGAGCATTTTTGCCCACTCATGCCCGTAGACTCCATGAATCTCATCGGCGGTTCCATTGACGTGGTTCATATAGCTGGGATGCTTCTCGGGTTCACCCAGATCTACCCACCAGCCTTCCACGCCATAGGACTTCATGTATCGGTACCGATCCCAGATCCATGACTTGGCTTCCTCCTTGAAAATGTCAAGTAAGCCTCCTTCCCCGAAGTAGAATTCAGGAATGGTGGCCGCTGACCCGTCTTCCATAGTAGCGAGTAAACCTTTTGCTGCGAGATTGTCAAACTCACCTGACTTTAGCGTGAAAAAGGGTTCTGAGACGGTAATTGTATTGATATCCTTAGTTTTAAAATCGCTGATCATTCCTTTAGGATCAGGCCAGTTGTCGGTATCCCAATCAAGTCGTCCCATCTGACCATCTTCCAGCTCCGGCCCGAACCAGTAGATATCCAGAATCACTGCATCGATAGGGTAGCCCATATCCAGTGCTTTTTGTATAGAGGCTTCCGTCTCTTCCTGACTATGATAGCCAAACCGTGAATGCAGATTGCCCAGCGCCCAAATTGGCGGTAGCGGCTGCTTACCTGTCAGCTCAGTGTACTCATCGATCAGCTCTTCGTAAGAGCTTCCATTGATGAAGTAGTAGGCCTGGTTGCCACCCAGACTTGCGAACTCGAGTACATCCTGCTCGGTATGCCCAATGTCAAACCAGGCTTTCGCTGGATTATCAATCAAAAGCATGTATTCCTCCGAGGAGTAGAGATGAGGGATGTTGTAGTTGATTTCATCGCCACCATAGGCATAGCCGTACTGCGGTTGATTGTAATTCATAAACCGCTCACCGCGTCTGTTCATGGGGATGGCACGTGAGCCCGTACCATAGATTGATTCATTTCCCGATAGGGTGAAGCGAAAACCCGTGGTATCCGATCTCTGAAAAAAGCCTTGCTCCTCGGATAATTTCAAACCGGAGGCCTTATCATGAAATGAAATATTGAATGGGTCTATTGTTACGCGAACCTCTACACTGGAGGTGCTCAGGCTTACCAGATTAGCATTATTGGCGATCGTAAAAGGTTGGCTTGCCTCCAGGATTGGACCATAGAGCCTATCGGAATAGATGGAGTCATCGTCGTATTGTACTTTGACGACATTGTCAGCAATAGCTGTAATCGATACGGTTTGGAGCCCATCTTGAAATGTGACTTTATTTTCGATCACTTCATAAGGCAGAGGTGCTTGACAAGAGATTGCCAAAATCATCGTAATTGAAAAGAGCGAACGGGTCATAGGTGTATTTTCGACTAAAGATAAATCAGCCCTCACTCTTATAATAATGAGCATCTTGAGAGTGAAAGGCAGTCGTGATTTAGTCCCACATTTATTTCAGCCTTCATTTAATGATAAAGACTGGCGATTTTGCTTCTATGCCCTGATCAAATAGAAGAAGGTATAAATTATCCGCAGCATATAATACTTGATGGAACTAGCTGACGCTGGATTGATCATTTGTTGCCTATCGCTAAATGAGAATATGCATAATTTCGTATCAAAATGTCCATAATTAAGAATTGTATAAACGTTTGAGACCATCCTATAAATTCTATCTGCTCTGTTACCTGCTAATGTCAAGTTTGTATTTGGTCGGGCAGACTTATACCGGACGAGTCGTAGATATAGAATCGGGGTTGTCAATCGCTCATGCTCAAGTTGTTACTCTAGACTCACTAATCGTATTGACCGAGGAGGATGGTAGGTTTGAAGTACCGTCAAGTTCAATTACTGTTTATGCATTAGGTTACTTGAATCGATCGTTCAAACTCGAATCATCTTCGATGAATGAAGTTGATCTTCGGTCCAATCCTATTTTGCTTTCTGCTGTAGTGATACAGCGCCTTTCGAATGAGGTAGACCTTCAGCAATACTCCGGGGCTTTAAGTCACCTCAGTGCCAAGACCCTTGAGCATGAAGATCGGACGATCATCACCAACGCCCTCAACAGTCAGACCGGGATTTATATGCATTCAGGAACATTGAATACCAATAGAATCACGGTAAGGGGGATCGGTGCTCGGTCGCCTTTTTCCACTAATAAGGTACGGGCTTACTTCGGAGACATCCCACTCACAGATGGCATAGGAGAGACGACAATAGAGGATATAGATATGTCTGCGATAGGAGAGGTGACGATCTTCAAAGGCCCCAACAGTAGTATCTATGGCGCAGGCCTGGGAGGAGCTATCCAGCTGCAGCCCGATCGCCTCGCAGCAGGAACTCGCGAGGTGTACGGCTCCATTGGGAGTGGTTCTTATGGACTGAAACGAGGTAACGTTGGTTTCCAAATGAGATCTGAGAAGCACGAGTTCAGAGTAGCCTACTCGCGTCAGACTAGCGATGGCTATCGCGATAACAATGAGTTTGAGCGCAATGGAGTCCAGCTCAATGCCTCCTGGCACCTACCTAAAGCGAGCTATACTTTGATGGCATATTATGTCAATCAGTTTGCTGAAATCCCGAGTTCACTCAACGAAGATGATTATCTAAACGACCCGAGAAAGGCCGCTTTCACCTGGGGTGCGGCGCAAGGCTATGAGGACTATAACAAGCTCATTGCGGGTTTGACAGCAGATCATGAATTAAGCTCACGGAGTACGCTTAAAACTACCCTATATACTCAGTCGAGAGATGCCTATGAGCCAAGGCCTTTCAATATACTGGATGAGCAGGTGCTTGGCCTGGGGCTGAGGTCCAGGTATCAGTATGAAATGTCGAGCCTGACCATCATTAACATTGGTTTTGAAGGGTATCAAGATCAATACGACTGGCAGACTTACCAGAATCTCTATCAGGACTTTCCCGGCCAGGGAAGCGTGCAGGGAGAACTACTCTCTCAATTTTCTGAACAGCGAAGCTTCTTCAATGGCTTTGCTGAATTGCAACAGCAGATTGCTGATCAATGGCGCCTAACTGCAGGCTTGAACATCAATAGAACCAGGTATGAATTGGCAGATCTTATAAGCATCAATGGAGCAGATCAATCTGGTGACTATAGTTTTGACTGGAATGTCTCACCGAGGGTGGCCCTGGCTTATATACCTTCGTCCAGCATGACCATTTACGGTAGTGTGAGCCATGGATTCTCACCACCATCACTGGAAGAAACCCTGACTCCAGAAGGGAGTATCAATCCTCAGATCCAACCCGAAACTGGGTGGAGTTATGAAGTGGGTGGAAGGGGTAGTTTACTGAAGGACAGGTTGGGCTATGACATTTCTATTTACTCCATGCGTATCCGCAATTTACTGGTAGCCCAAAGAGTCGCGGAAGATCAATACGTAGGTGTAAACGCAGGTAGTACCACCCACAATGGCCTGGAAGTCGGTTTGCATGCCTTGCTATGGTCGGGGATGAGTAGCAGTGCTCAACTTAGTGTGCATGGCACCATCAATGACTTCAAATTCAAAGAGTTTGTGGATGGGGAGAATAACTACTCCGGCAATGACTTGACTGGTGTGCCGGCTTCACAATGGAGTGCCGACTTTGACATGGAATTCCTGAAGCGCCTCTATACCCGACTGGAATTTCTAAGTGTAGGGGAGATGCCGATCACAGATGATAATTCAGTCTACTCTGATAATTATCAGCTAGTCAACGCGGTTGTTGGTTGGAAACCGGAAGTCAGCGACAAACTGGGCCTGGATCTTAGCTACAGGATCAACAACCTATTGGATGAACGCTATGCCTCCATGCTCGCTGTGAATGCCGGTTCATTTGGTGGAACAGCTCCGAGATACTATTATCCAGGCCTGCCTATTTTTCATCAGGTGAGCTTGAAGTTCCGATGGCATTGGTGAGTGTCCCTTCATCTAAAGTTATAGATGCAGTTCATATCGCTGCTCGACCAGACCAAATCCAGTCTCGGATGATGAGACATATTGATAGCGCATATTTCCGTAGAGAGCAGCAGCAGATACTAGGT
>CAYGOT010000002.1:113017-137609 GCA_964351595.1 uncultured Roseivirgaceae bacterium | reverse complement strand
GTTCGTGGTAAGGCCATTACGGTAGAGACCGCTACAAAGTCACTATCACATACGAGGATTCCGAAAATCAGCCTGCCTCGATATGAAGCCTGGGGAGACTTGCTCAAGTGGTCACTTCAGGAAAATGTGCCGGGAGAGTTTCCCTATACGGCCGGTGTATTCCCCTTCAAGCGTGAGGGAGAAGACCCGACGCGCATGTTCGCCGGCGAGGGAGGACCCGAGCGCACCAACAAGCGATTTCACTATGTCTCCAAAGGACTGCCAGCGGCCCGACTTTCTACAGCCTTTGATTCGGTGACGTTGTACGGAGAAGACCCGGATCATCGACCCGACATCTATGGCAAGATCGGCAACTCCGGCGTGAGCGTTTGTAGCCTGGATGATGCGAAGAAACTCTACAGTGGCTTCAACCTTGCCCAGCCGACCACCTCGGTATCGATGACCATCAATGGCCCCTCGGCGACTATCTGTGCTTTCTTCATGAACGCCGCGATAGATCAGCAGTGTGAGCTTTACATCAGGGAACAAGGCCTTGAGAAGGAGGTAGAGAAGAAGATTGAGGAGATCTATACCAAGAAGGGAACAGAGCGCCCTACCTATTTGGGAGACTTACCAGAAGGTAATGATGGTCTTGGCTTGATGTTGCTCGGGGTGACCGGTGATCAGGTACTACCGAAAGATGTCTATGAAAAGATAAAAGCAGATACCTTGACCAAGGTGCGGGGTACGGTGCAGGCTGATATACTCAAGGAGGATCAGGCACAGAATACCTGCATCTTCTCTACGGAGTTTTCTCTCCGCGTGCAGGGCGATATGCAGCAATACTTCATCGACCATGCAATTAGGAACTTCTACTCTGTGTCCATTTCGGGTTATCACATCGCTGAGGCAGGAGCCAATCCGATTTCGCAGTTGGCATTTACGCTCTCCAATGGTTTCACATTCGTGGAATATTATGCTTCACGAGGTATGGACATCAACAAGTTTGCGCCTAACCTGAGCTTCTTCTTTTCCAACGGTATCGACCCTGAGTACTCGGTGATTGGCCGGGTCGCCAGGAGAATTTGGGCCAAGGCAATGAAGCAGAAGTACGGTGCGGATGACCGCTCTCAGAAGCTGAAATACCACATCCAGACCAGCGGCCGTTCATTGCACGCGCAAGAGATCGACTTCAACGATATCCGTACGACACTACAGGCCCTATACGCCATCTATGACAACTGCAACTCACTGCATACCAATGCCTACGATGAGGCAATCACCACACCCACGGAGGCAAGTGTAAGGCGGGCCATGGCCATCCAGTTGATTATCAATAAGGAACTTGGACTCACTAAAAATGAGAACCCTATCCAAGGCTCTTTTATCATAGAAGAATTGACTGATTTGGTCGAAGAAGCCGTATTGACGGAGTTTGATCGCATCACTGAGCGTGGTGGGGTACTGGGCGCAATGGAGACGATGTACCAGCGCAATAAGATCCAGGAGGAGAGCCTTTACTATGAGACGCTCAAGCATACTGGCGAATTCCCGATTATTGGTGTCAATACCTTCCTCAGCTCCAAGGGCAGTCCGACGGTCATCCCTGGTGAAGTGATTCGGGCTACCAAGGAAGAGAAGGAAAAGCAGATCGCCAACCTCAATATCCTGAAAGCATCCAATGACGATAAAAGTCCTCAAATCCTCAAGACGCTTCAGGAGACAGCCATCAAGAACGGCAATATCTTCGAAGCACTAATGGAGGCGAGCAAATTCTGTTCTCTCGGCCAGATCACCCACGCGATGTTTGAGGTGGGTGGACAGTACAGGAGGAATATGTAATGAAGACTCGCTAAAGGGTCTATTCTTTATTTAGATTGTTAAGAGTATCATGGTTACTCACTATATTCAGATATGAAAAACTATCAATTCACAGCACATATCGGGCGCGAACAGGAAACCGGCTTGTATTACGGCATAGTGCCTACCCTGCCAGGAGCACATACGCAGGCGGAGACGCTGGATGAACTCCATCAAAATCTAAAGGAAGTAATTGGGCTATGCTTGGAAGAACTTCACCCTGACGAAGTTAACATTTCGGAGTTTGTCGGTGTACAGCAGATTTCTGTCGCAGTATGAGTAAACTGCCATTGATTGACGCAAAGACCTTTGAGAAGATATTATTCACAATGGGTTTTGAAATCAAACGTCAGAAGGGCAGTCACACATTTTATCGACATCCCGACGGGAGGTACACTACCCTGCCTCATCACAAAGGAAGAGTTATTGGACGATCATTAATCAGAGAGGTTTTACGCCAAATAGAATTGTCACCAGAGGATTTTATTAATTTTTTAAAGAGCATTTGAACTCTGTGATAAGCAGCGACAATAGTTCTAAAAAATATTTTTTCACCTGCGATGCGTAAATGTTTATGATAAGATACGTCCATATGATGAATAAGCTATTATTAGCTCTGTTAATATTAATCTCAGCGTGCCAACCTTCTGATCAAGGAAAACCCCCTTCTACTTACTTTAACCACGTATTCCTAAATGTAGCCGATATAGACAGGTCAGAGACATTTTACACAACTGCTTTTGATCTCGAAGTGAGCAAGGCGATAACTAGTCTGAGGCGTACCGATGCTGAAGGGAATACATCTGAATCAGCTTTCAAACTGAGTCTATTAAGATTTCCAGGACAGCCATTCCTATTGGAAATTGGAGAAAGACCTGATTTTGAAGCCAATAATGAAAGTACAAGTCTGGGACATATCGGAGTGAATGTAGAAGACATTGTGGTAGCAGAGCGCAAACTCCTTGATGCCGGAGCTGAACAAATCCGACCCATCACTTTGGTAGAAGCTGATGACATCATAGCCAAAACGGCCTTCTTCTTAGGGCCAGATGGTGAGACGATTGAATTAATGCAAGTGATCGTTGGTGAATTCTGACTCTATTGTTTCAACATATCAGTGATTATTAATTGACTGGATAGTAATTTTCATAAACCTGTGACACCACCAAACCGCAACCCAATGAAACAGCTATTGTTTATGCTGCTCTTGCTCTGTGCATGCCAACCAGCTACCCATGAACAGGCCAACCCTGAAGTTGCCGCTGAAGCGGCTGTCGATGGAGCTGAATTAAAATGGGCGAAAGAAACCGAAGAAGTCAAAAAGGCTTCTCAGGAACTACTCTTTCACGTGGGAAACCATAACCATCAAGCCATGGTGGCCATGAGCCTACCGGACGCCAACGTAGGGATAGCATCTTTAAGTGATGGTAAGCCTAAAGGGACGTCCATGACTTTACAAGGTTATTTTGACCTGGTCAATGATCGATCCACCCAAGTGCCTTATTACGAACCACCGCATAAATACAGCATTGAAATCAGTGAAGGACGACTGGCCTTCGTCCGGGCAGAATGCTATCTCTATCGATTTGGTGTGAAGCAGACCTTTGAAGACGATTTCTTCACATTTGCCAAAACTGGAGAAGACTGGCAACTTCTAAGCGCTTCCTTCACTGTCAACAGATTACCTGATGAGGAACAAACCTTTAATATGGAAGCATTCGCAAAAGGTTATGCTCAGGTATGGGGCAGTACCAGAAAAGAGTTTGTAGCCTTATTTTTTGCAGATGATGGATCGCTTCAGGTCAATGAAGCTGAGGCAGCAATGGGTCGTGAGCAGATAGCAGAGGTTGCGCAAGGTTTTATGACCGACCTTCCAGATATGCGTGTATTATTTGACAGCTTGGTAAGTCAAGAGAACAGCCATACATTCTATTGGACATTAATTGCTACGCATGCTGAAAGTGGAAACAAGATCAATGTCTCGGGCTATGAAGAATGGACAATGAGTGATGATAACCTCATCCAACAATCTCTAGGTCACTTTCCGAGTGAACTTTATGACGATCAGATTTCAAATGGAAGTGCCAACTGACCATGCTCTTACTCCTCCGCCGAACCATTGAACCTATAAACAAAAATGAAACACATCTTCTCAACCTTCAATGATAAATGGACGGAATACATGTCTGAATCGCGGATGAATATGATTATAAGATGAACACCGATTTTGATTTATCTTTATTGATAATCCGTGGAATTAATAAATCCGTCAAATCAGTGATTCAGACCATATGAAACGCCTCCTCGCCACCCTCAAAGACAAATGGCCGGAGTAAGTGGTATGAAACATGGATTAAACTGATGAATAGATGAACACGGATTTACTTCATAAAGAGATTACTGAAAAGGTCATTGGGGCTGCATTTGATGTTCATTCGTTTTTAGGCAATGGATTCCAAGAAGTAATATATCAAAGAGCTCTTGCTTATGAAATGAATCACAGAAATCTTGAATTTGTCAGAGAGATCGAGCAGGATATTTTTTACAAGGACTTACCAGAACCAATTGGAACACGCCGAGCTGATTTTGTTGTAGAAGGCAAAGTGCTTGTCGAGCTTAAAGCAATCAAAGAATTGGAAGATGTACATCTAGCACAGGCTTTGAATTACCTCAAGGCTTACCGTTTAGAGGTAGGTTTATTAATCAATTTCGGTTCCAAGAGTCTAACTTTCAAAAGACTTATTCTTTCGTCAAACCAACATCTGCGAAATCAATAAATCCGTCAAATCAGTGATTCAGATAATATGAAACGCTTCCTCACCACCCTAAAAGACAAATGGCCTGAGTATCTGCTGGAGATTATAGTGCTGATAGTGGGTATCTATGGAGCTTTTGCACTAGACAACTGGAACGAGCGTCTAAATAATAATGAGCAAGAGAATATCTATCTCATAGATTTAAAAAGTGATATCCAATCCGATATCGAAACACTCGACTATTTTATAAAATATAATAGCGATATAATAAGTTCCACAGATACCATCAGGCAGATACTAGAAGCTAACGCCAACCTTGCAGAAAGTGAAATCCTACATTTTCAAAAGCTGCATTTTTTGCTTTGGAGGGAAACGTATTTTATACCTGAGAAAACGACTATC
Source organism: uncultured Roseivirgaceae bacterium (assembly GCA_964351595.1). Taxonomy (GTDB): domain Bacteria; phylum Bacteroidota; class Bacteroidia; order Cytophagales; family Cyclobacteriaceae; genus UBA6059. The sequence continues at coordinate 132,612 of CAYGOT010000002.1, read as the reverse complement.
AATCAGATAGAGGGAAGCAATGGAAGTCTTCAACTACCTAATAAGAAACTCAGAGATCGGTTGTTTAGGTACTATAAAGACCTAGCGCAATTTGAGAACAGTCATGAAATTAGCAACCGATTGTATCAGCACCACTACATCTCTCCTTCGATGGGAGAAGCTACTCTCACTAGCGTCAACACATTCTACAGTAAAGCATTATCAGAAAAACTCCCAGAGTTCAGCCTTGACCGACTTAAAAGCAGTCAGAATTATTTATTTAGCCTTCAAACTAAGACTGGACTTCTTCGTGACCAAGTAGATTACTACTCTAGTTTCAAAAAGCAAGCGGAAGATATATTGAGTCTTATCGATGCTGAGCTTGAAAATAAATGAAATACATCTCAGCTTTCAAAACTATTCCTAGGACAATATGAAACGCCTCCTCACCACCCTCAAAGACAAATGATCAGAGTAAATTGTCAGAAACGCGGATTAAACGGATGAATGGATAAACACGGATTTTGAATTATCTTTTATCGGCAATCCGCGAAATCAATAAATCAGTCAAATCCCTGCCTATCGAACAGGCAGGAGTGATTCAGACAATATGAAACATCTCCTCACTCATCCCTCAGTGACTTCACTGGATTAGCCATCGCAGTACTCACCGTCTTCCAGCTGATAGTGAGGAGAGAGATCACTAAAGTGATCACGACCGCTATCGCAAATAACTCCCAACCCATCGAGATGCGGTAGGCAAATCCATCGAGCCAACTACTCATCAGATACCATGACAGGGGAATGGAAATGATCAACGAGGTAACAAAAAGCGTCATAAAGTCTTTGGATAATAGCGCCACGATCTGAAACACCGGAGCTCCCAGTACTTTTCTGATCCCAATTTCCTTGGCACGCTGAGCGGTGCTGTAGACCGTCAACCCAAATAGTCCCAGGCAAGCGACTAGAATAGCCAAACCAGAAAATGTAGCCACGATCATCCCAAAGCGCTCGTCTGCCTGATACTGGTCATTGAACTTGTCATCTTCAAAGTGAGCGAGGAAAGGACGGTGTGGTACCAGTTCATTCCAGATCATTTCCAGCTCCTGTAGCGTGTTGGAGTGATTCTCAGAAGTCAGACGAATAGAGAACTTAGAGGTATTGTAGAAGGTAGCATACCGCATGGCCAATGGCTCCACATCTTCATGAAGTGAGACATAGTTGAAGTCCTCGACTACACCAATAACGCGACCTTCACGGCCCCATTGTTCAAACCGCTTACCGATGACGTCCTCAGGGTTGGCATAGCCAAACAACCTGGCAGCTGCCTCATTGAGCATCAGCGACGTGGTGGAGTCGGTGGGGAAGTCCTTGGAGAAGTTTCTTCCTGCCACTATTTTCATCTCATAAGTAGGCACAAAGTCCTCGTCTATCTCGTAGATGGCAGGGCTTTCCGCGATGGTTTCACCACCAGGCCCTTCGATCTCTGTGCCGCCGTTGGGGAAAAAGTCTCCCGGCGTAGCACGAGAGGCGGATATCATCTTCACATCGGGATGTTTGGCATACTCGGTCTTGATCCTTTGAAGATTGCGCTGGACCTGCATATCCCAGCCATAGTCCACCACTAGTACTTGCTCCGGATCAAATCCTAGCTCATGCTGCCTAAGATGATCGAGCTGATTGTAGATCACGCTGGCACCTACGAGCAGCATTACCGATAGGGTGAACTGCAGCACTACCAGCGACTTCCTTAGCCAGACCCCTTCACCAGAGGTTTTGAAGCTGCCTTTCAGCACCTTGACGGGCTGGAACCTGGAAAACATGATCGCCGGATAGGCACCTGCCAATAAGCCAATCGTCAAGATGAAACCCACAGCAAGCAATAAGTATTGATAGCTAAAGAGCCAGCTGATCGGTAGCTCCTTACCAGAAAGTAATTCCAGGTAGGGGTGAGCCAGCGCTACCATCGCTATCGCAATGAGGGATGCCAATAAGGTCAGAAGTATCGTCTCGATAAGGAATTGCGATACAAGAGCACTTCTACCAGAGCCAATCGTTTTTCGAATAGCGACTTCCTTAGCGCGCTCTACCGATCGGGAAGTGGAGAGGTTGATGAAGTTGATACCGGCGATCAGAAGAATGAAGATCGCCACAGAACCAAAGATGTAGATATTGGACAGACTACCTACAGCTCCCGGCTGGCGTCCTGCAGGTGATCTGAGATAGGCATTCGCCAATGGCTCAAAAGCGATCAGGTAGCCCTCTTTATAGATTTCATGCTTTTTGAGAAGGTCGGGTATAGCAGCGCTCATGTGAGCAACATCACTCTCAGGATGGGTGGTGAAGTAGGTGTAGAAATCCACATAGCCCCATGTATCAAATATTTCAGGGCGCATGTTTTTGAATGCGCTCATAGATAACATGGCGTCAAACTTAAAATGCGAATTCGCCGGTAGGTCGATCACTGCTGTGACTTGAAAGGGTTCGGTGCTATTCAGGATCAAAGTCTCACCGATGGCATTGCGATATCCGAAGTACTTATCTGCAAGTGGTTTGGTCAGGACGATACTATTGGGAGCTATCAATGCGGTACTGGGATTACCGGCCAGTACAGGCCAGTCGAATACATCAAATGCGGTAGAGTCTCCGAAAATGACATTGTCCTCTTGATAGCGTGCTTCCTCATATTGTACCAGCCATGGGTTGGGGCTTGTAAATCGGAATACCGACTTGATCTCAGGGTAGAAGTCTTGAATGGCTTCAGAAACCGGCGCGCACCCCCATACCTGGTACTCTTCTAAGGGGATGGTGGTTTTGAGGTCTACATCACGACCCCAGCCCAGGTGATGAAGCACGCGATAGGTGTGATCATACTGACTATTGTAAGTGTCATACGACAATTCGTTTTTGACATAGATCGCGATCAGCACACAGCAGGCTATGCCGATGCTTAGTCCAGTGATATTGAGCGCGGAGAAGGCCTTGTTTCGGTTGATATTGCGAGCGCCGACTTTAATATAATTGTTGATCATACCAATGTTGTTTTGTTTTGAGTAGCCTCCCAGGGGGCGAATGATATCTGGTCGCATGAGCAGTAGTACATCCCGGAGAAATCTGAGATTGGCCCTTGCTGGTCCTGTCTCCTTGCGACGCTCCTGATAGAGCTCGGTCAGGTCACCCTCTATCGGTACTTGCAGATCGGGATGACAAAACCAGCGAAAGAATCGAAGGAATGACTGAGGAGGATTATGCATAGTAGCCTCTCAGGAATTTGAGATCTAGCGATACGGAGGGTATCGCATCCCAGAGAGAATTACGAGTTTCTCTGGCATGCTGCATCGCTTGCTTGCCGAGAGAAGTGATCTTGAAGAATCGCTTGGGTCGTCCAGCGCGCTCCTGGGTCGCTTCTCCGTCATGAGAGGCGAGGTAGTCCTTGTCCTCCAGCCGCTTCAATGCCGATTGCAATGCACCTACACTTACATTGCGTCCTAGCCTGCTCTCGATTTCCTTTTTGATAGATACACCGTAGGCGTTTTCATGAAGGATGGCGACCGTAAGCATCACGATCTCCTCAAACTCTCCCAATTGATACTTCTTCATATCTGAATATTCTGTTAATAAAGTCAAGAGTCTGATTCAGAATGTTCGAGATCAAGGCTTGCGACGTTTTGAAAATGTGAGTTTACTTGTGTAAATGATCATTTTCAAAACTAGCGTAACGAAGAGATCGAATATTATGGACAGACTCTAAATAATTAATTCCTAATCGTAGTATTTACAAAGGAAAGTAGATTTCTGGATTAATTCCTAATTGTAGTATTATTATTTTCTGAATCTTCACGGTTGGCAATTCCATAGAGGTCAAGGTCGGATTCCAATCTGATCCATTTAATCTTCGCTACATAGCGCTAGAGCAATATTGTGGACTACATAACATGACAAACGCTTGACAAAGCGATTCTTTCATAGGTACACAGAGCTGCAATCCCACCAATTCATTATTTTAGCCTCAAACCCAAACGCCAATGCCTATCTCTAGAAAGAAAGCCCTTCAAAATATCGCCGGACTAGCAGCCTTGTCCGTGGCGGGCCTACCTGAATTGTCAGCCCAGCCTAAGCCGCAGCTTTCCGGTAGGATCAATCACTCCGTGTGTCGATGGTGCTTTGACTCCATACCGTTGGAGGAGTTTTGCGAGCAGGTGGCGGATATGGGGTTGAAGTCCGTGGAGCTACTCGTAGAGGAGGAGTGGGCGGTGGCGCAGAAGTACGGGCTCACCTGTGCCATGGGCACTTATCTGCAAGTATCGCTGACCGAGGGCTTCAATGACCCTGCCCAGCATGCAAGACTACATAAAGACTACCAAGAGCTGATCCCCAAAGCAGCAGATGCCGGTTTGCCCAATATCATCGTATTCTCTGGCAATACCAATGGACTCACAGATGAGCAGGGACTGGACAACTGTGCAAGAGGTCTTGAGCCGATGGTGAAGCTGGCAGAGGAGGCAGGTGTGACGATCTGCATGGAGCTTTTCAATACGAAAGTTGATCATCCGGGCTACCAGTGTGATAGCTCAGATTGGGCGTGTGCATTAGTGGATAAGATAGGCAGTGACCGGTTTAAGCTGCTCTATGATATCTACCATATGCAGATCATGGAGGGGGATATTATTGCCACCATCCGCAAGCGTAAAGACTACTTCGCGCACTACCATACTGCCGGAGTGCCTGGTCGTCATGAGATTGATGATACCCAGGAGCTCAACTACCGGGCGATCATGCAGGCCATTGCGGATACTGGGTTCACCGGCTATGTGGCGCAGGAGTTTATTCCTACCGCAGTGGATAAGTTGGGTGCCTTGAGGAAGGCGATCGAAATCTGTGATGTATAATAAATGAATACTTTTAAAAAGCTGCTTCTCGATATAATACCGGTGGTGGTAGGCATTCTGCTGGCGTTGATCCTTAACGGAATTGTGGAGGATTTTAGAAGTAAGAAATACTTCAGGCAGTCTCTGCAGGCCATCGTTGAGGAGAACGATCATAATATTAAGGAGATTGAATATGCGCTGGAAAGACAAAAGGTGTTTCGGGATACCTTGTTTCACTACTATGAATCGGATACGCTGGCACTAATCGACATCACGATCAGGGCCCAGGGTTTTTATTCTCCAGACTTGAAGCTCACGAGTTGGAAGTTTTTATTGGAAGACTCAAAGCATACTCTGATCCCGTTTGAGATGATCAATAAGCTGACGGAAATAGAAAAGCATTACAATATTATCAGCACCAGAGTCAAAATGGTCACTGAACTCTTTTATGAAGAGAACTACTTTGATAAGTCAGCAACCAAGTTACCCATGTTGGTCATGGTAAATGATTTCAAAGAGGATGAGATGAATATGCTCGAAGTGCTTCAGGAATTTGATAAGTATGTCGAAGAACAAGATTTTTAGACAATGGAGATGAAAGTAGACCTGGCCTATGTGGCTGATGAAGAATATACCAGCACCAATGCCTCGGGCAATAAGGTGGCCATAGACATGCTCAAAGAAAACAAAAAAGCCATGTCCCCGACAGAGTTGCTGCTTACTGCGGTAGGTGCTTGTGGAGCCGTGGATTTGGTATCGATGGTCAAAAAGCGAAGAAAAGAGCTGCGTGACCTGAAAGCGGTGATTACTGGTAAGAGGAGAGAGGAGCATCCCCGCTCTTTTACCGATATCCATGTCAAGTATCAGATATTCTCTTCCGACCTAACGGAAAAGGAGGCCGAGCGGATCGTGAAACTGGCTGTAGAGGACTATTGCTCCGTGGGCGCGACAGTCGCCGGGACGGCTAAGCTGACTCATAGCTTTGAGATTATTGCCTAATAAGCTTTCGCTGACGCCAAGGGCTGTGGCACACAGCCCTACTATACAATAGCACACCGTTTACTTATCGGGTCTTGAGATGGTTTGTGTGCCGCAAACCATTGAGATGGAGGGTAATTGCTCAGTGGGCGCGACAGTCGCCGGGACAGTTAACTTGACGCATAGTTTCGAGATTATCAAGTAGCGCCGGCGATAGCTGACTACCTGACGTCAAAGTCCTTGACGGTAGAGACAATTGGAACTGCTTTTACCGTCTTGCCTTTTGCCAGAAAGATCACTTCTCGTGTCTTCCCTATAAATTGACCTGTTATGGTCTCATTGTCAACAAAGCGGATGATAACAGGAGCTGATTCAACTATCTTTTCTTTGGCCTTTTGTCCATATAGATCTGCGCCGATATAGAGGTAATACCCTATGAGAAAAGTAAAAGTGATCGTTTTGAAATAGGGATACCAGGGCTTAGTGTGCAAACCAAAACTGAAAATGAAATAGCTGCGTTTCCATTTTCTAAACCAGTATCCGTCCAGTAAATAGAAAAACAGGCTAATCAGTACCGAAGCTAGCGCAAACAGGATGATGGTCATATCAGAGAATGGAGCGATCAGAAAATCGAACACATCAGCATAGTCGAAGATATTGATCCCAAACTCTGAGAATTTCTGGTATTGAAAAAGCATACCTACGCCCACCGCTGTTCCGTAGGATAGAGTAAGTATAGCTTGCAATTCGCGAAGCAGAAATCCCGATACTTTATTGTCATCCTTTGCCTCCATAGTAGACGAGTTACATACTATTAGTCATCAACCAAAGTGTGAAACTATAAATTTTGTTTTACACCTCCGTTCACTGACTCCAGTGGCTCTGGCACACAGCCCTGTCATAATCTCACTAGTTAGATTGTTGGTTGGTTTTCATGAAACCATGGAGATGGAGCTCTTTTAGGAGTAGTGATGACTTTCGCTTTTCAGATTTTTTACTATTTTGATCGGTTGGCGTACTAGCTTGCTAAAGTACACAAGTGCACTTTTTGTTTTTTGCCTCTTAGTTCTATCGTTCCAAGTTCTTGTGCTTTGATATCACCAATAGAAGTTTGTATGCGATCTACTAGTGATTTTGACAACAGAATATCTACGCCGAGTTCATTGCATTTACTTTGGATCCTTGCAGTAGTGTTGAGCACATCTCCTGTATAGGCAATATCTCGTTTCACCACACCGATCTCTCCGGCCATGACATTACCATAATGGAGTCCCGCTTTGAACTCAGGCTGCACGCCAAAGTTTTCTTCAAAGTAAGCCTGTCGGACCCTGAGATCTTTTTGAATGTCAAAAAAACAGTTGATACAGTTCATCTCAGATACGCCTGCTTTCATAGGCCAGCTGATGACGATTTCGTCACCTACGTACTGGTAGATCTCACCTTGGTGCTTCAAAATACTGGTGGTTGAGATTTTGACCACTTCTCTTAAAAACTCGAAATACTTCCCCTCCCCAAGACGCTCAGCTATGGTAGTGGAAGATCGTAAGTCCAAAAACATGAATATCCGCTCTTCTCTAGATGGGTGGAAATACTTTCCAAGAAGGAAATTTCTTAAGACACCAGGGCCATATTTGTCATTGACCAGAAAGACGATCATGGTACTCATAACTACTGTCAACCAAAACACAAAGGGAATAAGTATCGTAGGGTTGACATGGGCCCTAAGTACTGCCGCCCAAAGTCGCTGATCCCATAGACCAGTGCCCAGATAACTCAGATTGAAGTACACGCTGGTGGGAACAGAAACGATAATAAAAATGATACAGTAGGTAATGAATATGCTGCGAAGCGTCCAGCCATAAGGTTGAGTTCTAAGCCACTTTTCCCATACTAGTGTGAGTACAGTTCCACCCACAAGTCCAGCAATAACTCCGGTAAGCAAGCTGCCACGAAAAAGTATATAAATATCGTATTTGAGTTCAGAGTTGGCTACCTCAAGTACAGATCCCAATCCTACGAAAAACTGATAAATGGAAACCACCGTCCATGCGACTGTTATCCAAAGGATTTTTTGTATTCGTTCCTTAGCGTTCACTGGGTTTTAGCTTATATGAGTAAAAAGATAATAACGGATAGTCAACCAAATTAGGTCTTTTCACGACATGCTGCATCCCATTCACGAAATCAGGTGTCTAAAGCTCCCCTGCGATCGACATTGTTCCGTTCTTTGAATTCATGAGTTGGAAGTCTCCGGTTCATTGGATCAAACAAAAAACGCTAACTTATGATCATGGGATATCAACAGGACTGGGTAAAAAGAGAGCGGAAATTCTTCCTCCTTGCTGCACTATTCCTTGCGGTAGTTTTCGTGATAGCCATGATACAAAATGTCATCCGCTATGGCATGAGCGAGACCTACAGCCCCTGGCGTTCGATCACCTATTTACTGATCTCGCTAGTGCTTTTTCTGGCATTTCTACCGACCATTTTGCAGATCGCCAGACAGTCTCTTGCTAGCTATCCGAGGTACTATGGTCTGAGTGCTACCGCAATCACCATATTCTCGATCCTGGCTTTTTACCTATGCTCAGGATTGCTCATGTACACCCTGGGATTCTTCGATGACTTCTTCAACATCCAGTACGCCAGGCAGTATTTCGGTAGGGAGGCACTTTTTCACATCCTACTTGTGGTGGGAGCTTGTGTTTACATTTATTTCACTTATCAGAAAAAGGTGGGCAAGCTCGTCAAAGGGAGTATTGGGCGGAAGTCAGTCACCATCCCTTCGGAGATGATCCGATGGATAGAGGCAGATGATCATTACCTAAAGCTGTATACAGATGACTCTCAGCTCGTCAAGCGATCCACCTTGGAAAAGATGGCTGATGAATTAGAGCCTGACTTCATCAGAATTCATAGAAAATATCTCGTCAATAGGCATCATATCATCGGTAAAGAGCGTGAACAGCGCGACGAATTTCTGTTAATGAAAGGTGGGCAAAGGCTCAAAGTGGGTCGCTCTTATCAGCCTTTCGATATCGAACCTTATCTCCGCAAAAACTCAAAATGATGAACAACACAGATTTCTCAAGAAGAACCTTAGTCAAAAGCACCTTGCTAGGTGCGCTAGCCGTCTCTACGCCCAACCTTCTATTTGCTCACCCCAAGAGGATAGGTACCTCAGCAGTGTCCCAAGACCCGGGGGAACTATTTTATCGCTACCCGGCCATTGACGATGAGACGGTCTCAGAGGTGGTAGGCAAGTCGCATTCTAATTTTGAAAGGGTAAAAGAGCTCGTAAGCAAGCGTCCGGAGCTCGCCCGAGCTACCTGGGATTGGGGATTTGGTGACTGGGAGTCGGCCTTGGGTGCTGCATCTCATGTCGGTCGAAGAGATATAGCACAGCTACTGATGGAGTATGGTGCACGGCCAGACATATTTACCTATGCGATGCTCGGTGAGCTGGAAGTAGTCAAGGCAATGGTAGAGGCTACCCCGGGAGTGCAATCTATTAGTGGGCCACATGGGATTACCTTGCTGCAACATGCCAGAGTCGGACTGAGGATGGATACCATGACTGAGACCGAGCGGAGCAAAGTAGAAAAGGTCATCGGTTATCTGGAAGAATTGGGCGATGCTGATATAATGCCAAACAGTATTGATTTGACTGAGGACCAAATGGGACAGCATATAGGAGAATATCGCTTTGGTGATGGTGAGCGTGACATATTCTTTGCTTCTCTAAACATGCGCAAGACATTAAACTTTGGCCGCAAAGGAACATTTGGCACGGGCATATATCTCAAGGAGGATGGCTCCTTCGGCGCTTATGCCGCTCCGTCACTTTCGATCCGGTTTGAGATGGTAGATAACCTGGCAAATGAATTGACCTTCGAAGAGCCGGGCTTGATACTTAAGGCAAGTAGGGTGGCTTAATCCCTACTGGTTATGAGGATGTGAGGCATAATGCTGCCTCAACAGATCTTCTCCAAAGTCGTTCCCTTTCTCTCGCCAAATAGTATGGATGTGATCGGCTGAACCTTGAAATCCTATATTGTCATATTCGATCATGAAATCAGGTGAGTTGATCTGATAGTAATGTGGCTCCCCTTGCTGATGACTTCCTCTCCAGGCAAAATAGATTTGGCTGTAGTCGGAAGTGAGAAAGGCATCCTCATAAGGATGGGCCTTTTCAAATTCGAGATTATTGATGTATTCAAGTATCAGTTTTTCAAGATAATACTTCTGCTTGGCGGTCAATTGATCACCAGAGATTCCATCGTACTCATCAATACGCTGTGGACTTTCCGGATTGGTTAGTATGTCTCTTGGGGTCTCTGTGCTTACAGTTGCCTGATCCCTTTGATCGATTCTTAATGAATGAAGAAACTTGAATCCTAAATCTTCTTCATTACTCAGTACCCGCAATCCTGCAAACTTGGTGATCACTACTTCTGAAGGGTCTGTACCAAAGAACATGGGTGTCATGGAATATGATTTATCACTCATGGATAAATTGAGCGAAATATGATGCCCTTCTAGCTTCAAACCCCAGGGTTCGGGAGAAGCTGGTTTACCCCAGATAGTGATGAAGTAGTTCTCAAAATCCCATTCAAGTCTTTTGATTTCTTCATAGCCAGCATCCGGTATCTTCTTATCAGCATGCCAACTAGCATAAACCTCGTTGAGGATATCATCTAGTCTCATGATGCTGGTTATCTTTAGGTATCCCTGTGAGCTTAAGAGCGTCGTGAGAACCCGATGAAAAGCTCTCCGACTTTCTTCAGACAGTTCTCCGTACTGTATTCCTGGTCTTTCAGCCAGTCCGATGGGCAGATTGGTCCATTTTGTACGATCCTCACTTTCGAATTCCAACATGATTTGCGTTAGCTGACTTTCCGATAGGGTCTTAATGAAATCGTTGGTTTGCTCATTGATCTCACTTATCGTCTGACCAAAATGGATATGGGATACCAGGCAAAGGAGGAGTGTAATGGTTATCTTATTCATGGCTATTGCGTTGGTTTGAAGTTGAGAGTTTGCTACCAATAGATAGGTCCTTCTCCAAGGTACTTTTCTGCGATAGGTAAGTAGTAGTCTTTCACCTCATCCAGATCGTAGATTTTCGGAGATTTTGAATACAGATCGTATTGGTTGAAGTCCAGAATCCACTCTTTATACCTGGCATCTTTGCTCGACTCAAATTGACCATAGCTTCCACCATTGTGCCATGGATAGAAGGAATGGTACCGGATCATCACCATGCCAGCTTCCGGTAGGGTATTGCGCTCATGATGCTTAAGTACCTGGTAGAGGTACTCATCATGGCCCCAGGCGAGCTGTAGATTGTCAAGCCCGCAACCTTCGCTATAAACACCAAAGTCAGTGTTGTACCGCCTGTCGCTCATATCTGGATTGAGGCTGTTAAACTCAGGATAAACGCAGGAGTCAGGGAGCTTACACCCAACTACAAACACATCGCCAACGAGCCCCCACTGCTCGGCCTGGCTCGTACCATCCTCATCAGATCCCCAGAGATACATAACCTTGCCAAGATCGTGGATCAATCCGACAAGCTGCATCCAGTCAGGTCTGTTATCTTCCCGCAATGCTTCCGCAGATTGGATGAGGTGTTGCACATTGGGCAGGTTTAAGTCTGGATCACTTACATCAATCAGCGCGTTGAGCTTCTTCATAGCATCCCAGAGACTCATCGGCTTGTCATAGCTCAAATACTTCTTTTTCATGCGCCCTACATAATCGTAGGTTTGATTGAGTCGCATTTTGCGGTAGTGTTCTCGCACAGCGGCAGTCACATCTGACTGATCATAATTCCGAAACTCCTTTTTTTCTACGTTCGCTTCCATAGTGCTATCCAATATTCCCTAAAAATAAATAAATAAGAATTGTCACAATCACCAATATCCAGCCAAGAGGAACGGCATACTTGTAAGGTTGACTTGATATCTTGCCTACATCTGTAATTCGAAACACCTGAGTAACCGGATACTTCATGGATACTAAGTGCATCACCGCAATGTTGAGCACAAACTCTATTCCCCAAATATGAACGAAATGGATATCTAGTTCCAGTAAGTAGTAGGTGGTGATATAGAATAATAAACCGAATACCAAGCCGACTTTAGCGCCCATGGCTGAGACTTTTGGGAAGAAAAAGCCAGCGATCACCACGGACGCCATGGGGACAAAGAAAATTCCGTTGAGCTGTTGTAGTAGTTGATATAAACCCTCCGGAGCATTGGCGACAAATGGGGCAACTGATATTGCCACAATGGCCAAAATAGCGGATGTCCATTTGCCGATCTTCACCAACCTGCTCTCAGAGGCCTTGCGATTGATATATCGCTGATAGATACCCAAACTAAAAACGGTAGCGGCGCTATTGAGCGCGCTATTGAAAGTGCTGAGAATCGCCCCCATAACCACGGCGACAAAGAATCCTGTCATCCACACCGGCATCACACGCTTCACAAGCAGTGGGTAAATATTGTCTTGCGTTGCATAGTGCGCATCACCAAAGTAGTAGAACCCGATAATCCCTGGAAGTACAATCACCAATGGGATCAGAATCTTCAATACGCCGGTATAGAGCAAACCCTTTTGTGCCTCTGCGAGGCTCACTGCCCCGAGCGCTCGCTGTATTATGGACTGATGCATGGTCCAGAAATAGAGCTGATTAATGATCAGGCCCGTAAACAAGACGCTAAAGGGCAATATGGAGTCTCTGGCGCCCTCGCCAATGGAAGGCTCGTCACTAATGACATTGAACTTGCCGGGGTTATTGTCAAAGACTTTCATCCACCCATCTGCCAGGTTGCCATCACCGATATCCAGCAACGCCAGGATAGGCACGAGTAATCCAACTAGCAAAAGGCCGTATCCATTGATGGTGTCCGTATATGCCACCATTTTAAGCCCTCCAAAAATGGCATACACCGCACCAATGACGCCCACGATAATGATCGTCAACCAAATGCCTTCTTGTGTTGAAATATTTAGTTGCTCTGAGATATTGAAAATGGATTCGATATTCAGCGCTCCCGTGTATAGCACGATCGGCAGCAAGGTGACTATAAAGGAGATTATGAGAAGTAGTGCGATCAGCGTTCGGGTTACACCGTCAAACCTACTTTCCAGAAACTCAGGAATGGTGGTAAGGCCCATTTTCAGATATCTGGGAATAAAGTATAAGGCCCCAATCACTAGCGCAATAGCAGAGGTCACCTCCCACGCTACGATGATGGCGCCATACCTGTACGCAGCTCCATTCATTCCTATGAGATGCTCTGAGGAGATATTGGTGAGGAGCATTGATCCGGCGATTACTATTCCCGTTAGGCTTCTGCCTCCCAGAAAATAGCCTTCCTGAGTTTCAAGGTTTTGTTTCCTTAACTTGTAAGTGGCATACGCAGCAACAAAGGCGGTAAATCCGACAAAAGTTATCAGAGAAAGCATTTCTCAATCTACACGGATTTTGCGAAAAGCTAAATTGATCTGCCAGCGCGGCTATTCCACCGATATCCACCTCCTATAGACGCCAGGGACTATTAGTCTCGACCTTTATTGAGCCATTCAGTCCAATTCCCTATTTTCGAAAGAAAATCATGTGGCCACCAAGTCCACTCATCCTGGATTAAACCAACCCTATGAAGCACCCCCTTTTGTTCCTTTTGATACCAGTCTGTTTTCTGACCCTCACCTTTGCTTGTTCACCAGAGGAAGAGCCACCAGCCAAAGTGCTTGTCTTCTCTAAGACCATGGGTTATCGGCATGCTTCCATTCCAGCTGGCCAAGCTGCGCTTAAGAAGATTGGAGAAGAGCAAGGCTTTGAGGTTGACACCACGGAAGACGCATCATTATTCACCGAACGTAACCTGTTGCAGTACAGGGCGGTAGTCTTCCTTAGTACTACCCTGGATGTGCTTGATGCCGGCCAGCAGGTGCAATTTCAACGATATATTCAAGCAGGTGGTGGATTTGTCGGCATTCATGCTGCTGCCGATACAGAGTATGATTGGCCATGGTATGGGCGGTTAGTCGGTGCTTATTTTAAGAGCCACCCCAACAATCCCAATATAAGGAAAGCGAAGATGCAGGTAAGGTCTTCAGAACATTTCGCGGTAGCCCACCTACCGGAAACCTGGGAGCGCGAAGACGAATGGTATAACTATAAAAACCTTAATCATGATGTGAATGTATTGATCTCGCTTGATGAATCGAGCTATGAAGGCGGTGAGAATGGTGACTATCACCCGATCACATGGTATCACGATTTTGATGGTGGCAGGTCTTTTTATACCGGACTCGGACATACCGCAGATACCTTTCAAGATGTCGACTTTGTAAAATTACTCGCAGGTGGATTGCAGTATGCTATGGGGGAGCGGTACGATATCGACTACAGCCGTCCCACTGTGATGCCAGAGCCGGAGCGGTTTACCAAAGTGGTGCTTGGAAGTGATTTTGAAGAGCCGATGGAGATGGATTTGCTTCCCAATGGTGACATTTTGTTTATTCAGCGCAAGGGACAGATCAAGAGGTATGACCACACTTCCGGAGAGATTGATCTTATCACTACTTTCCCAGTCCATACTGTCCATGAAGATGGGCTGCTGGGACTAGCCGTTGATCCTGATTTTGCTTTCAACAATTGGATCTACCTCTTTTATTCGCCGATAGGTGATGAGGAGATTCAGCGCGTCTCGCGGTTCACTTACTATGGAGGAGCCTTCCTACCGGAATCAGAAAAAGTGCTACTTGACATTCCGGTGCAGCGAGAAGAATGCTGTCATTCTGCAGGTTCGATAGAGTTTGACCAATCAGGCAATCTTTTCATCTCACTGGGAGACAATACCAATCCCTTTGAGTCGGATGGCTATGGACCGATTGATGAACGAATCAACCGGTCAGCCTGGGATGCCCAGAAGTCGTCCTCAAACACGAATGACCTGAGAGGTAAAATCCTTAGGATCACCCCTCAACCAGATGGCACCTACACGATTCCTGATGGCAATCTGTTTGTTGATGAAGAGTTAGGTCGACCGGAGATCTATGTGATGGGTTGCCGCAATCCGTTTCGATATGCCTTTGATGATCATACGGGATATCTCTACTGGGGTGATGTAGGCCCGGATGCAGGTACTTCCTCGGAACTGAGAGGGCCCAAAGGCCATGATGAGGTCAATCAGGCACGGCAGCCCGGGTACTTTGGCTGGCCTTATTTCAACGGCAACAATAAACCTTATAGAGATTTTAATTTTACCTCCAGACAGTCAGGAGCTGCATTTGATGCATCAGCACCTGTCAACGATTCTCCGAATAATACGGGTATGGAACAATTGCCACCGGCTCAGCCCGCTTACATATGGTATCCCTACGATCGGTCAGAAGAGTTTCCTACGGTAGGAGATGGTGGACGCAATGCAATGGCTGCTGGAGTGTACTATGCCGATGATTACGGTAGTAGCCCAAACAAGCTGCCTGAGTACTATGATGAGAAACTCATTATCTACGACTGGATGCGTGGCTGGATGAAGGCAGTGACTATGAGCGAGGAAGGAGACTATGAGTACATGGAGCCATTTCTGGATGGGATGGAGCTCAACAATGTCATTGATTTTTTATTCTCGCCAAATGGTGAGATCTATTTTCTGGAATACGGTACGATCTGGTTTAGCAAGAATACAGATGCGCGGCTCGTCAAGGTGGAGTTTAATGGAGGGAATAGCAGGCCTGTAGCTAAGGCGAAGGCGGATCAGACTGAAGGCGGCTTGCCAATGACAGTACAGTTCTCTTCCGAGGGGTCCGGCGATCTCGAATCTTCCGAACTTAAGTATTCCTGGCAGTTTACAAAGGATGAGTTCTCGAATGAGGAAAGCCCAAGCTTCACTTTTACTGAGGCAGGGTACTACAATGTAAAGTTAGTGGTGACGGACGCGGCAGGAATGAAATCAACTGACCAGATTCATATCAGAGTGGGCAATAGCAAACCTGCAATTACCTGGGAAATAAGTGGGAACAAGACCTTTTTCTGGAATGAGGGACAGCTGCGATATGAAGTGGTGGTGACCGACGATGAGGACGGTACGACCACCGATGGATCAATTGATCCTGGCTTAGTCAATGTATCCATTGAATACCTCGAGAATGGTGCGGATATCACAGAGATAGCACAGGGCCATCAGGAGCTGGCTGCTCAATCCGCGGTGCTTTCTGGTAAGGGACTCATGGCGGAAAGCGACTGTAGCGCCTGTCATCAGGAAAAAGTAAAATCGATAGGGCCCAGTTATTTACAAGTAGCGCAGAAGTACAGAGATGATGAGGGTGCTACCGATTATCTCGTGGCGAAAATCATCAATGGGGGTGCTGGAGTATGGGGAGACCAGGCCATGGCCGCTCACCCGCAACTGTCATCTGCAGATACGCGCAAGATGGTCAGCTATATTCTCTCCCTATCGGAAGAACAAGAATCGACAACAGAGAGATTGAGCGTAGCAGGTAGCTATACCACACAATCGAGCTCAGAAGAGAAGGGGAGTTTTGTGCTGACGGCAAGCTACACCGATCGCGGGAGTGGATACATGCCGAGCACTACCGCTCAGTCAACGTTGATCCTGAGATCGCCAATTATTGAGTGCGAGACTTATCAGCTTTCCAACAATATCACCACTTCAAAATTGACGCCAGTGGATTATCCGGCTTTGAGTGATGAGGTAGTAGTCATCGATGGTGCAGCAGGCAAGTATATTGGATTTGAGGATATCGACTTATCAGAAATCGGTGATATTGAGCTTTATATGATAAGTGGATCAGCCTTGACTAATGGAGGTAGAATCGAAGTTTTACTGGATGATCCGGAAGGCGAGGTGATAGGATCAGCTGAGATCGCACCTGTTGGGGATAGCTTTGCTAGCGCGAGTAAAGCCCTGAATCTCAAGCAGACTAGTGGTAAGCATGACCTTTACATCAAGTTTGTGGGTAATGAAGATGAGGTGGTAGTCCTGTTGGACAAGGTTAAGTTTCTCAAAGCAAATAGTAAATCCTCTAATCATATAGATTTGGATTAGTTTATGAAAAAGTAGCATGAAGTCAGTATTCCTTTCGTTAACATTTATCATAATAAGCTTAATTTCTTACGGTCAAGATGAAACAATTCTTGAAATCCGAGAGAACTTTAAGAATTGGCAGCCTATTATCAAGCATGAACTAGAGAACTCAAAAAAGTTATATCATTATGCTTGGGGTGAAAATTATGGAGAAGAATCATGGTACTCTAATGAAATCAACACTGAGGAAAAATTCCTATACGAAATGGTCAGTGTAATAGAGGATGATGAATTGGGGACATTTGTGAATTATGATAATTACGCTTTTTCTGGCGATTGGTATATTTCCGTTGATTACTATTTCGGGACAACTAATAAACTTTATTTTATCTTCTGGAAGATGAACACTTTTCAGGCGGAAGAACCAGTGACTGTTGAAAAACGGCTTTACTTTGATTCTAATGATGTCCTAGTCAGAAGCCTCGAATCTGTTTACAAAATGAATACCCATGAAGAATCAAAATCAAGTTTCGCAGACCGTGATGTAGAATTTGAATCTCGAATTGAAGGCATGCCCTTTTATAATTTTTGGAAATCGAAATAGTTTTTGACAACCTACTCCTAATATCAGTTAGATTATGAGGGAGGTTCTTTCATAACATTATAAGTAACAAAGAACTCACGGAAACCAATACCCACAAGGCCACACCCAGTACCAAGGCACGCTTACCAAGCGACTGGAGGTTGATTCCCGGTAGGCTCGACCCGACAAAAAAGAGCGCCAACACCATCATGGCTTTGGAGCTACTCACCACAGTATGGATAACCCCCTGCTCCAAGGGTAAGTAATCTTTCGCTACAATGACGGTAATGAAGAGTAGAATGAACCATGGGATTTGAAAACCCATCTTCTTACTTCGAAACAGGAAAATCGAGAGCACGGCTACCGGAATGATCCACAGCGCGCGTACCATTTTTACGGTAGTGGCTACCCTAAGGGCCTCATCTCCATAAGCACTAGCCGCGCCTACTACGGAGCTGGTGTCATGAATGGCGATAGCGGCCCACATACCGAACTGGTATTGGCTCAGGTCGAGCCATTGTCCAATTAGGGGAAAAATGATCAACGCGATTGAGTTAAGTAGAAATACAACCCCAATGGAGACACTGATGTCCTTTTCTGTTGCTGAGATGATCGGTGAGACCGTAGCGATCGCGCTACCTCCGCAAATAGCTGTGCCAGTGCCTAGCAAATAGGACAGCTTGGGTGGCAGTTTAAGGAGCCAGCTTAAGGCCATGGCGATTCCTAATGTAAATGCGATGAAGCAAGCGGTGAGTCCGATACCGTCCTGGCCAGCGGCTAATGTTTCCTGGAGGTTCATCCCAAAGCCTAACCCAACTACCGCAGTTTTGAGAAGCTGAGAGATGACTTTACTGTTGGCTCTGGCGAGAGGGTGCCCTAAGAAGTAAGATGCGATGAATCCCATGACCATGGCAATCGCTCCATTAATCATGGGGTGAATTGTGCACGCCGCAACCACCAGGAAAGCTATTCCTTTGATGGAGGTGATTGGGGTCGGAGGTAGGTTTTTCGCGTTGATGCCGGTCGTTGCTTGGGCCGTAAAATAGATACGTGCAAAGAAGTTTTGAAAATACACCAATCACCTTTGGTAATGGGTCATTACAGGTGATTATTGAATGGTTACGTGATAATAAAAAAGGCGCCACAGATCTCTCTGTGACGCCCCAACCAGCTATGGAAATTCAACTTTCCTTACTTACGAAGTAAAATGTCCTATTGGATTTCTTATTGGGAAATATTTTTACTGTGCATTGATTCCTACATTTCCCTGGGCTACTAATGTGGCCAGGTCAGCGGCACTGTTGTGCACATTGATGTACCCATCGATGGCCACCAGGTCAGTATACGTTATCGTATCTCCCGTGTCATTGGCTGTTACATTCGTCTTGCTCACACCTTGATCATTCACGGTGCTGAGAGAAATCAATATATCACCAGGAGCATCTGCTACAGCACCAGCGTGTATGTGGGTAGGATGATCACCCAAAAATGAGATTCCAGACAATGATATAGTTACCAAAGTTTCTCCGTTAATCCTTTCCTCAAATGTGGCATTGCCACTTACGCCGGCTATGTCTACCGCTCCAAGATCAAATGACATTGACATTCCAGTGAGGTCGTTTTGTCCAATGTCTCCCTGGGCTACCAATGTAGCCAGATCATCAACACTCAGGTGTACATTGACATATCCGTCAAAGCCCAGCAACTCGCTATAGGTGATGGCTGTACCATCATCCAGAGCAGCGATGTTTGTTTTGCTCATGCCCGTTGCACCATCCACACTAGTAAATGAGACAGCTATTCCACCGCCTTCTGCTGCAGTATTAAAATGGATATGTGCAGGATGAGATCCTCCGTCGGGTGTATTATCTAGCGCAATGGTAGCGAGTGTTTCGCTGTTCACTCTTTCATACAAGGTCACTGATCCGCTAATACCGGCAACTGCTACTTCTCCCAGATCATATGACATTGACAATCCAGTGAGATCGTTTTGTCCAATATCTCCCTGTGCTACCAAAGTAGCCAGATCATCTATACTCAGGTGTACATTGACATATCCATCAAAATCCAGCAGCTCGCTGTAGGTAATGGCCGTACCGTCATCCAGAGCAGCGATGTTTG
>CAYGOT010000002.1:0-112917 GCA_964351595.1 uncultured Roseivirgaceae bacterium | reverse complement strand
TATCTAGCGCAATGGTAGCGAGTGTTTCGCTGTTCACTCTTTCATACAAGGTCACCGAACCACTGATACCGGCGACAGCTACTTCTCCCAGGTCGTAAGACATTGACATTCCAGTGAGATCGTTTTGTCCAATATCTCCCTGTGCTACTAAAGTGGCCAGATCATCTGCACTCAGGTGTACGTTGACATATCCGTCATATGCAATAAGATCAGCATAGCCTATCGGCGATCCGTCATCTTTTGCCGACACGATGGTTTCGCTCATTCCTGATGAGCCATCGATTGGTTCCAGCGATACGGCAATTCCGCCACCTTCGGCAGCAGTATTGTCATGTATGTGAGCAGGATGAGAAGCTCCAGCGGTTGTACCAGTCAAACTGACCGTGATTTTGACGCTACTGTCATCGAGTTCAGCAAAAGTAACGGTACCATTGGCGCCACTAGCGCCAACTGCACTAAGGTCAAAGCTTTGACTCATTCCTGTTTCCCCGGCTCCAGGTGTAGGCATTTGATCATCATCATCCCCACATGAAACCAGACCCATAAACCCAAGGCTCAGTATTAGCATTGGTATTATTCTTAATAGACTTTTTAATTCAACTTTTCTCATGATTATCTTCATTCGTTAAAACATTCGATTTCCCTATATACGAAGCATCATGACCCACTGGATTTTGATTAGATTAAAAAATGTCAAAAAATTATATAAATAATGCAAAAATGGGGTTTGCAGACAAATAGCGTGGATGGGAAGGATATTATCCTATTACTTCTCCGTATACCTGCATGGTAGAGAGAGTTGGGCTCTCAGCACCGCCAGCCTTTTCGATAGTGACTGCAAAGGCATCTGCCGCACCTATTCCCTTCATGATTTGGAATGTGCCACTGCTGGCATCAAACACACCGGCATCAATGGGTACTCCATCTACGAGCGCCCATAGTTGGTATTGTTGATCTTGGGTTAAACTGATCATATTAGAGGAGTTGAGAAAGAGCTCCTCCTGAGTTGGATTCCAGTAAACTACTGCCTTGGCATCTTGTGCGTTTTCTGTACCCTGCAGAATGATCCTTTGGAATTCCGGGCTTATGATTACTGCTAAGTCTTGCCTGATGTTGGTGAGCTCTTGATTGACCAGATTATAATTTTCAGCTAGCTCAATGTTCCGGGCAGTTAACTGCGCCAACCGATAGTCGGTACTCTGCCATTGATTGTAGAAATAGAGTGCTGCGATTGCAGAAATAAGTGCTAGCGTGACACTAGCCGCCATCATGAACCGTGAGGTTTGAAGCTTTACGCTATTGTCGGCAAAGTTGGCATTCTTTATCACCTTCTCATCTTGCATCGCCAATTGCTTGACAGAGGTGGGGGGAGCCACGGCTTGCCTGAACGCAAGGAGTTCCAGCGTTTTTTGAAGCTCAAGATATTCGGCACGGACGTCATTTTCGGTAGCGATCAAAGCTTCAATCTGCTCCGATTCCTCTGCGCTGACTTCACCTGTGATGTATGCAGTCAGATATCCTTCCGATAATAACTCTTGCTTATTCAAAATCGCTTTTCAGTTCCTTCTTAATATCCTTGAGACAATTTCTCAACCTTGTTTTTACCGTGCCCAATGCCATATCTTCCTTTTCACTGATCTCAGCGTGAGAGTACCCCATGAAGAAATTGAGTTGAATTAATTTCTTGCACATCTCTCCGATAGCATCAAGTACTTTCGATAATCCGATATAGTCTTCTCTCTTTTCTGATGTCTCGAATATATCTACGTACTCATCAATGTCTTTGGATTTTTCTCCTGCCTTAAAATCTCTGGAACGTCGAGCATCAATAGCTTTGTTGCGCGCGATGCGATACATCCAGGTAAACAAAGTGCCCTTGCTAGTGTCATATGCGTCGATTTGATCCCAGATGCGAATAAATACATCATGAAGTGTCTCCTCGGCAATTTCTTTGTGATTAACCGTTCGGTGTATTATACCGTAGAGCGCTTCCGAGTAATGGTCATAGAGGTAGTCGAGAGCAGTAACGTCCTTATTCTTAAGGCGCTTTATAAGGAGTGTATTGAAATCGATACTTGTCAAATGGATTACTGGTTAAGAGCGGAAGATATCAATATTCTGTTAATTCACAATCGTGAAAATTGCTTGAATGCCTCGGAGGAAGCGCTAAACAAAAAAGGCCTCACGTGGAGGCCTTTTTTTGTTCTGGTAAGATCTATTATCAATTACGCGATTTTCACATTAATTGCATTTAAACCTTTTTTACCCTCTTTTACTTCGAAGGTCACTGAGTCATTCTGCTTGATCTCATCAATCAAACCCGATACATGAACGAAATATTCTTGATCGGAATCATCGTCTTTAATGAAGCCATAACCCTTTGACTCATTAAAGAACTTAACTTTGCCTGTTTGCATTAAATAAGGAATTAAAATTAATAATGATACAAATGTTAAGGATAAAAGACGCGATTCCAACCAATAATCCGAATAATTTTTGTATCACAAATGAAATAATATGCGCGTAATCGGCGAAATAGAGCACCCGGAAGTCAAGATCACAACTTTCCACTGGAACAATAAATACCTGGTAAAATTTGAGCGCGGGATGCTGGAGCAGACCTACAAATTCAGCGAGTTTGATGTGTCAGGTGAGGCTGAGATTAAGCAAATGATTGATGACTCATTTGTGGCTAAAGTAATACAGCGATTCGCCGAGATGGGCAAGGATCATGCGGCACTCCTTGATTACTAAGCCTGCAATCAAGTCAATAGGCTTGTCTTAGTTACCATTCTTTGAAGAGATGGTTCATCAGGGACTTTGGCCAGGTCTACCCATTCCAAAGCATTTGATTCGTGATTTTTGGTGATTGATGATGATAGACTAGCCCGAAATGCAAACCGTACATCATAGTGCTGATGGGGCGGAACACCTTTGCGTTCAGGGATATCATGAATATCCAGATCAAAAATTGACTCGCTAATAAGTTCATAATCTGTCAATCCTGTTTCCTCATCGAGTTCTTTCTGCGCGACCCTTAGCAGATTTTCATCACCATCGGCATGACCACCCGGCTGTAGCCATTTATTGAGCTTCGCGTGATGAAGCATCAGCACTTGTGAATGGTCGTGATTGAGTACCCAGCATGATGCTGTCAGATGCCCGGAAAGCAAGGACCGCTCGTAGCAATTGGGGTACCTGAGTAGTTCCTTAAATCGAGGCACAAAACCTGCTTCTCTAGAATCTAATGGCTTATATGCTGCTAGTGCTTCACTGAAATCATCTCTATTGATCACAGGATGACCGTATTGACTTTGTTGATACGACCTTCCTGAAGAGGGGCGGTTTTGACACCTTCACCAATATTGGTCTTGTCGCCAAAGCGCGCATCCACGAAATAAGATTGAGAAGTCAGGTTCTTGAATGTAACTCTACCTTTCTTATCTGTGATCAGCGGACCAGCAACTGGGTTTTCATCACCATTGTAGTCTTCCTGACTGGAATAGATAATCACCTGAGCACCTTGTACGAAATTGCCTAGATTGTCAATAACCGTAACTCTGAGGCTAGTGGGAAGTGCTTCTGTGCGTGCGTAATTGGTGGTAATAAATGCAAGCAACAGGAGGAATTCAATACCGAGTATGACGAGCCATTTTTTCATAGGACTAATTTAATAAAAGTGCACTGGATCAGTACGGAGACTTAAGAGCTGGAGTCGCTGGCAAATGCAAACAAGTAGTCCAGGAGTTCATCAAAACTCAGCGGTTCGTCATACAACTGATCATTATATGTGGTTGCCATCACCTTAATGTAGGAGGGGCTGTCGTCTATTCGGACATACTCTATCAAGACATTACCATAATGTTGCTCTACTTTCGAAGTATAATTTCCTGAGACTGGCTTGAGGTAATGCTTTTCTTTGGTCTCGATGATTTCGCCTTTTTCGGAGATCATCACGTCTGAGTTGGCCTGCTTGTAGGGTAAGGTCAGCACTCTTTCCGCCAGATAATCGAATAAATATTGAAATTCTATGGGTGAAATTTCCACGTTGTAGGATAAAGCGAAACCATTGGCCATACTAGAAGAGAAGAGGTGAACATCATAGCTACTTTGAATCTTCAGTTTCTTGTAGTGGTACCCCTTTTGATATTTATCCAAGTAGTCCGGGAGTTGATCCTGTTGGCACCATTGGCGGTAGCCGTCGGTATACTTGTCGCTTCGCTTAATAACCTCATGGCTGAGCTGAGGTTGCTTTTGCTGCTTGCTAAACAGACGCTGATAGAGGTCTTCAAAGTAGGCCATACCTGAAGAACGATCCTGACCAGGTTATGTTAATACTATTTAAGCAGGGTCACTCCACCATACTGCTCGATGACTGACTGACTTGCATCCAGCGAGCTGCGGAATACCATCTTGTAGGCATAGGTTCCGGTAGGGAGTAGCTGACCTCTGTAGACACCATCCCACTGAAAATTTTGATCATCCGACTGGAATACCATCTCTCCCCATCTATCGAAAATGAATATGGCGTAATCAGTCACATAGTCGTTAGGGAATACTGAGAAAGTATCGTTAGTGCCGTCTTGATTGGGTGTGAAAGCGTTTGGCGCAATTACCGTTGGACGGCAGTCATCTTCAATGACGATCCGGTCATTCACGCATGTGGAACCGTTGAAAAGCTGTACAACGAAACTGCCAGCCTCCGATACCAATAACAAGCGTTCGGTTGAAATCACGCCTTCAACGCCATCTTGACGCCACTCATAAGTGTCGAATATGCCCGGGTCTAACTCGATAGTTCCGCGCTCAGGGTCAGGATCCAGAGAGCAGATCAATGCCTGACTGTCCAGCAATAAATCTTCCTCTGGTATGGGCACCACTAGTACATCGATGAAGTCTGAGGTGGAGCAGTTGCCATTCACGTCAGTGACATTGACGATATAAGTGCCGGTCTCCGTCACATCAAGGAACGCGCTTGATTCGCCAGAGATGATATTGCCATCCGAATCTTGCCATTGGAAGGTGACATCCTCTGTGATGGACGCTTCAGCCGTCAATTGAATGAGTCCATTGACATTACAGTTGGGCTCGGCTGAGATGATTACTTCAAGCGGTATCAGGGTTAAGCTATCCGTTTGCACACAACCAGGTGCTCCGGCTTCCCTTACTGAGATATTATACGAGCCACCGTCGGTTACGCCTACATTAAACGCAGAAGCTATAAAGTCGCTTGATGGAATAGGGAAGGAGCCATCATAGGTGGTGCCGTCACTACTCGTGACTACCTGACCATTTTCGTCCAATAGCGTTAATAGTACCGTATCAGCGACATTGCCGTTGAGCTCTATATCGAGTCCACAGATGCCTGACTGAGTGGTAATAATATCAAAGCTGGCGATATCCTCAATGTTGATATTCTGCATGTTGGTACAGCCGCTCACTGTATTAGTCACCGAGAGCGTGTAAATGCCCGCTCCAAGACTATCAATCGTCACAGGGTTGATTCCGCTAAATGTGCGAGGAGCAACATTGACCGGTCCGGTCACGGCATAGGTGAAGTTACCAGAGCCATCGAGTTCAAATAGGATGCGACCATTGTTGACGCCACAGGAAGAATTGAAAGTCTCAATCGCTGAAACTGTAGGTTCTTCAAGTACTGTAATGGCCACACTATCTGTTGCTGCGCACTTGAGTATTGGATCAAATGCTCGCAGTTTGTAGGAGTAGAGTCCGGGAGTTTCCGTTTCGATGGACTGAAACCGATCTGTACCTACCACTTCTCCATTTATCTCCCAGGTGTAAGAGAGGCCACCGAGTCCATTACTACCGTCAATGTCGGCCAGTTCTTCATTTTGGCATGCATCGAGTGGGGGGCCCAGCTCAATGTCTGGACGCTGATCCGCAACGTTGATGGTGGCGGGAGGAGAGGAGCATCCGTCGCTATTCGTGATGAAGACGGAGACAGAAGAAGCCTCAGTCACCTGAATAACACGGGAGGTGTCTCCGGTTGACCAGGTGTATGAATATATTGATGTATCTGTGGGGAAAGCAGCCAGCTCAAGAAAGTCTTGCTCACAAATGTTCTGAGGACTTTCAAGCATTACCGTATCCGGATTGGTGAAAATCTCAAGCGTATCTACGAACACAGAGTCGTACCCACATCGGTTGTAAACGCGTAATTGCACGGTGTACTCTCCGAAATCTTCATAGGGTCGGATCGGGTTCTGTACCATGAGTGTATCCGGGTTGTCAGGAAATGAGGCCGTCGGATCATCTCCAAATATCCAGTCGTACTCATCAATGTCAGATGTGCCTGAGCCGAAAAACTCCACCGGCTGACCGAAGCAGGTGTTGGCAAAGGTAATGCCCGGCGACTGTGGGGGATTGCTGACAATCTGTACAAAATTAGGTAGTCCAAGTAAACTGCTCGTACCGGCCAAAAGTTGGAAGGCAGTAGGGCTGAAGGTCGGATTGTCGGCTGTTGGGCCATTGATGATACCGAGAGATTGTAAACCTTCTACTGCTACATATACCTGTCGATCAGGTCCTGTTTGGATGGCGCCCAGCTCTTCTCCTCCGGCATAGACCACATTTTTTGTTGCCTGAATATCTGCTTCCTGATCTTCAGTTCCGAGACTATCTAGACTGTATTGGATCAGTTTCGAGTTTCCATTATTTGTGGTAACATACACCTTACGGCCATCGGAAGAGAACTCTACCCCATAAATCACTGATGGGCCGGGCTCTTCTATGTCGATAGTGAGACCGTTGCGCACTCTTCCAATCGAGTCAAATTCAAATATCTCAAGGAAGTTGTCATCTCCTGGTAATGCCACGCCCACCAGTTCGCCATTGGCCAGCTTCATATAGCCACGCCCTTTGCGCTCGTCATCATAGAAATGCTGTGACCCTTCGGAGGTGATCGTTGGAGTGGCCACACCCTGGTTGCCCACCTGATAGGCTCGGAAGGTATTGTTGCCATATTCATGACCGACCATCCAGGTTGTGCCGTTTCCAAAGCCTGAAGCCGTCATTCGCTCTGTGCTGTTTCTAAAAAGCGGCTGGTCTTTGATGAGTACCTCACCTCTGGCAGAGTCAAGTCTTATATCTACGATCGAGTAGGTCATATCATAAGAGTAATCACCATAGACCCGATCAGCTGTGAATACATAGAATATAGTAGCACTTTGTTCGCCTGCCGCAGTTACGCTTGACACGGGTACGATCATGGCACCATTAGATACAGTACTATCCCCGCCTATATCTGTGCCGTTGACCATCACCTCATGATCGCGGTTCCATATGGTGCTTCCATTGGTATAGAAGAGCAGGTCACCATTCCTATCGGAAACGGTTGAGCAGTTTTCGGGAGCGATCATTTCTCCATCATCCAGGGCGGTAGCCTGAGGAGTAAAATTTATCCCTGCGTTTTGACCAAAGTACCAGTAGTTGAGTACCTGCGTTTGGTCTCCATAGACGGTTACTATTATCTCGTCGAAACTATGGCAGCCGTCGGGGCTCTCTACATAGACCCAGTAGGTCTTGGTCGTATCCGAATTGGCCATGATCGTGGAGGTAGTTTCTCCGGTATTCCACGAAAATGTTGTGCCCGGTGGTGGAGGGTTTTCCGCATCGGCAAACGGGTCAAGAATCAATTCTTCTCCCACGCAAATGGTTGTGTCATTACCTAAGTCAGCCATTAGACTGTTCATATTGATGGATACATTCTTTTGCACACTCCGAAATTTTCCGTTGAGTGATACCGACATAGTGACCGGGCCGGTGTAGGGTGCTTCATAACCATAGATAGGAGAAAAGGAGCCCGATCCGCCACCATCTCCAAAGTCCCAGGTTACGGTTTGCGGGGTGGGGTTGACCACAGGAGTGAAAAACACCTGATTGTTGACGCAGCTAACTGAGTCTGTAATATTGAAATCGACAAAGTCAAAGGGGTCATTAGATGCAGGCGCAAATTCTGGAAACTGTATGCCGCCGAGGTTGCTATTACCCAATGGCAAACTGTCGTATTCGGTATTTTCAAGTAGACTGTCAGGAAAATTGAACCTACCCAGTTCGATAGGAGAGCTCTCTGTGAGCTGATAAAGATGATAGATTCTTTGGTCTGGTCCTCTCTTTAATCCCAAGCTTCTAAAGACCGTGTAAGGAATCACGGCGCTGGCTACAGATATAGTGTCGAACCCAAATTGATAGACCTGGCCAGTTGGAGGCTGGCCACTAGCACTGCCTCGTCTACTGAAGAAAAGCTTCTTACCTGAAGCCGACCAGGCCACATCGGCCACTGTAGTACCCCCGTCATCGGCATTGCCTGAGTTGAGGATCTGAGTGTTGAAACTTAAGTTTCCAGAACTGGGGTCAAAATCGAGAATGATAATGTTCCTGTTTTGCTCTTTAGGAGAAACTGCCAGTAGCGTAGAGTCTTCATTGTAGGCGAAGCTGGCTACTTCAAACGGCGGAACACTTGCACTAAAGAAGTTGAAGGTCTGAATATTGCCGAAGTTGCCGGCATCAATGGTCATCACACGAAACTGCCCACTCGCTACATCCTGGTTGATCAACCAATAGGCATTGCCAAGGCCAGGAACTACGATCATAGCATCTGAGGGGTTCACCAAGCCTGTAGGCTGATTGATCATCGCAGTAACATCACCCAATGGCGGCTGACCGGGATTGGTAGCATTACCCTGTAGTTGACTATTTACGATAGTGTATTGTACTTCATTGACTCCTGTCACTCCCGAATTGGTGAATAAATAATAACTGGCCGGTGTATCCGGTGCAGGTGAGGCCACAGCCGCATTATTGAGATTAGGATTGCCGTTGAGAATTATACCAGCATCGAGCATAGAAGTATGCGTAGCGTCGTATAGATTAGCTCCATCAGAGTAGAAGATAAGGTCACCGGTAGCCTCGTCTGCCGCAACTGCACTACCACCAATTCCGAATGGTGTTGCCTGATTATTGACAATATTGACTTCTACACCTGGTAAATTGGTCTTGTCAAAAATCAACGCTTCTGCGGTATTGCCAAAATACCATTGATTGTCGATTAAGGGGTTCTGTCCCTGTGCCCATAAGCTGGAATTAACCCAGCACAGACTCAAAAAAAAGAGTGCGAAAACTAATTTTTGTCTACATGGTTCGTTTACCATTCTGATAAGGGTTAACAGATTACCAATTGTAATTGATCTGGCTCCATAGTTACTACAAATGCCCTTTTTTGGCAAGTTATAAACTGTGATAAGAACCCAACGCACATTGGCGTAGTTTCATTACAATTGCGCTATATATTGTTTCATTGTTTTCCAAGTTGACCGTATAATACATATTTTGCACAGCGTGATCAGAAAAGCATTTACAGTTGTATTGACCATTGTCGCGGGGCTTGTTTTGAGTTTGTTTTTTCATAACAAGACTTTTGCTCAAGACCCTCAGTTTTCCCAGTACTACGCAGCTCCACTTTATCTCAATCCTGCCCTGGCGGGAATCAATCAGCAGGGGCGTGCGGGTGTCAACTATCGTAAGCAATGGCCTTCTATACCTGCGAGCTTTGAGACTTTTTCTGCCTACTTCGATTATAATTTTGAGGACTACAATAGTAGCATGGGATTCATAGTGACGAATGACCGGGAGGGGCTTGCAGGATTAAACTCTACAACTATTGGTCTTCAGTATTCCTATCAGACCTTTATTAACTATAAATGGGCGTTTCGTCCGGCCATGCAGGCCTCTTATACACTTAGAGACATCAATTTTGATAAGCTGGTCTTTGGAGATCAATTGGATGCCACGGGTATTATTAATCCTGGTACAGTTGAAGACCTCAATACAGGTTTGAATGTGAATTACTTTGACCTTGCGTTCGGAGGTATACTATATAGTAACAATATATGGGTGGGAGCTTCATTCCATAATATTCTGGAACCTAATCAATCTCTGATTGGTGGCGAAAGTATACTTCCCAGTCGATTCTCTTTGCACGGGGGGTACAAGATACCGCTTAACATGAGTCGTGGAGGAAGTGGAAGCAGTGGAGAAAGAAGCATTACTCCAACCTTCAATTATAAATCCCAAGGCGAGTTTGACCAACTTGATTTGGGTGTCTATTTGACGTTGCAGCCAGTAATATTTGGATTGTGGTACCGAGGTATTCCTGTGAAACAATTTGAGAACTTCCCAAATAATGAGGCATTGATCTTCATGGTTGGAGTGACACAGAAGAACCTGAGCCTGGGTTATAGCTATGATTATACCTTATCGCAACTGGGAATACAAGCCGGTGGAGCACATGAGATATCGCTAATGGTTAGCTTTAACTGGGGTGATCCTCGAAAGCCGCCTAGAGAAGTAAGGGAACTAAGATGCCCAGTGCCTTTTATTTTCTAAATGAATGTAATCCTAATAGTACTTGAAGTCAGATGAACTGTCCTCAGATAGCTCCTTATTCTTGCGTTTATCCATTATCATGATGTAGAGCGCTATTATTGCGATGAGTGTAATTAAGATTGCGCACCCAGTAATAATCCATTGCCTATATTCAGATTTACGCTGATTGGCTTCAAGCTCTCTGTAGTAACTGTCAACCACGCGAAATAGGTTTTCTTTGTCTTTCAGATCGGCAAGGGAGTTTAGGTCTTGATTTATCGACTTTTGCTCAATCAACATTTTTGTCAAATACTCATTGGGCCGATCGTCTTGTGTGCTGGTCAAATCTGCCATTAATTCAAAAATTCTGAGCTTTTCCTCATTCTTTTGAACTTGAGGATAAATCTCTAATGCCCATTCACCGTATTTTCGGGCTTGTTCTTTATCATTCACAAAGAGATGCAGCTCGGTAAGTGTAACCAACGGGCCAAACTTGTCTTCATCTTCGAAGTAATCTAAGGACGACAGGGAGTATTTTTTTGCCAAATCAATATTGGCATTCTCAAAATAAACCTCTCCCAGGTTTTGATTGGCAAAACCTATATACTGCTTAAGTTTATCATTTGGCAGAGCATATTCACACTTAAGAACGTCGTTGTAATGCTTTATGGACAAGTCATATTCCTTAGCATCATGAAACAATATGCCCAGCTGATTATTGATCTGAGCAATCTTGTAAACCACGTCTTTAGATGTGGCTTCATCGAGTATTTCGAGGTATAAATCAACCGCTTTAGGATTGTAGTTTTCGCTATACGCATTGGCCAAATTGTACTTTAGGCTCATTACGTTAGTCTGCTTTTTAAAAGGCCTTGTTTTGTCATAGGCCTCAGCATAAGGAATAGCCTCTTGATAATACCTGATGCCGCTCTCTATATCCCCGTGCTGTTTAAAAATAACTCCCAGATTTTTCCTCACGGCCATCTCCAAAAATATATCGGAGGTATCAGCCTCTTCGAGAAGGTGAATAGTCTCGATGTAGTGAGCCGCAGCTCTTAAATCATGATTGTTAGCCTTAATGTAGCCTATTTTAAAATGAGCGAGTGCTTGAGCATATATGTCATCACTGTTAGCTAATAATGAATAAGAGATTGACAAAATGCTATCGCTAGTCAGTTTAATATCTCCGTCATATTCCTTAATCAAGATGTGTCGCTGAGGAAGATAGTCGTAGGCAAACACTCGAAATGCCAATGAACAGATCATAAATAGGACTACCGATAATCTCATAATGAGTAAAGGTAATCTTCTAGCAAAAAAAAAGCGTAGAAAGATGATTCTTTCTACGCTTGCTTTATTGAGCCTTTATTTATCAGTTACCACCTTTTCCACCATCAGTATCATCTCCACCACCAGTGGCTTGTGCCTCTATCTTCGATAGATCCGGATTGGCAAGGTCTTCAGAGTCGTCACAAGAGGTGAACGCGAAGGCAAAAAGTGAGGCAAGAACGAATGTTAGCGTTAATCTTTTCATAGCTGTTAATGTTTATAAGTTGTTAATAATATGTGTACAAATAAAGTCAATTATATTATTAATTGCACACAACTGAATAAAAATTATGTTTTAAGCTATTAAAATACATTTTGTTAAGTTTAGTTTTAGAGACTTATCCACATGAATATTTCATTTACTATGTGTATAAGTGTTGATTTGAAAGATATTTTTGATTTATTGATTGTAATAAGTGTGTTAATTCTGCAACCAATATTTTTATTTATATAAATCGCCAAGAGGTGGAGTTTGCCTTGTAGACTATATTTTTGCTGCATGACTGACCAGCAAATACTCTTTCTTTTGATTGGAATTGTTGTCTTTGACTTCCTCCTGAATAATGTGGTGGACTTCCTCAATCACAAATCGGCCAATAAAAATATACCTAAGCCACTTGAGGGCATCTATGACAAGGAGAAGTACGAGCGATCTCAGGAGTATGGAGCTACCAACTATAGGTTCTCTCTAATTACTGGCTTGATATCATTCCTAGCTACGTTGAGTATTCTATACTTTGGCTGGTTTGGAGCGCTGGATCAGTGGGTGAGAGGATTTGCTCAAAATGAACTTGTGCTCAGCCTTTACTTTTTCGGGGTACTTTATTTCGTTTCAGATGTACTGACCATCCCGTTTCAACTCTATGGTACTTTCGTCATCGAAGAGAAGTTCGGTTTTAATAAATCGACACTCAAGACTTTCGTGGTTGATAAATTGAAGGGCTACCTCCTTGCAGTCCTTCTAGGTGGAATTTTACTGGTTGCATTGATCCTCCTGGTATTTGCTCTCGGAAAGGACTTTTGGCTATGGTTTTGGTTAGTGATTAGCGTATTTATGATTTTCATGAATATGTTCTATACCAGCTTGATCGTTCCACTGTTTAATAAACTCACTCCACTGGCATCAGGAGAATTGAGAATGGCGATAGAGGAGTATGCACAGAAGGTCTCTTTCCCTCTCACGAACATCTTCGTTATTGATGGCTCTAAAAGGTCAAGCAAGGCCAATGCCTTCTTTTCTGGTTTTGGAAAGAACAAGAAAGTGGTTCTCTATGATACCTTGATCGAGAAGCATTCTATTGAAGAATTGGTAGCAGTGCTGGCACATGAGGTGGGGCATTTTAAGAAAAAACACATCATTGGCAGCATGATATTGGGTATAGCTCAGACAGGCCTCATGCTCTTTCTGCTATCGCAGATGATTTTTAGTTCTGAGGTATCCTGGGCGATGGGTGGTGAAACAACCGCGCTTCACTTAAATATGCTGGCTTTTGGTATACTTTACTCTCCACTGAGTAAAGTGCTTGGTGTCCTGATGAGTGTCTATTCGAGGAAGAATGAGTATGAGGCGGATGCCTATGCGAGCATAACTTACGGGAGTGCACCACTGGAGTCTGCGCTCAAAAAGCTTTCGGCAGATAATCTAAGCAACCTGACCCCTCATCCCTGGTATGTCTTCCTCAACTACTCGCACCCTACGCTATTGCAGCGGATCACAGCTATGCGCCAGTATGCCAAAGTATAAAGACTAGTCTCCAAGTTTTCTTTTTAAGAAACGAGACAGAGCGAGTATTAGTGAAGTGTCTTCTGCGGAGGCCGACATTAGTCGGTCTTTGAGTCGGCGATAGAGACTGGGCTGTTTATCAACTTGCAGATAGTCAAGCAATTTTGTGGCTTCCACCTTTAGCCGTTTCTGGTCAGTATTCGCATCCATAAACTTTGATGGAGACACCTCGCCCGAGAGGATTTGTGACAACTCGTAGGCATAAATCATGACTGCCTGAGCTAAGTTTAAGGACGGATGAGTAGTATGGAGTGGAATGGTAGTGAGCAAATCACACAGCTCAATTTCTTTGTTCGAAAGACCGTTTCGCTCGCTACCAAACACCAAAGCCACATTATTGACCGCTCCGATCTTTGACCTTAGCAGATTGACCAGTTCCCCGGGCTCATAGTAGTCATGCCGGCCTACTCTAACTTTTGCAGTAGAGCCGATAATCAAGTCCATCCCTTCAACTGCCTGAGACAGGTCGGAGCAAACCTTAGCTGACTCGAGTAGGTCATGCGAGCCATAAGCGGTCTTAAGTACCTTTTGATCCTGATGACTATCTGAATCGACGAGTATCAGATCAGTAAACCCCATGGTTTTCATAGCTCTGCATACAAAGCCGATGTTTTCGGGTACGGAGGGTTGGCAGAGTACGAAATGGATTTTCATTGGAATAGCTTAGCTGCTTCCCTTCGACTGAGCGGTTGTAGATCGGCGTGATCGAGGAACCGCTTCACGCTCTCTGGTTGACGTTTGCTGTACTGTCTGAGCGCCCAGCCGATGGCCTTGGTGATGAAGAATTCTTTGTTTGACTTATGTAGATTGATGTACCCAAAAAGTCGGTTTTCATCGAAGTTGTCTGCTTCGAAGAATAGCTGATTGAGGATGGCAGACCTAATCAACCATAGATTGTCACTCTTTACCCACTGATCGGGACCATTGGTAATCAAGTCGGGAAATTGCTGAAAGAAGTAGCCGCCTATCTTACCAGCAAACATGTCCACGGTATCCCACCAGCTCTGGTGCGTAATACAATGGTGGATCAAAGAAAGGTGATGCGGCTGAAGATATTTCTTGTATCGTATGACGGTCTCAATTGCGAAATAGTGAAACTCGCGCTGAGGTTTTTCATAGGCTGCCAGCACTACGGCTTCCAGTTCCTCACTATTCCCGATAGGGTGGGCAGTCCAGGCTGATCTGTAGTGTGGCCACCGCTCATCGCGCTGTAGTCCAAAAAAGGGAAATTGGTTCTTGAGATAGGCCGCCATTTCAGCTGCCTTAGTCGGATTTCTATGCTGCAAAAAACTCGCTTCGATATAAGCGATAATATCCATTAGGCAGTGAATTGATAGGCCCACCAAATCAAAACGCCTTGAAAAGGAAGTCTGACCCAAAGTGCCCAGATTGGAACTTTCATGCCCGCACCTTTGGCCATGAGATGGTAAACGTTCGCGGGAAATACACCAATCAAGAGGATGATAATCCCCCATGCCGCCACAGACTGATAAGCTGGGAATAAGATGAGAATACCCAGGCTAAACTCTATGGCCCCAGTGATCCAGTTGATCCATTCTTTGAAGGGTAAGAACGGTGGTATGATTCTGCGGAAAAACTTCGGCTTTAAGAAATGGTAGACACCTGTGAAAATGTAGAAGCCGGCCATCACATACATGGAAATAGATAAGAGCATAATCAAACATACTACTTTCATATTCAAGCTGTGGAGGTCGTCTCTGAGAAATTTCGTTTGCGGTAGCTCAATATACCGTCAAGGTGGTATTGCGATAGGACTGAGGTCTAGGGAATTTAGAGGGACTAAAACTAAATATCATGAACAAGCTATTACTGACGGCTCTATTTCTGTTTTCTTTTTCGGCGTACTCGCAGGATCGACTGGTTTTCTCAGATGATTTTGAGGATAATCGCTGGGACTGGCCTGTATTCTCGCATGACAATGCTGAGGGGAAGTTCAACTACGGGCGATATCAGTTTGAGCACAAGCGAGAAAGTGGCTCGTGGAGTACGTATCAAGCCATAAAACTCAACGAAAAGCGACCATGGCGCATAGAGGTGGTGATGGGACATTTGAAAGGTGTGAATAATCACGGTTACTCATTGCTCTTTGGTAAGGATGGTAATAGCTATTATCAATTCGCGCTCAGTGGCAATGGGTATTTCTTCATCGGTAAGACGATCGATGGTGACTATTCTGATATTCTCGATTGGGTGGAGAAGAAAAACCTCATCAATACCTCAGGAGGCCTTAACAAAATAGAAATTATAGGCGGTACTGGTCGCTGGGAGTTCAAGATCAATGGTGAGCGCGTGCATGAGATGGCGGCATTAGATTTTCATGGTAATTCCATGGGTTTCAATGTCTCTAATGCGCAATCGATCACTGTCGAAAGCATGCGTATTTACCAGGACGACAACCCTATCCAGGTGGTGGCTGATGTGCCAGCCGATCTGGTCAAGGAAAATCTAGGAAGGAATATCAATACGGAATGGTCTGAGAAGATGCCAATTATCGCTCCGGACGGTAAGACCCTCTTTTTTGTAAGGGATTCATATCCGCTTAATACAAGTCCCGAGCATGATGATATATGGTTCTCTACTTTAGACGGAGATGAGTGGAGTGTTGCGAAACAGATGCCCTATCCACTTAATCAGGACTTTCACAATACAGTAATTAGTGTGACCCCAGACAATAACAGTCTAATGCTCATGAATAGATATCTGTCTGACGGATCGGGAAGCAATGGCAAGGGTATCTCACTGTCACAGCGCACAGAGGACGGCTGGTCGATTCCCCAGGATGTAACTATCGACAACTACTATAACAATGGAATACACTCTGAGTCCAACTTGTCGAGCAATGGAAAGGTTATTCTGATCACTTTGAACAGAGAGGATACCCAAAATGCCGATGATAAAGACTCCAGAGACATCTATGTCTGCTTCAGAAACGACGATGGCTCGTTCAGTGAACCGAAAAATATTGGGGCTACCGTAAATACTACGGGAGACGAAACCTCACCATTCCTGGCCGCTGATGATAAGACCATGTTCTTTAGCTCAAATGGCTGGCCGGGATATGGCAGTTCGGATATCTTCATGACTAAGCGGTTGGATGATACATGGATGAACTGGAGTGAGCCCAAAAACCTCGGGATGGGAATCAACACCAGTGACTGGGATGCTTACTTCAATATCCCTGCGTCAGGTGCTTATGCTTACATGATTTCCACCAACAATAGTGTCGGAAGTGGTGACGTCTTTCGCATCAAGCTACCACCGGCACTACTGCCTGAGCCAGTCGTGCTCGTATCCGGTGTGGTCTACGATAGCAAGACTGAGCAACCGATTGGTGCAAAGGTGACCTATACAGACATTACGACAGGAGTCGAGCTTGGTATAGCCAGTTCAGATCCTACAGATGGCACGTACCAGATCGTACTGCCCTTGGGTAAGCAATATGCCTTCCGCGGGGAGAAAGAGGCATACTATCCAATGAGTGAGTATTTGGATGTGAGAGAGCTCTCCGCTTATCAGGAGATCACCGAGGACCTTCATCTAACTCCACTGGAAGTAGGTCAGACTATCAGAATCAACAACATTTTCTTCGAGTTCAATGAGTCCGAGCTTAAGCAAGAGTCCTTTGAAGAACTCAACCTGTTGGTCCGTATACTGGAGAACAATCCGAATATCAAGATTGAGCTGGGCGGACACACGGATAGCAAAGGCTCTGATGACTATAATCTACAGTTGTCAACCAGCCGAGCTGCCTCAGTACGTACTTACCTATCGGAAAAAGGAATAGCAGCGGACAGGCTAATCTCTAAGGGATATGGCGAGGGTAAACCTGTAGCAACTAACGATACCGAAGAAGGTCAGGCACTCAACAGAAGAGTAGAGTTCACCATTCTGGAGTAACAGAGAATCTATTTACTCCATACCTCCAATCAACTCAATGAATGTGCCATCAGGGTCTTTCACGAGAATGAAATGACGACCATCAGGGAGAAGAACGGGGGTGTCGCCTAGTGTAGCTACGTCATTATCTCTTATCCGCTTCAATACATCATTGAGCGTAATGTAAAAGATCGTGACATAGCGCATCCCGGTATCACCATCGATAAACTGATGGCCGGCATTCTCGCCTTTTTTACCAAAGGACATTAGTTTCCATTCATTAGCTGATGGAGAGTCTTCCAGCTTCATGACGGCCACAGAGAGCGACTTACCATCCGTCAATCCGGTGGCTTTAGCTATTTCCGAAGTGACTTCAAACCCACCAGTTTGGCGCATGCCTATGATGTTGGTATAGAATTCCTTAGACCTTTCAAGATCTTCCACTACCACGCCTACTTGAATGGTTGGACTTGAAAACTCTGACTGTGCCATGGCAGAATAGGTTGCGACTAGAAGTGCAATGAAAAATAGATTTTTCATAGAATTATTCGTTGATGACGATGGCTATTTTGTCCTTTGCGGTAGCGATACGGGTGATCAGGCCCAGGTCGAACTCCTTGCCCAGGTCGGCTACCAAACTCCACCCATCGTCTGAAGTCCAGCGATGTAGTTGTGTATCCTTACCCATGAGAATGCTGCCATCCGCCAGCCATGCCATATCTTGAGAACCTTCCATAGTTGTGGTTACTGTTAGTACTTCTTGAGACTTGGGATTGAGTGATTTGACTTCTCCGGCTTGTGTAAAGCTGATCAACCCAGTATTGGGAATATTATGAATAGACCGGCCGATATTCTCCGTGACGATCGTGTGTTTCATTGGGACGGTATTGGTGATTTGCAAAGTGGCTGGATCACCCAATACAAACGATACTAGCGTAATATTATCCCACCATGCGTAGTAGCCGATGACCCTATCGGGAACGGCCACCTCAGGTCGGCCGCCGGCTATCGGGTACTTCCAAAAAAGCTGCTGACCATTATCTTCAAGGACGATCGCACTGATGTACTTACCGTCGGGTGTCTCCCTCGGAGAATATTCACCGCCGGGGGTGTTTGTGAGCCGCTTGTATAGCCCCGATTCCAGATCGTAGCTCATGATGTCAGGGTTCTTGTCAATTGCACTATTATAATAGATCAAGGACTGATCCGCAGAGAATGAAGGCTGGTTATCGTACTTACCCGGGTTGTTGCTGACGTTCTTAGGATTTGAGAGAGTCATTTTTGCGCCTTCCAGGGTGTAGTCAAATAAGTACACTTCGGTGTAGGGCTGTGCTTTTGAAAAACCCAGTGTGAGTACGGCCAGTAATAAGGTGATTGAAGTCTTCACTTTTTTATTTGGAAGATAGTCAATTCTTGAATTCTGTAGGAAAAATAGCCATCGAACACCCATGGGTTCGAAGACACAAAAAAGCCGCCTCACGCTCTACTCAAATAGCAGGAATGAGGCGGCTTTAATTGATAGCTAAGCTATCCAATCAGTTTACATCGTACTTGACTTATTCTCGATGTTGACTGCATTAATATTCATCTGCTTCACTTTTTCATTCAGCTTAGGAATTTCAGTATTCTTGATGGTTTCCCATTTTTGAATCTCCGCTTTGATCTTGGCTGTCATTTCATTTTTAACTTCTATCGCCTGATCTGTTGGAGGATAGTCTCCGCCACCTACTACATTGTTGAGGTGAC
This sequence comes from uncultured Roseivirgaceae bacterium, assembly GCA_964351595.1. GTDB lineage: Bacteria > Bacteroidota > Bacteroidia > Cytophagales > Cyclobacteriaceae > UBA6059. The sequence goes on along the minus strand of CAYGOT010000002.1, from coordinate 93,779 downwards.
CCAGCTTATTATTCAATCGGATAGGGAAGTTCAAGGGATCCTGACGGCTCTGATTCTTAGTTTGATAGAGCTCTTCTTCGACCTGCGTCATGTTCTCGTCAATCTCATTAGCCATATCAGTGATTTCCTGATACTGCTCTTCATCACCGATTTTCTCTTTCAGATCGATCATCTGCTGACGTGCCAGTCTCATCTCCTTGATTGCTTGATGAGTCTCAGTAAGTTGATCGCGCACGCTGATAAGGAAGTCAAACTGTGCTTCAAGATCACTCTGATCAGAAGAACTTCTCTGATCTTTAAGAATAGTAAACTCAGTTTCGCTTGACACACCATTTACCGTTAGGCGCGCTTTGTAGTCACCCGGTACAGCTTTTGGTCCAGTTAGACTTGCCGACCACATGATCAACTGCTCAAAACCCTCTGCATCTGGATAGCGCATGTTCCATACGAAGCTATTGCTTCCTTTCTTCGCCATGATTTTATCTTTTTTCTCCTCGGCTTTGTTAGAGAAAGTGCGAATCAGATCACCATCACCCTCCATCAGGTCAAGTGTAACCTCCGCGTCTTTATCAAGCTCATCGGCAATATTGAAGAAGAACTTCACACCGTTGTGGTGTTGCTCACCTTCAGCATTACCAGCTCCTCTCCAACTCACTCTACCCATGCGATAGCTATCTATAGGCTTGAAGAGGTGTACCTGAGCACTCTTCACCTGATCGCTTAGCTGATGTAGTGGAGTGAGGTCGTCTATCAACCAAGCAGATCTTCCCTGAGTCGCTGCAATAAGGTTTTTGTCCTTGAGTGCAAGGTCAGTAATAGGAACTAGCGGCAGGTTCAACTGGAATGAGCTCCAGCTTGCACCATCGTCAAAGCTGATGTACATTCCTGACTCAGTACCTGCATATAGCAAACCCTGACGGTCAGGATCAGCTCTCACTACTCTGGTGAAGTGATTGCTTTCGATACCGTTGACAATCTTCGTCCAGGTCTGGCCATAGTCTTTTGTCTTGTACAAGTAAGGCTGGTAGTCACCATCTTTATAAGAAGTACCTGCAGCATACATACCACCTTCTGTAAATGGATCTGGCTCTACGCTGTTCCACATCAAGTAGGTAGGTGCTCCGGCTGGAGTTACATTGTTCCAGTTTTTGCCACCATCTCTGGAGACGTGGATCAGTCCATCATCAGAAGCTGCCCATAGCAGCCCTTCTTCATATGGAGACTCGCATGCCGCGAATATGGTGGCGTAGTATTCTACGGCCGTATTATCCTTAGTAATAGGTCCACCTGATGGGCCTAATTTCTCTGCCTCATTTCTCGTAAGATCCGGGCTAATCAACTCCCAGCTCTGACCTTCGTTCATGGTCACATGGAAGCGGTTAGAGGTAGTATATAGCTTATCAGAATTGTGAGGTGAAAAGAAAATAGGGAAGTTCCACTGGAAGCGATACTTCATATTCTCAGCACCATGGCCCATTGGATTGTCTGGCCACACGTTGATCACACGCACCTGACCAGTTTCGTGATCCATTCTGGTAAGCAGGCCACCGTAGCTACCGCCGTAGACGATATTCGGATTGTCAGGATCAGCTGCCATATGAGCACTCTCACCGCCAGCTGATGGCTCCCAGTCACGCTCTGTGATACCGGAGTTGTCAGACCTGTGCTTCACACGCTGCGTAGAGTTATCCTGCTGAGCAACTAATATATTGTACGGGAAGGCATTATCGGTAACTACCCTGTAGTACTGAGCAGTGGGCTGATTCATGTAGGTAGACCAGTTTTCGGCAGCATCATAGCTGATTTGAGCTCCACCATCATCGGCTACCGCCAATCTGTTGTTATCCTCAGGAGCTATCCAAAGATCGTGGTGGTCACCGTGAGGAGTGTCAAAGTTCTTGAAGTTCTTGCCACCGTCATTGGATTGCCAGAATTGCACGTTCATTACATACACCCTGTCCTCAAGCTGAGTATCAGCAAAGATCTTGGTGTAGTACCAAGCACGCTGACGTAGATTTCTGTCTGCTGACATCAATGCCCATGTAGCACCCGCATCATCGGATCGATATACACCACCTTTGTCATTTTCTATAATAGCATACACCCTATCAGGATTGACAGGAGATACTGAGATGCCAGATACGCCCCAGATACCACCAGGGAGCCCTTTATTACCAGAGATGTCTTTCCAGGTCTCGCCCATGTCGGTTGATTTCCAGATCGCCGATCCTTCTCCACCACTCTCGAGAGAGTAAGGAGTTCTGCGGATGGACCATGTAGAAGCATAAAGTATACGACCATTACCAGGCTCGAAAGTGAGGTCTACAGCGCCTGTGCGCTCATTGGCGTAAAGTACCTTTTTCCAGGTTTGTCCACCATCGGTAGTCTTGTATACACCACGGTCAGGAGAGTCTTTGAACAAGTCACCAATCACGGCTACCAATACTACATCAGGATTAGTAGGATGAATTCGGATACGACCTACTTGTACCTGATCGATGTTTAGGTTCATTTTTTCCCAGGTCTTACCTGCGTCATACGACTTCCAGAAGCCACCGTATCCAGGAGATACGTTACCACGAACTGTCTTTTCACCAGTACCTACATACAAGATGTTAGGATCTGAGTCACTCACAGCTACATCGCCGATAGAGCCACCAAAGTAGCCATCACTGATGTTGTTCCACGACTGTCCTCCGTCCACTGTTTTCCATACCCCACCGCCGGTTGCGGCCATGTAAAATACATTGGGCTTGCCAGGCACTCCGGTCACGGATGAGGCTCTACCACCTCTGTACGGGCCGATGGACCTCCAGGTGATGCCGTCATACAGCGACTCGTCAAAGCTCACTGTATTGGCAGCCGTGCTGTTGCCTCTTCTCCTCTGGGCTGTGACGTCACCTATAGAAGCAACGAGCATCAATGCCGCAAAGAGAAGCGCACTTGCTGAACTATAAAATGTCTTTCTCTTCATAAGATTTTCAAGTTTTGATTCAGCGAAAAATTAGGGCCTTCCCTACCGGAAAAAAAGACGAACTGTAAGGAAGGCGGTGGTTTGGGATAAATGGGTGGAGTGCGGGCTAATACACTATTTTTGAAGTCTAAAATTGGGTTCCGAATAGGAAGGAGACAGCTTAAACTAAACCCCGTTTCCTTGCCCTACCGTAAGGTACTTAGGTGGCTAATATGATGAATAGATGAACAAGCAGATCACCCTGAGAAAAGCCAAACCCTCAGACCAACCTATTCTCGAATATTGGGATCAACAAGAGCACGTCATAGCATCAGATCCTAGCGATGACTGGGATTGGGATAATGAGCTGGCTGATGAGCCGATATGGAGAGAGCAGTTGATGGCAGAACTTGATGACCGGCCCATTGGTTTCCTTCAAATCATTGACCCGTATCTGGAGCAGACTCACTACTGGGGTGAAGTTGATAAGAATTTGCGTGCCATTGATATCTGGATAGGAGAGAAAGAGGACCTGGGAAAAGGCTATGGCACTCAAATGATGCAGATGGCCATTGATCGCTGCTTTCGACACCCGGAGGTTACGGCCATCATCATTGATCCACTTGCGACCAACGTACGGGCTCACCGATTTTATGAAAGGTTGGGTTTTCGCTTTGTAGAGGAGCGACGGTTTGGCAAGGACCTTTGCTGGATCTATGAGTTGCAGCGACCAGCTAAGGGAGCGGAGGGGTTCCGCTCCTGCTAGTCAGTTCTTTATCCGATTGCTTGCTCTAAATCCGCAATCAGATCTTCCACATCCTCGATTCCTACACTGAGCCTGATAAGCGAATCGGTCAATCCTGCCTCTAGTCGCTGCTCCCTAGGGATACTGGCATGTGTCATGCTTGAAGGATGTCCCACAAGCGACTCTACACCACCCAATGATTCCGCCAGGCTAAATATCTTAAAGGAACTAAGCACGTCCATCGCCACATCGAGCTGATCATCAAGCAAAGTGAAGGATATCATGCCGCCAAAATCCCTCATCTGTTTTTTAGCTATGTCATGATTGAGATGATCATCAAAACCTGGCCAGTAAACTTTATGCACTTTTGGATGCGATTTCAAAAAATGAGCGACTCGTTTCCCGTTTTCGCAATGCCGCTGCATTCTGATGTGTAGCGTTTTGATTCCTCTTAGCACGAGGAAGCAGTCTTGTGGTCCCGGTACAGCACCACATGAGTTTTGTATGAAGGCGAGCTGTTCTGCGATTTTATCGCTGTTGGTGATGATCGCGCCCATCACGACATCCGAGTGACCGGCCAGATACTTGGTCACGGAGTGTACCACGATATCAGCACCCAGATCCAAGGGGTTCTGCAAGTAAGGTGACGAGAAAGTATTGTCAACCACTAAGGTCGCACCAGCTGTTTTGGCCACTTGCGCCATCGCCGCAATATCAACAATACTCATGGTAGGATTGGTAGGCGTTTCCACCCAGATCATTCTTGTGTTTGCCGTGATAGCCTTTTCGACCTCACGCACACGCTGCATGTCTACAAACTTGAACTTGATACCATAGGGCTCATATATCTTAGTAAAGATCCGGTATGAACCACCGTACAAATCGTGCGTACTGATCACCTCATCCCCAGGGCGCAAAGTCTTCAAAATGGCATCCGTAGCACCTAATCCACTTGAGTAGCACAAGCCATGTTTTCCGTTTTCCAGCGCCGCAAGATTTTTCTGTAACGCATCTCTCGTTGGGTTCTGCGTACGCGCATATTCATAACCTTTGTGCTCCCCAGGTCTCGTCTGCACATAGGTGGAGGTCTGGTAGATTGGCGTCATAATAGCGCCGGTGGTAGGGTCTGGATGAACTCCAGCGTGAATGGCTTTAGTACCAAATTTCATATTAGTGGATTTTATTGTTTACTCGTTTCGATCTTACAAAGAAAAGAGCCCGAAGTTATACAAATACGCAGGCGATTATGATCAGTTGTCTGAATTTCAGTCTACCAGATCACCTTTACGAATTAACCGATTTCAAGAACTATCGTTCAGGATATTATTTGGGCGGATGAAAAAACTCCTCAAGCTTCATTTTGCTTTCGTCCCTACCGGAATAGCCCGGTGAAAGACTCGGCTGTCCGGGGAAATTCTCCATGTGCAGTGTCTGAGTAGGGAAGGCAAAGTTGATTCCAATCTTATCTGCCAGTTTCATAATCTCAAGCAGTATTTCATGGCGTGCTTTCAGCTCCTCCGGCCAGGTCGGAACCGCAAAGAAGATATAGAACATCACATTGAGCGAGAAAGAAGCCATATCATTGAAGTAGATATGGTAGTAGTCCTTTCGTGTGTCTGGATGTTCCTCAACTATTTTCCTAAGGCCCTCTACAAACGTTTCAATAAGATGTGGAGGTGTATCATAGGTCAACGCTATTTGGGTATAGAATCTTCTGTATTGTCTGAGGCCATGGTTGTCGATCGTACTGTCGGCTAGTTTTCCGTTAGGTACATAGACCACAGAGTTCCGAAAAGTACGCACGCGTGTGGATCTGAAGCCCACTTCTTCGACACTGCCATCTATATCTCCGGAGGTTACCCAGTCGCCAATCTGAAAGGGCTTGTCGACGAATATCATCAAAGAACCAAAGAAGTTTTTAATGGTATCCTGTGCGGCCAGTGCAAATGCCAGACCACCTATAGATAGACCTGTAAGCAATGGAAGAATAGGTACGTTGAGGTTTTGTAAGATGACAAACGCACCAACGATTACTACGAAAGTCTTGAGGGCTTTTCTCAATAGGGGTACGAGTTGATCATCAAGTGTACTCTCAGTTTTCAAAGCGACCTTGTGCAGATAGTAGCTGAGGACGTTGACCAGGCGGTAGACGACTATAGTTCCAAACAGAGGAGTGAGTGCCTTTAAACCAATGATGAGGTACTGCGAAATATCCGCAGGCAACTGCAGGACGGGTATAAACAGCACAATCAGCCAAAGCACACAGAACACACTTAAAGGGCGGGCAACCGGCTTTACGTAGTTCTGAGCCAAACTATCGCGACCAGTTTTTATTAGTATTCTAATAATGCCACGATGAAAAATTCCAGTGAGTATTTTGTGAATGATGAAACTCAAAAAGATGAGAAAAAAGGTTGCTACATATTGCCATATGCGCAAGCCCATAATCTTACGCGTACCAACATTCGGGAAGTACTCTATGACCCTGTCCAGGCCGAATCGGAAGACTTTTTTGTGCAGTTCTTCAATCTCGTCGATTGACTTTTGCCCAAACTCCCATTTGCCGTTGTACAGACTGAGGTAGAGGTCTGGGTACTCAGGTACGAGTACGTATCTATACTTATTGGTCACCGAATCCCTGTAAAGCGGATCCTCAGGCACTTCGTCCAAATAGATGTAGTGGCCCTCTCCATCGAGTACTTGCTTCAGTTCGATGGCCAACTGCTCCGCGGACTCTTCAGACTCAAAACCATCTCGCATAATTTGCGCCGCTACTTCCGGTTTGAAATTATCATCTCGGAGGTTATTGAAATACATCGTTAAAGCACTCCTTGGGTTGTCCAGAGGACTTTCAGCATCTGCCTGACCAAATAGATTAGTAGAAAAGAGGATAGAAAAAAGTAGAAGTTTATACTTCAATGCGTACATATTCAATGGGTTTTAAGAGGCAAAGATAAAATGATTTTTTCAGGCGAAGGGCTTCCATGATTCTGCCTAATTTTGAACTCCAAATGATTAAAATATGACTGAAAACAATCCGCTTACCATACCATTCGATACACCTTTTGGAGTACCACCTTTTGACAAAATCAAGACGGAACATTACGTACCCGGAATAAAGAAAAATATTGGCGAGGCGAAATTAGAAATAGAAGCTATCGCAAATAACGAAACTGCGCCTACTTTCAAAAATACCATTGAGGCGTTGGAGCTTGCCGGTGACCAGCTTGGATTAAGTACAAGCGTGCTTTTCAACCTCAACTCTGCGGAGACCAGCGACGAAATCCAAAAAATAGCGATGGAGCTAAGCCCTGAACTCACGGCCTTTCAGAACGATATTATGCAAAATGAAGCCCTCTTCTCAAGGGTGAAAAGCATTTACGATGATAGTGCCCAATTGGACCTTACCACAGAGCAGCGCACTTTGTTGGAGAAGACCTACAAGGGCTTTGTCCGCAGCGGTGCAGACCTTGATGCAAAGTCAAAGCAGCGCTATCGCGAAATTTCGACTGAACTGGCTGAGCTCACACTGAAATTTGGTGAGAATGTACTGGCTGAAACGAATAAGTATGAACTGCTCATCGAGGATGAAAAAGATTTGGCGGGATTACCCCAATATGCCAAAGATGCAGCTGCCCACTTAGCCGAGAGCAAGAAGAAAAAGGGTTGGATGTTTACGCTGCAGGCACCCAGCTATATTCCATTCATGGAGCATGCCGACAACCGGGAGCTTAGGGAAAGACTGTTCAAGGCATATATGAGCAAATGCGTCAAAGGTGACGATTTGGATAATCAGGATAACATCAGGAAGATAATTTCGCTAAGGTCAGAGATGGCAAAGTTGCTCGGATATGAGAGTTATGCCACATATATCCTTGAAAAACGAATGGCCAAGACGGTAGCGGGTGTCGAAGAATTACAGGAAGAGTTGATGGTAAAGTCTATGGGCAAAGCCAAAGAGGAGGTAGAGGAAATCAAAAGCTTCATGCGCGAAAAGGGAGATGATTTTGAGCTACAGCGGTGGGACTGGGCCTACTACTCTGAAAAGCTCAAGAAGAAAAAGTTCAACATCAGTGATGAACTGCTAAAGCCGTATTTTCAACTTGACAAATGCATCAACGGCGTATTTGCGGTAGCGGCAAAGCTCTACGGGCTGAGTTTCAAATTCAATGCTGATATACCCGTCTATCATGAAGATGTGAAGGTGTATGAGGTTTACGATGAGTCAAATAAACTGATGGCGATTTTTTACGCTGACTTTTTCCCTAGAGCGGGAAAGCGAGGGGGAGCCTGGATGACCAATTTCCGAGAGCAGCGGGTGGCGGATGGGCATGAGAGACGACCTGTTGTTTCTATCGTATGCAATTTTACGCCACCATCCGGGGAGACTCCTTCCTTACTGACGTTTGATGAAGTCAATACATTATTTCATGAGTTTGGTCATGCACTACACTCCATATTGGCGGAAGGCAGCTATAGCAGCATCGCTGGTACGAACGTCTATTGGGATTTTGTCGAGCTACCTTCTCAGATACTGGAGAATTGGCTACTAGAGAAAGAATGCCTGGACCTGTTTGCAGAGCACTATGAGACCGGCGAGCCAATCCCTCAGGAGTTGATTGACAATATGAAGAGTGCATCAAAGTATCATCAAGCTTATCAGACCATGCGGCAACTCAGCTTTGGCATGCTCGATATGAAATGGCATACAGTGGATAGCCCGGAGGAAGTCAAGGACGTGCAGAAATTTGAGCAGGAAGCCTTTAATCAAACTGACCTGTTTCCACCTGTTGCGGAGGCCTGCATGAGTACTCAGTTCTCCCACATATTTGCAGGAGGCTATGGAGCCGGGTACTACAGTTACAAATGGGCTGAGGTGCTGGATGCTGATGCATTTGCTTACTTTAAAGAGAAGGGCATTTTCAATAAAGAGGTAGCCCAAAGCTTTAGAAATAATATCCTGTCCAAGGGTGGCAGTGAGCATCCGATGGAACTGTACAAAAGGTTTAGAGGGAAGGAACCATCCATAGAAGCCCTGCTCGAGAGGAGTGGTTTGAAGTAGTCCGGGACGCGCCTTTTCCTGCGAGTAGAAGTTTGATAACTTCTGATTATCAACTGATAATTATCAAATCGGCGAAAATGTGTTCGAATACGTTCACTTTTTTGACTTCTCGAGCAAAAAATACTCATTTCTAGGTATTTTTTGTTTGATGCAGACGGGCCAACTTTACAACGAGACTTAGGTCTTTTTATCTCTATTAGCTGGTTGGTCGGATGACGCAAGTCGTCCGACTTCTTTTTTTCCCAAACCTTACATTTGACGTTGCTATTAATATCTGATCTTTTTGCACTTGACTGCTATTGATCATTTTTAGTAATTGCGCTGAAAGTGTCCACCATGCTATCAGACCTACAGACCCAAAAACTTACCCATTACTTTAATGTTCTTGACTTTGACTCCAATGGCCTTCTTGAAGAAGATGACTTTGTCGGGGTTGGAGAAAACCTGGCAATACTCTTGGGCTTAGACTTTGACGCTGATGAGTTCGACGCAGTTCTGGACGTTTTCAAAAAGCAATGGATTGCCATTCATTCAAGCATTGGTACAGATTCCCATCAGGTCACTCTGGAGCAATGGCTGACCTTTGCAGATCAAGGATTGGTAAACAGTACAGCGTCCAATTCCGTGAAGCAATGGACATTCGATATCATTTCTCTTTTTGATACTGACAAAGACGAACTCATCTCGATGATGGAGTACGTCGACTTCTTTGTGGCTTACCACATCGAGGTGCGCTATTCAGCCAAAAGCTTTCAGCGACTGGACCTCAACAATGATGGCTTCATCAGCCGAGATGAATTACTGGAGGCCATCAATCAATTCTTCACAAGTGACAATCCAGATGATCGTGGCAATTGGCTGTTTGGCTTTTGGTCAAAGTAATTTGCTCGTTAAACAGAAAAGGATCAAATTCGCATTATTATGAAGATGCCTGCGCTTGAATCGATTCCTGACTTTAATCAGGTGTAACTATCCCTCCCAGGGATAGTCGAGCAGTTCTCATTTCCATTTTTTCAGGTATCAAATCTTCATATGACAAATTTTTCAATAGCGAGCTTACGCAAGCTTTATAAGCTCTTCATCATATCAGTGCAAGGCACTGAAAAGGAGTTTACCACCGGCAGTATTAACAAAGCCATCTTTATGCTCTCCATTCCCATGATTTTGGAGATGGTGATGGAGTCCCTATTCGCGGTAGTCGATGTTTTCTATGTGAGTCAGGTAGGCACCAATGCGGTGGCGACTGTAGGCCTCACTGAGTCGATGATCACGTTGGTCTACTCAGTATCCATCGGCTTGAGTATGGCTGTGACCGCTATGGTCGCCAGGCGAGTGGGAGAGAAGAACACAGAAGCCGCCGGGACGGTGGCCTTTCAGGCGATGATCGTGGGAGTAGTTGTATCCCTGCTGATCGGTGTAGTGGGTATCGTATATGCCAAGGACATGCTAGCGCTAATGGGTGCCGAACCGGCGCTGATTGAGGAGGGCTGGCGATATACTGCTATCCTTATCGGTGGCAACATGAGTATCATGATGCTCTTTTTGATCAATGCGATCTTTCGAGGAGCAGGTGATGCGTCGATTGCGATGCGATCGCTATGGATCGCCAACGGCCTCAACCTTGTTCTTGATCCGATATTCATATTTGGTTTTTGGATCGTGCCTGCCTATGGTGTGGAGGGAGCGGCTATCGCAACAACTATTGGACGCTCGGTAGGCGTGCTCTACCAGCTGAGCAGACTATTCGGTAACCAGGCTATCGTTCGGCTTACCGCTAAGAACTTCGTGGTGCAGTGGAACATAATGAAGTCAATGCTGAAGCTCTCGGCAGGAGGCATGGGCCAGTTCCTGATCGAGTCGGCCAGCTGGATATTCCTTATAAGGGTGCTGTCGGTGTTTGGTAGTGACGTACTCGCCGGCTATACCATCGCAGTGCGCGTCATCATCTTTGGGATACTCCCATCATGGGGTATGGCCAATGCAGCAGCGACTTTGGTAGGTCAAAACCTTGGTGCCAGGGAGCCAGAGAGGGCTGAAACATCGGTATGGCGTACGGCCAAGTTCAATATGATTTTTCTGGGATTGATCTCCCTGATATTCATACTTGGTGCAGAGCCGATTATGCTACTCTTCACTTCCACACAAGCAGTAGTCGGACACGGCGTACTGGCCCTGCAGGTTATCTGCCTGGGCTATGTGTTTTTCGCCTATGGTATGGTTGTCTCCCAGGCATTTAATGGAGCCGGTGATACCAAAACACCCACTGTTATTAATGTGGTTTGCTTTTGGCTAATACAGATACCATTGTCATATCTGTTGGCGGTTAGTCTCGGGTTAGGGCCGTTAGGGGTATTTGTGTCTATCGCGGGCTGTCATTCGCTGCATGCGATTATAGCCATTATTATATTCCAAAAAGGCAAATGGAAGGAAGTGGTGGTTTAGGCCATCACTTCCGCTTTTTCGGGCTGTGCTTTGATCGCGAATATTTTCACCGGCTGGTACTTGCCTTTGAGTTCTGTAGCTCCTAGCGGAATAGAATGATAAGTATGCCCATTGCCCAATTCTGATAAGAAGTCCCCTGATACCAACAGCTTTTCTTTGAGGACATTGCATTGCTCCTGGATGCGGGCCGCAGTATTGATGACATCCCCGTGATAGGCAATCTCACGTTTGAGTGTACCCACTTCTGCAGCGGTGACGCTACCGCAATTGACCCCAGCTTTGAATTCCGGCACCAGGCCGAAGCGAGACTCATAGGTGGAGCGCTCAGCTTCAATTTTACCCTGGAAAGCAAAGAAAAAATCGATGCAATGCTGGAAGTTTTTCTGATATCTGGCATCCCAGGTTACCACAGCTTCATCACCGACATATTGGTAGACCTCTCCATTAGAGCTTTCCAACACCGAATTGAGATGTCTAAAACAGAGCTGGATTAATTGACTGTATTTGAAGTGGCCTAGTTGTTCAGCGTAGTAGGTAGAGGACTTGAGATCGATGAACATGAAGATTCGCTCTTCGACGATGGGCGTGTGATACCTACCGGAAAAAATCCTCAGGAGGTTTTTGGGGCCAAATTTTTTGTTGATCTCGAGAAGGAAGTTGAAGAATATCAGGAAGAAAAGAATAAACAGGGTGCCGGCTAGAATCATCATTCTCGGCATCTCATTTTCAAGCAGCTCATTTATTGCATTCTTAGGGAAATAGGACATGGATGTGATCACCGAAAAGACCACTACAGCCACCACGCCCAGTCCTAGCAGATAGAGTAGACTTTTAATCAAGATGACCCGACCAAAACTGAGGCGTTGAATATTGCCTCGCTCGGTGTACCAGTGGGTAAAGAAGTGTACTAAACCAAAGCTAAAGCCGAATAGTAAACCTTCGAACAACTGATAATCAGAGGTCATATACCAGGCTATGCTGTGCTCTGAGGTCAGGTCGCTGGATAGGGCAGCTTCCTGATAGTACCGCAGCATCGTTAGGATGATGAAGCTGAATCCGGTGGTGGCGATGACCCACCCACCGATTAGGAACACAGCTTCAGGCAGAAATTTTTTCATGAATTGATGAAAGTAGGTTAACCTGACTGAGCTAACGTACATCTACTCGATTCGTTGACCATCACGCTTTACAACTTTTCCATGCTTGATCACAAGATCTACGTCCTGAAGCAAGGAGATATACCTGAGCACATCCCCATCTACCGCAATGATATCGGCGAATTTACCTTCTACTATAGTGCCATAGTCCTTATCCACCCCCATCATAACTGACGGCCAGTAGGTCGCCGACTTGATCGCCAGTAAGGGGTCATACCCGAATTCATTGACCCAGACATCCAGCTCATTCCACGTCGACTGGCTATGAAACTTCATTGGGATTCCGCTATCCGTACCGATCATCAATACTACTCCCGATTCCACTAACTGGTTGAACTTGCGCTCAAGATGGGGTCGGCGGTAAGGGGTGATCTGAAAATAGGAGAGCCTGCCGGGGTATCTGAGCGACGCTCTAATGTCGGAAATAATAGAATCAGGAAGCCCAAGATGCCAGCTGTCATTGTCGAGTTTCTCCGGATTGTCACGAACATATTCGTAGTTGTACAGACCTTCGATCGTGGGTGTCCAGAATAGTTTCTTACCTGAGCCTGTTCGCTCTTTGATCATGTCCATGATCTCCTCCGGGTACTCCGGAGCATTGGCCAGTCCCGTGTGCTCGAAGTTGTCGATCCCAAACTTAAGCCCTCTTCTGATCTCCTCCGGACGATGAGAGTGAGCGACCACAGGCAGCCCCTGCTTGTGCGCCTCATCCACGACGGCTTCTGCTTCTTCCATGGTCATCAGATCCTGGTCGATGTATTTGATGACGTCTACGCCGGCCTTAGCTAGTTTTCTCACTTTTGCCCGTGCGTCATCTGCACCATTGACTCCCCATCGATAAAATTCAGTACCCTCATAGGGTGCTTTTTGTATGAAGGGGCCAGAGACATAGAGTGTTGGACCCGGTATCTCGCCACGATTGATGCGATCACGTACATCGATAGATTCCTCTAAGGGGCCGCCAAGATCTCTCGCACTCGTTACCCCGGCCATCAATAGCTGATGTGCAGACGAGGGCATAATCACAGAACCAAAAATTTTCCGGTAGGTGGGGCGCCAATGGGTGTAGACGCCATGTCCGTTGAGCTGGAGGTGGGCATGACTCTCCCATAGACCAGGAAGTACACTCATGCCTTCGGTCGAGATGATCTCCGCATTTTCCGGAATAGCCACCTCGCTCATGGTGCCTACCGCGATGATCCTCTCATTCTCGATGAGCACGACACTGTTTTGGATCGGGGTACCACCATGTCCGTCGATCAATGTGCCTCCTACGAGCGCTTTGATGGACTGGGCGGATAGTGAGAGAGTGGAAAATGAGAGAAGTAGGGAGAGGAAAAAGCTGCGCATGGTATAGTCTTTAGTTGGCTTAGCCGGAATACTTCAAGGTAAGCACCGAAAACTCATTCTCAAATGCCTTAAAGATCTTAAATTCTTTATTCGCTTCGGAATAGATGAGTCCAATGCGATGGGCAGATTCCAGCGGCTTGAAGTTGATCAAAACCCCTTTGCGATCGTAAAGATAGGTGTAGCCTTGTTCGCGATCGATGAGCACGATCACCTCTACACCCGCTCCGAAATTGTAGTACTGGAAATCAATATCGCCTGTCGATAAATAGTCCTTTTCAAAAAGCAGGTTGCCATTCTGGTCGAGCACGCCCACCCGCGTGTCATCCTTTCGACCGATTACAAACCCATTGCTCAGCGCATCCTCTACTATGTCAAATCTGGATGCTGGTTTTGGCTTGTAGAGCTGCTCTCGCTTGGTAATAGCCCCGTTGAGGTTGAAGCTGATGATCTCGCCCTGCTCGTTGATAGTGGTGAGTGAGGTATTGCTGAAAGCAGGTCCGACGTTGACATAGAGCTTAGTAGCTAGTGGCGACTTCAGGTCAAGTGGGAAGCCCTGATAAGTGTCGCCTCTGCGATTCAGCACGTTGATGAGCCCGTCTTCCTGAGGTGCGATGATGAGGTCCCTACCGGAAATCCGCAAATGGAAGGGACTGACTGCCAATCGACCTTTGAGCCGCAGCGGATTCCAACCCTCCAGTTGTTTGCCTGATTTATCTAGTAGATAGACATTTCCTCGACTACTGGCTACCACCAATCTGTAATTTTTAGTATTGTCATAGTCGATGACATTGAAGAATGCGATAGGATCACTTGAAGGGTTCTCGATAGGGTAGTCAGGAAGCGACTCACCAGTGCGATCAATACCTTGTAGTTGACTGGGAGTCGAGAAGATGAATTGAAGCTTTTTGCTATTGAAGTAGTCTATCTGCAGTAGTTCGCTATTAATCACTCCGTCAAGAGAGTCGGACCATAGTACCTCTAGGTCCTTATCCAGATGATAGAAGTTGCCAGCACTGTCCTGCATGGCAAACTCAATAGATCGATCGATGTGGTTCCTGCTGAAAAACGGTCGGGTCACAATCTTGTGGGGAAATGTGATGGTGCGCTCTATTTCATAGTCGGTACTTCCTGTCTTCGCATCAAACTTACCTGGCTGATACAGCGCGATATTGGTGTAGTACTTATTGTCAATGTTGCTAAACTGTACCGCTACCATTTCAAAGCTTCGCAGTAGGACGCCATTTTCTTCGGCAAACCCCGACCACTCAGGCCTAAGGTGATTGGTGATGGTCTTCCAGGACCTATTGGTATCTACGATCAGATTGAGATTGGCCTCTTTGTTCAGTAGATCAAAGAACCGCATCGTCCGTATCGACTTACCCCAGGTGTCTTCATTGCTGATGTCCTCCATTAGCTGCTTGAGCACCTGATCATTGTTACCCATGACGATCTTATCGTCAAAGGGCAGATAAAATGTGCTTTCAAAGCCTGTAAACATTGGTCCAAACAGCAATTGCGGTAGCTGGTCAATCTTGAGCTGCCGAATCGTCATGTCCCCATATGGCTCACTGTAGACAGAGTCATTGTCGTTTTGAGCCATGCGCTCAGAGATGATATTGAGCTGCTTGTATGCCTCGCCTATATCATTGGCATCCACTATCGCAATAAGGCTCTGGAGCTGCGGGTTGGCATTTTCGACCTCCACCAGTGCCACCTCTTTCCCAATCCATGAATTGAAAGACTGGAGATTGATATCATACTCAGCAGCTAGGAAGTTGACATAGTTTTGAGAAGCCCGGGCGTCTTCAGACCATTTAGCGGCCCAATCCTGTATCCATTTGCCTGGATCGCCAAAGCTCATGTGCACCAGCCAGGCTGCTCTGTTGGGGATGAGATCATGAAATGAAAAGGGTACGCCAGGGTTGCCATCGAAAGCATCCAACAAATTGCCACCGGGTTTGTCATTTACGGAAAAGCCATTGAAGACGACTAAGTCTTCATCAATCTGCAAGTCCAGAAAGCTATGGTCGGTGAGGTTGCTCAGAAAACCGAAATCCTTCTTGATATTATCAGCGAAAGTCTCGGCAAGGCCGCCTAAGGCTGAGGAGTTGATATACAGGTTACCCTCATCTTGCTGCAATTTGGCGAGCTGAAAAAGAGATCGGTTTGCTTCTAAGAACGAGGGACGATTTTCTTCGCTAAAGGTGCGAATGGCATCTTCTACCAGATAAGGAGTAAAGCTGCCTACGAAGTAGTTTTTGTAGTAGATATAGGTGAAGATTGATCCTTTGTCGGATATCTCCGAAATAGTATTGCCAAGGTAAGTACGCGTGCTCTTGGTGTAGGAGTCAGCGAAGGCATTGGTAAGTGACGTCACCAGCGCGTGTTGCTTGATGTTCTGGACTTCTATAATGAACAAAAAGTCAATCTTATCCTTTGCGATAGCGTGCCCCGAGACCAGCAGAGGATTGTCGCTGAAAAAGTCTGAGAAGCTGGCATTGGTACCCGCTGTGCTATCCAGCTTCAACAAATAGTCATTTGCCCTCTGGAATGTTGGTAGGGATTTTAATGTCAGCCCGGCTTTGATTGAGTCCAGCGATTGTGCTAACTCAAAGGCGTCCTCAGCCTCATATACAAAGTAGGCGCCCTCAGGCACGAGCGACCAGATATTGATACTGCGATTGTCTTGCCAGTACTGATAGCCAAAATATCCACCTGCTCCTAAGAGGATGATTAGTAGTGTAATGAATATTTTTTTCAATGCAACCCAATTAGCGTGGACTCCAAAAATAGGAAATTTTAAGACCGCTGATGGCTTATTATCAAATCATTAGCGGTTGCGTTCAATTTCAAATTGACACTTTTATCTAACGAACGACTAGTCGAATAATGATATCCCAGCTTCCTTTACATTTTGCTGAAATTGCTTGTACGCACCATTGCTCCAGTCATCGACTTCATTTGCAAATTCATCAACAGCCGATTGGGTTTGTCCCATGAGGAGCTTGTGATTTTCACTCAAGGGAATTAATGGGTTCTTGAGCATATACCCAGTGCTAGAGAGCCTACCTGTGATGGTGTACGGATCTCTGTACAGTCCTTGCTTCTTTTCACCAGTGCATTTCTCCTGCAGTGATTTCAGGTCAGACTTTAGCCTCTTTAGCGATGAATTCAATGATTCGTTTCCATCATCCATCAGATTTTCAAGTTGAGATAGCTTGTCCTGAGCGGCTCTTACTCTATCCATCGCTGAAGTAGCCTTGTCTACCATGGCAAAGTACTCCGTAATAGCCGCATCTTTCTCAGCCATTTGACTGGACGAGATAGAAAGTCGGGGATCCGCCTGTACATCAACAGTGGTGGTTGATGATTCTCCCTGGTAGGTGACGGTTACATCATATTTTCCGGTAGGTACAAGCATCCCGCCTCTGGGTGCAGTGGCTTTGGTAGGTTTTTTCGCTTGGGGACTTCTTGGTGCGTCACGATCGAGCTCCCAGTTGATTCTGTTTACTCCTTTGACAGGTTTTTGGTAGAGTGTTCGTACCGTTGTGCCGCTTGCATTTTTCACTTCCACCTTTACCTGATCTGCTAATTCCTTAGGATCGCCGCTGATGGCGTTGAGGTAGTAGCTGATAAGACTACCGTACGGACGATTGTCCCCCTCAAAGAGTGCATCTCCAATTTTACCATGGCGATATCCTATTGACTCACCCACATTGGCCAGGTAGGCAGTTGGCGCTGGAAATGCCTCTACCTTAGTGTTCAATACTTCAGCAGCTCCTTTTTGAGCCATCGCCCTTAGCGGCCTGATATCATCCAGTATCCAGAATGATCTGCCGAATGTACCGATAGCAAGATCATGCTCACGTGGATGGATCACCATATCCTGCATAGGCATAGTAGGAATATTCGACCACTTGTTCCAGTTCTGACCTTCGTCAAAGCTCACGTACAGACCAAACTCAGTACCTGCGAAATAAAGGTTGGATGCTATGGGATCTTGCTCAAATGACAGGGCATAGCCCCAAACATCGTTGTTATCGACTAATCTGGCCCAGGACTTGCCATAGTCTCGTGTACGATAGATGTACGGCTCCCAGTTATTTCTTCTGTGATCATCAAAGACTACAAAAGCCTCAGCAGCATCATGCTTGGAGGGTTGTATTTGCGTCACCCAGGTATTTACCGGTAGGTCTTTGAAAGCCTTGGTCAAGTTACTCCAAGTGCTTCCTCCGTCACGCGTCAGTTGTACTTGCCCATCATCTGTGCCTACCCAGATTACGCCTTTTTCCTTGAGGCTAGGCGCAATGCTGATGATGGTGAGGTGATTTTCCGCACCAGAGACATCATAGGTCAATCCACCTGTTTCCAGGAATTTGGCTTTCTCAGGATCATTGGTGGTAAGGTCAGGGGAGATCAACTCCCAGTTTTGTCCATAGTCCGCGGACTTGAGCAAGTACTGACTACCATAATATATTGTCTTGTTATCGTGAGGGTCAATGGCGATACCGGAGTTCCAGTTGAACCGCAGATGCTCATCATCCGGATGTATCGGTTTGATCGGCTGCAGCTGTCCGGAAGGGTAGTGGTACCGCACCAGATTCCCAGCTTGTCCCATTGCGTAACCGTAATCATTGTCCAGCGGATCAGGGATCATATCAAAACCATCACCGATGGACAATCTCTGCCAGTACATGTTTCTGATGCCGCCCTTAAACCATGTCTGACTGGGTCCTCTCCAGGAGCCATTGTCCTGCAATCCACCGTATAGATTGTAAGGAATCTCATTGTCAACGCGGATATGGTAAAACTGGCCCAGCGGCAAATTATCAGCGAACCACCAGTTCTTGCCACGATCGTGTGTGACATTGAACCCACCGTCATGACCGATCATTAGGAAATCCTGATCTTCGGGGTGTGCCCACCACGCGTGATGG
Organism: uncultured Roseivirgaceae bacterium; assembly: GCA_964351595.1. Classification (GTDB taxonomy): domain Bacteria; phylum Bacteroidota; class Bacteroidia; order Cytophagales; family Cyclobacteriaceae; genus UBA6059. The sequence goes on along the minus strand of CAYGOT010000002.1, from coordinate 75,133 downwards.
TCTGTGTGTAGCTTGTTGCCAGCTGCAAAGACCGTCCAGGTTTTGCCACCGTCTTCAGAAGTAGTCACTTCGCTGGCAATGCTATAGATGCGATTCTCGTTTTTGCTGTCTACATAGATGTCCGCATAGTAGAAGGGTCGACCTCCAATGTTTTCATCTCCTGATTTGGATACTTTTGTCCATTTGTACCCGCCATCATCTGAGCGATAGATCGCATTGTCGCTAGACTCTATGTAAGCGTAGATGACATTGGGTGAGCTGGGAGCTATCGCAATACCTATTCTGCCGAGTTCTCCACTCGCTATTCCATCTTCTTCAGTGATCTTCTTCCAGGTGCTACCGCCATCGAGAGTCATGTAGAGCCCTGATCCAGCACCGCCAGACTTGAAAGTCCAGGGCCAGCGTCTATGCTCGTACATTCCTACGATAATCTTATTTGGGTTACCAGGATCAATGCGCATGTCTGATACCCCCGTTCGATTGTTGATATATAATATCTTCGACCAGGTAGCACCACCGTCAGTAGTCTTATATACTCCGCGATCATCGCTATCGCCCCATGTGGCACCTGATACACCAGCCCAAACAGTATTGGGGTCGTCAGGATGTATGATGACTCTGTGGATTTGTCTTGTGTTTTCCAGACCGAGGTGCTTCCAGGTTTTACCACCATCCATGGATTTGAACATACCATAGCCACTATTTTGACTGTTTCGGGGGTTGCCCTCACCAGTACCCACGTAGATGATATTTGGATTCTTTTGATAGATCTTCACATCACCGATGGAAGCGGCTAATTCATTTTCGAAAATGGTGGTCCAGGTGTGGCCAGCATTTGTTGACTTCCAGATACCTCCGGCAGCCGTTCCCAGCAAAATATTGTCATTGTCCGATAGGTCTACCTCTATGGAAGTGACACGGCCACTCATGCCAGCCGGACCTATATTTCTGGCTTTCATGCTTTTGAAAATGTCCATGTCTACTTTCTGACCAAAGAGGGTAGACACACTTAGGAAGAGGGCGATGAGTAAGAATCTGTGTTTCATAATATTGTGATAGCTACAAAATAAAATTAGCACCCCACTAGCGTAGAACCAAAGTGTAATGTAATGATGGGTAGAGGTAGGGATAAATGGTCATCACGCCCCCTATATTCAGCGTATCAGGCGAGATTAATTCGACCCGATGAACTGATCGTGATCTGGTGTGTTTCTTGCAACTCGCGCAATACCTCGTAGAGATGATGGCTATCAGCTGCCTTGATGTCGTTTAAGATAACTTCAATGCGCTGCTCTCCTTTGCTTAGAAGGTCTAAAATTTGCTGTGAGTACTTGTGCTCCTGGTTGATGCCTTTGAGCTCCTTTTTTCGCTGGATGCATACGTCACAGTTACCACAATTAACGACGGAGAGCTCTCCAAAATACCTCTGAAACTGCTGGGTTCTACATTGCTTTGCCTCATAGGTATAGTTGATCATCTTGCGCACCCGGGCAAGCGATGCTGACTTCCGCTGTTCCAGGCGTTTGATATCAATAATTAGTCGATTGGCATCTTGTCGGGCTGTTGTGAAGGTGAGCTGAGGCTTTTCCTTTTGTCGTTCATAGACAAGTATATTCGACTGATTAAGGAAGTCTAATTTTTTGATCACCTCCGCTTTGTTTGTGTTGATCAACTGCGCCAGGTGACTTTCGGATATGGTGATAAAAGATGAAAACAGCTCGCCTCCATAAAGCCGAAGTAGCCCTTTGAGAATAGGATCCAAAGCAGCATTAGCTACCTGATAGCTGTAGAGTTCTGAGGAGTTGATCAGGAGCATTAATTTGCTCGGCTTGTAGAAGCTTTCGTTGAGTTGGACGAGCCCTTCTTCTTCCAGTTTTCGGAGGGCGTTGTAAGCCTCATAGGCATTGAGCTTGTACTGCCGAGAGAAGTCCTCTAGTTCAAAATCAAAACTGCTGAGCAGATTACTGCCCACTGCTATTTTGTAATAGTTGGAGAGCGATTGATAGACCGTCTTTAGGTAGTCGATGGAAGGGTGGGCCCGTGTGGTCTTTTCGAGAAGTTGATCTCCGTCTACGGGGTGTGCCAGCAGTATGGCATAGGCCAATTTTTCATCCCGACCTGCGCGTCCTGCTTCCTGATAGTACGCCTCCATGGAGTCTGGTATGTCCATGTGAATGACCAACCTGACATTGGGTTTGTCAATGCCCATTCCGAAGGCATTAGTGCAGACCATCACCCTTGTCTTGTCTTGTATCCATTGATCTTGTCTACTCGCACGCACTTCATTACTCAATCCGGCATGGTAGAAATCAGCCGTAATGCCACTTTTCTGAATCAACTGAGTGAGCTGCTTCGTTTTGCCGCGATTTCGCACATAAACAATCGATGAGCCCTGAACTGATTTCAGCACCTCCAGCAGTTTTTGCTCTTTATTTTCTTCGATCCTAATAGAGTAACTGAGATTTTTCCGAGCAAAAGACTTCTGAAAAATGCTTGGCTTGCTCAACTCCAGTTTGTCGATGATGTCCTGTCTGACTTCCGGAGTGGCAGTAGCGGTCAGTGCGATGATTTTGGCATCAGGTAAGGTTGCTTTGAACTCAGCGATTTCCAGATAGGAGGGACGAAAATCATAACCCCATTGACTGATGCAGTGAGCTTCATCTATGGCCAGCAGGCCTACATTCATTCGACCGGATCTTTCCAGGAACAACTCTGACTTCAACCGCTCAGGAGAAACGTACAGAAACTTCACCTCTCCGTAGATGCAGTTATCTAACAAAATATCGATCTCCCTCTTTGGGATACCCGAATAGATTGCCGCTGCTTTGATACCCCTTTGATTGAGCTGCTCTACCTGATCCTTCATCAATGCTATCAGCGGGGATATTACGAGAGTGACTCCATTCAGCATCAATCCAGGTACCTGGAAGCAGATGGACTTACCCCCACCAGTAGGTAGCAGAGCTAATGTGTCTTTCCCATCCAAAACAGATTGTACGATCTCCTCCTGCATCGGCCTGAAGGCTGGATACTTCCAGTATTGTTTGAGGATATGGAGGGGTGTGGGCATCATACAGCTCAGTTCTGAATAAAGATAGTATCGATTTTCGCTAGAAAGCAGATTTGGAGTTACTTTGGAGCTTATATCGTCGGTGAGATAAATCGGTGATAACAGTTAAAAAGCTCAACGGATTCAGAATCTGTAGGAGTGAAGAACCGTTCTAACCCATTGGTCAGATGGATAGTCAATTGTTCCTAGAGATGATTATGACATACAAGACGCTGAGTATTTTTGAGTCCTAAGTAATTGGAATTGAAATAAATTAAATTAGAATTAATGATGAATAAGGTTCTTGTTTGCGGTAGTGGGGGGTTTATTGGTGGCCATTTAACAAAAAGGTTAAAGTCGGAGGGTAAGTATGTCATAGGCGCGGATTTGTTGCCCAATGCATATGATAATATGTTTGTTGATGAGTTTTATGAAGGAGACTTAAGAGATGAGAATTTTGTCAGTAGTGTGATGAAACCTGATATAAAAGAAATCTACCAACTGGCTGCTGACATGGGCGGGGCAGGTTATATATTCACTGGCGAGAATGATGTGGAAATCATGCACAACTCGGTCCTCTGCAATCTCAACATTCTCAAAGCGGCTAGAGAGTTGAATTCCGTTAAAATATTGTTTTCTTCTTCCGCCTGTATCTATCCGCAATTTCTTCAAATGGACGAATTAAATCCTGATTGTGCTGAAGACTCTGCTTATCCTGCAAACCCTGATTCAGAGTATGGGTGGGAAAAACTCTTTAGTGAGAGGCTCTATAAGACATATTCTTCATTGAACAACATTGAGGTTAGAGTGGCTAGGCTTCATAATATTTTTGGTCCCATGGGAGCTTGGTCAAATGGAAAGGAAAAGGCTCCAGCTGCATTATGCAGAAAGGTCGCTTCTGCCTCAGATGGATCATCAATCGATGTTTGGGGTGATGGGCTTCAAACTAGATCATTTTTGTATATTGATGAGTGTTTAGAAGGATTCATACGCTTTATGAATTCAGATTTTTCCGGTCCATTAAATATTGGTTCGGAGGAGATGATTTCAATTAATGATTTGGCAAAGACTATCATTGAGATTTCAGGAAAGAATCTTTCAATAAATAATATCAATGGGCCCGTCGGTGTTCGTGGTAGAAGATCAGACAACACACTTATTCAGCAGAAACTTAACTGGCAACCAACTCAAGAATTAAGAACAGGGTTAGTAAAGACCTACCAATGGATTCTCTCACAAATAAATGAGGGCAAGTTAGATTCCAGATGAATATAACTTTGACGTTCCGATAATACATTTTTTCAATTAAAGAACGAACGGATACAATTAATCCTAAAACTCGATATTTCCATTAGTCTAAGTCTGGTGATTGACAATGATTGTGTGAGTCTGTTATACGTTTTTGTTATTGCTAAAAGTTTTGATGTAAGGCCAAGTAACTGCACATTTATGTCCATAACAGAATCTCGACATGTCGATATAGGCCATTCACTATGTTGTTTTGGACAATAAGGTTCATTACGAGTTAAATGTGGCCTATAATGGAACTATTCCCCAATTTTCAATAAGATTGACATAAATGAGAATAGCGATAATTGCGGATGTCATGGATACCGGCTTGGGTGGAATGAAAACCTATGCAGATAATTTGGTGCGGAACTTACCTGAGGTCGATAGTAAAAATGAGTATTTTATCATAAATCATAAACGCTCTGATCATGATAGGAATGTCAAATTCGTCTCTGTTCCTTATACAAAGTATCCTGGAAAATTCTTTTTAAGAAAGTTTTATCAGGTACCTAAAAAAATTAGATTTCTAAATCCGGACGTGGTACTGGAGACTACTCACATGGGACCATTTTTTCTTCCAAAAGGAGTGAAAAGAGTGACGGTAATCCATGATTTATCGACCTTTATTTATCCACAACACTACACCTGGATTAACCGAATGGCCGAGAGATTGTTGCTCCCTGGCATTATCAAAAGAGCAGATCAATTGATCACCGTCTCAGAATCCACGAAAAGGGATGTGCAGAAGTTTTTCAAAGTCTCTGACAATAAAATATCAGTAATCCATCTAGGAGTAGAGGATATGTTTAAGCCCACTATTAACTCAGAGGTGCTAGCCAGGTATGGTGTCCAGCAGCCTTATTTTCTGCATGTCGGAACTATACAGCCGCGCAAGAACATTGAGTTGCTCGTTGATGCCTTCTTACGGTTTAGAGAACGGTCAATGGAGAAGGTACAACTCGTACTAGTGGGTAAAGAAGGTTGGAAAGCTTCGGAACTAATGACTAAGATCAAGGAGAGTAGATTCAGCAACGATATAATTATTACAGGGCATGTGCTGAAAGAGGAACTTCCAGTTTTTTACACGATGTGCGCTGCGTTTGCTTTATCATCTCACCTTGAGGGTTTTGGACTTCCATTATTGGAGGCCTTGGCCTGTGGGGCTAGATGCGCTGTGGCTAATAATTCTAGTTTGAGAGAGGTGGGGGGTGAATATGCTTATTATTTTGAAACTCCGGTTGAGTTAACAAAATTCATGAATGAGGTGATCAATGATCAACTAATTGCCAAAGGTGTGGAAAAGGTTTTCGACAAAGAGGAATGGGGGTGGTTGAAAAACGCCCGCTTAACTACGGCATTACTAACTAAGTCTTGAATGCTTACCGACTGTTTTGATGCGAGAAAGTAATACTGCTAGCCATAAATCATTTTGACGATTCTTTTGGCAGTATCATCACCCAAGCCATCTTGATTTATAAAAATATGCTTCGGATCCTTCTTAAAGGCATCAATGAATAAATCTCCTAGCGGAAAGTCCAACATCTCATCATAGTGCAAAACTACGTTTTCGTTCAAAAGGCTAGCCGAAATACTAAAGGCACTCTTTGAAGGTATCAGTACCTGTGCCTGTTGCAGTAGAGTGAAAGATCTAAATGGACTTGTATCTAAATGAAATATAATATTGTTCACCTTGGAACCATTTGACGTAATCAAATCTGCTAACTTTTCAGACTTAAAGGAAAAAGAAGGGAAGTCTGATGTATTCCCGTTGGTAATAATTACAAATTTTAGTTTAACACCTAACTCCGAAAGCTTGTGGTTCAATTGATGAATTAATAAACAATAAAATGCTTCATCAACATATTTAGCCGTATGGGCTTGCTTCTTCAAATCCATAATATCGCCGCGCCGAATATGTATTACCACTCTAATTCTATTCTCGCCACTTGGTCCTACAGGTACGCTCTTTGGCGAAGGGTTAAATTTTTGTCTTATTCTGTTTAAAAAATTTCCATCTGGAAAATGAGTAAAACTCTTTGCTTTCCTAAGCATCTCCAGATCAACAACATATAATCCAGATTGACTAGTCATCGGACGATTCGATGTTAGAATCTCCCACAGCTCATTGTTCTTTTCCTCAGTTTTGGGTGAATTCTTGTTAATGCCAGTTACCCACTCCTTTAATTGCGTATATTGGTCGTTTGGAATGTCAGAATTTGTCACGAAATCGCTCAATGCGACTTCATTGGATCCAAGGTTAAAATAATCCTCCCATCTTTGTGTCCAATTATACCTACTGAACTTGTCCGGCTTATGTTGGAGATGAACAAATGGGAGATGAACATATGTACCTCCCAGTATCTCTGCCAAGTACATTAGACTTACGCGTTGAAGAAATTGTACACCAACACCATCTCCTCTTTGTCTTGGGAGTATGAATAGGTTTCGCTTGATTTCGGTTGGCTCGAGCTTTCTATTATCTGGGTTTATTACACTCAGTCGCCTATTGAGGAAAGTTGTTTTTCTCGCAGTGTTGTCCCTCATAGTTACTGTATCGATGATTGTTTATTGCTAGGATTAATCCATATGAAAGAAGCCTGTAGCGTTAATATACGTAAGGTAGACCTTAACTGTGACCGCATGAAGTAAGAAAGAAAAGAATTAATAGGTGTATTTGAAATAGTCAATGTCTTCATGAAAGTAGTTTGAGACTAGTTTTCTCGAATCGGAATTGTACCATGTATGATAATTATCAGAACTAAGTGGAGAAGTATTCTTTTTCTGCAAGTTCCATTTCGTCTTGAAAAGCTTTGATAGATAAATAAAATCAGTCTCTAGAGTTTCATAGCGTCCGATGAAATTTAAATCGACTTTGCCGGTATCATCTACGAGCCATTGTTTTTGAGTTAATTTATTGAGAATGTTTCTGCTCTCATGGTTATTCGTAGAGTAAAAATGTCTCACCCAATCATTGAAGCTATTATTTTGACTTCTTTTAAAAAAAACGTTCAGCTGACTCCCTCTTTCAAAATGAAACTTTTGAAACTGGTATAATGAAACAACTCTGGCCCATGGGTTTCTTACAAAGGCGAACTTATAGCTAGACTCCCATTGAGTTTTCCCAATTTTCTCAATAATCATTTTGACGGAGTAATGCTTGCGGTCTGCATTTTGATCACTTACTTTGTTGAAGCCCATTGATTTTCTGATACTTGTTCCTCCTGTCTTTGTAATATGGACGAAAATAAGGTCACTTAATGTCTTATGTCTGAACGAGTAGCCCTCACCCAAGTTTGATTCTTTTAATGTGTCCAATTTATGTTAATTTGATTTCATGTATTCTTGCAACTGGGCGTTTATTGCACGTTAGAGATTAAATTGAGACATATGGATCATGCAATGCTAAATGGAATTCACTTATGTTCTTAAAGTAAAGATCATGAATGAAAATTTATCAAAATCTACGTATTATAGCCTAATTTTTTTTATAATCGTCTTATCTGTCTGCATCAGGGCCTACTTCATTTCAGTAACTAAGTATGCACCAAATGATTCTTATTCATCGCACCTAAAAACTTCTTTAAACTATATCTGGTCACTCGATGAATTCCGCTCCAGTGACGGTAGCAAATGGTATAAAAAGCAGGAGTTGTTTGATGCTTTTTTTAAATTAAACTCTCCGTTCAATTATACGCAATTATACTCCGAGTTGGCAAGGAGTAATCATCCACCCCTATATTATTATCTCCTACACACATTTCAGTCGCTTAAATCAAATGGCAGGCCATTCTTCATAGGTGCTTACGTTTTGAATTTATTGACATTTGCCATCTCAATCTTACTATTTATCCGAATGCTAAGAAGATTTTCGGTAGGGGAAAAGGCCACTTTGCTGGGAGCATTGTGGTTTTCGTTGAGTTTTAGCTTCATTCAAAATGCATTAAGTCATAAAGCCTATGAATTACAATTGTTGTTTTCAATAGCCTTGGTCCTACTGGTATATGAGCATTCGATGAAGGACACCTTGAAATGGAGTGACTATGTATGGTATGGATTTTTTTGTTGTATTCTTTATCTGCTTCACTATTTCTCATTTCTTTTCATTTTTATGATTGGGGCAGTTATACTAATCTATTACGTTAGTATAAAAATGCATATTCAAAGAGTGATATATTATGGTGTGACTACTTTCGCATCTGCATTAATAGTCATTATGACTTTTCCTTTTATGCTTGACCATTTGATGGGTGATGGAAAATCGAAGAGTATTTCGACTGACTTGAAAACAGGTGCATTTTTTGATATTGATAGAATAGTTGATACACTTTGGACACTAAACCAGAAACTTTTACCAGTTTATCTACTTTTAGCAATCATCGTTATTGCTTTGATTTACAGAACGGATGTATTGAAGAACTGTAGAGAGAAATCAGGTAAATTTCTACTTATTCTTTGCTCATCCAGTATATTGTTTGCGCTTGTAACTTTGGTGATTTCGCCAAGTGTTAAACTCAGATATGCGATAGTCTTTCTTCCCTACTTTATTCTAATAAGCATTTATGTATTATCCGTCCCAATGGCAAAATCTAGAGTTGTTTATATCGGTGTAATATCGATTGTAGTCGGTTGGGCCGCTATAGGTCTTTTTTATTCAGACCTATCAAAAAAGCTCCAGACTTATAGGGATAAAGAGCTTTATCCAAGTCCTGACCTAAGGATAGAGAGGGCAGTTTTTGTGTCCAGATTCAATGAACCAATGAGGACTTATGTTTTTAACAACCCTTTTGAGGAATTTGCTTTGGTACATCATAATTTTGATCCATCCTTATTAGATGATTTGTCCAATATTACGTTCATAATAAATGAAAAAGGAAGGGCTAAACGCCATAAGGAGGTGATGCATTACCTCATGAGTCAAGGTTTTGTTCAGTATTTTGAAAGTAGAAGAAGTTACATATTTTTTAAACTACCATAGAGGATGGTAGACACCTTATAAAACAAGAGCAGCAGGTGAAGAAGAACTATTTTCAAGTATTCGTGGATTGAACGATTCAACAATATAGTTCCTGATCACTTGATCTTCTGTATCGTTTGAATTCCCAACAACTTGGGTTCAACTCGATGGTGTATTTTCACAGAACATGAGCAAAAGACTAGAAGTACTACTTTTATTAGGCATCTTGATATTAGGGCTGATCATCAGGTTAGCGTTAATATCAAACACGCAGACATGTGCTAATGGGTGCTATTCTACACATCAAAAGACATCACTAAATTTTGTTAGTGGGGCTAAATTTATGGAAGACCATCAATGCGAGCAGATTGATGCACAAACACTGTATAATAACTTTTTTTCGCTCAATGAGAATTTCAACTTCGGTCTACTTTGGAAGGACTTGAGTGCAAGTAATCATCCACCGTTATATTACGCAATCCTCCACACTATTCAATCTTTGAACCGATCTGGAGAAGCTGCTTATAATCATGCATATGCTTTGAATCTCATTTTAGCTGCACTTAATGCAATTCTGTTCTTTCTTATTATGCGCCATCAAAAAATACCTCAATTACACAGTTTAATTGGGACGATATGGTTTAGTGTAAACCTTAGCTTCATCCAAATGTCGCTGTTACATAAATCCTATGAACTACAGTTGGTGTTGTCACAATTACTTGTTCTTCTCATTACGAGAAGTGATAATAAGTCAAGGTTATCCCGGGTTGATATTTTCTCTTATGCTTTCATTTGTCTTCTTTTATACTTGTCTCATTACTACGGCTATATATTTGTTGCGCTTTTGGGACTTTGGGTATTTATGATTAATTGCCTTAATGGACGTTATTTTAAAATTTTTCAATATGCATTAAGTTCTTTGTTTGCGGCATTCATGGCGATAATCGTATATCCTCCCACATTAAAAGATGCATTTGGTGATGGATATTCTGGCGGAATAACAAAAAAAATCGTTGATCTCTATTGGCTCAGGCCTGAAGAGCTAATTGATGCTGTTGAACTTCTTTATAGATATACTTTAACATGGCCGATAATAATGATGGTTGTTGTAATCGTAGTTATTGGAGCCTATCATGAAAACCAATTCTTTAAAAAATTGAGCGTACATCGAGATATATTGATTCTGGCACTTATTTCGTTATTAACTCACCTGTTTATTGTCATTATATCTCCTGGAGATAAAATTTGGTATGGTTATTTGTATTTGCCTTATATCTTGTTGGCTCTGGTCATTCTTAGCACATTAAGTAGGACGGGGATTTCAAAATATGTGTTAATAGTCGGTACCATTGTTTATTTGGTATTTATTATTGACAGTGCATTGATTTCTAAATCTATGCGTCTAAAAGCCTTTTTCAATGAATCAATTTATCCAGAGCATATTGAGGCGAGAGACGTAGTATTTGTGTCACGCTATGGAGAATATATGAGACCTTTTATATATCATAACCCTTACGACAACTTATATTTCATTTACGATCAATATTGTGCTGATGTGATCAGTGAGAGCAAGGACAAAGTATTCTTCATCAATTCAAGTGGTAGGACACATCAACATTCTCCTTATAGAGATAGGATCATCAAAGAGTTGAAGATAAATGGCCTTAAAAAGTTGGGTAAATCGAGACAGTACGATATTTATTCCATTTCGAATTGATGCTTTTAGTTGTCGGCCATTTTGCTCTTAAATTGTGGAAAGGAAGAGGGGTTTAATATGGGGTCTTATTTTTAATCAAATAACCAGAGAAGCCACTTATGTTAAATTTACGATGCAATGTGTTATTAAATTCGCCATTAATGATTTTGAATTGGAAGATGAGGTTTATCGAGAGTTGTTAACATCAAATAGGAGCGCTGTATTAGTGTTAAGAAAAAGAGTATTAACAGGAGCAATTCAAAAAATAATTAGTGCTAACGGCTATAAGATTTTAAGAAATCATGGGGCTCATAGATTGTACTCAAAACCTTTCTAACAAACGTAAAATGATTAGAAAACAACTGATTACAATACTTCACTCTTCATTTGATTGCAGATTACCACTGGTAATCAAAATTCTCAATATCTTCTTTAAAGTATTCCTGAACTAATTTACTAGTATGTGCGTCGTACCATGGTCTATAGAAATCACTTGAGGACTTTGAGCTATTCTTATATTTTAATTGCCAATTAGCTTGAAAAAGAGACTTCAATGTATTGAAGTCATGCACAATATTTTCAAATCTCCCTACAAAATCAATAGAGATCTGACCGTGGTTATCAACCAGCCATTCCGTTTGCGTTTTTCTATTAAGAAGTTCGCGATTTGATTTATCATGGTATTTGGTGATAATCCAATTTTTAAATGAGATATCATCATTTTGATGAAAGAATGGGTTTTTGTTTTTGGCTTTTTGGAATTGATATAGTGAAACCATTCTTGCCCAGGGGTTTCTCACAAAGGCAAACTTATACGCATTTTGCCAAGCAGCTTCGCCAATTTCATCAATTATCATTTGAGCAGTTAGGTGTTTCCTTTTTTGATAAGATTCACTTGGTCTGTTAAATCCCATGCTATGTCTAATGCTCGTTCCGGCATTCTTGGTTATATGGACAAAGATTAGGTTTTTGAATCCTTCATGATAAAATGAATGTCTATGTTTGTCTGACTTTTTCATATTCGTAATTAGCAATTTAAGAATTGATTTTAGCTCAGCACTAATTATCAATTTAGAATTTAATCGGCTAGGTTAAGCATGATTTGACTAATTTCTTTCCCAAGATCGGGTAATACGTTGCTCTTAAATTGTGGAAAGGAAGAGGGGTTTAATATGGGGTCTTGTTTTTAATCAAATACCCCCTGAAGCTGGTTTTATTGAATTTTTTGCTCAATGAGTTATTAAATTCGCCATAATAAAACCCACGTTTTTTGTCTCGAAATCGCCGGATTAAGATATGGTTCGGGGCGTACCTTAGCAGTAGATCATTCATTTTTATGCTGGTGAGATTTCCTGATTTAAATCTCTTTCCACTGATTACAGCAATTTCAGGATAAACCTCTAACCCAGCCTCGAAAGCATATCTAGGTAAGTCGGTAAAAAATGGGGTGCTTTGATCATTATTCTGTTTGATTTCTTGAACCAGCTTTAGCTCAATAACCCTTTTTGATTGAAAGAAAGAGTTTTGATTTATCATATGAACGGAAAATAGAATAAGAATTACCGCCGAAGCTATGAGAGTATTATTAAATCTTGTTTTATTTAATAGCTGATCTATTCCTTCTGCTGCCAAAGCAACCATAGGGACCGCAATAAGAGTGATATAATGCTTTTGAATGGGATGATGAATTAGCAATACTATGGTAGTACAAATAATCAGAGCAAAAACTAGTTTAGTTTTAGAGTTATTCCAGTAATATATATTGACCAAGATAAAGGGTAGTAAATGCCAATTGCTTAAGTAGAATGAACTTACTCTTTTGAGATTGGTGAGCAAGCTATATTTGCTCCTAACATCATTATCGAAATGATGGACAAGCTGGTCAAGCTCTGTTACCATACCTGATGTTACAAACATACCTATGATCAGACTGGATATAATTGACAACCAAATTATTCCTTGTTGAACACCTGTGCGAAGTTTTTTAATTTTTATAAAAATCAAGATCAAAAAGCATGGCACTAGAAAAACTGTAATAAGTTTAAAAGATAAGGATATAGAAATGAATAATGCTGAAGCTACTAGGAGATGAATCTTATTAGGCTTTTGGAAGAATGATATCAACATGTATAAGGAAATCATGCAAAAGGATATACTCGGAAGCCCTCTTAATACTGAGATTTCTAATATAGTATAATCTGAACTAATCAATAACAGCATAATGGCTATTGCAACGGATTCAGCACTACAAACTAAAAGCAAAGACCTAGCCAGAAAAACAACTATTAATGAATTGATTAAGACGCAGATGATCCTAATAATAACAGTGTCATTACCAAAAAGTCTAATGGTAGTTGATACGACATAGGTTAGCATCGGTGGCTGATCGTTCCATATTTGACTATATAAGGAATAGCCACGAGAAGTCAACATGGATTTGGCGAGTTCAATACCTTCATCGGGATTAAGGTCAATCATAGGATATTGAGTGATTAGCCAAAGCTTACCAATCAATCCCAAGATTATAGGTATTGAAATTATAACATTGTTTTTTATCGATGGATTCATCAAAACTCAAATATTTTTAGTAAAACTAAGTAGAGGCGCGAATAATTAGAAGTTCATTTGGCATAGGTGTAGTTGCTCATGCTATTTGACTTTTAAGAACACAGGCACTATTGACCTTACAATTTGCTGTTAATGAACACGAATAAGAGCGTAATTAGGAAGAGATGTATCCAGCTGAAAGGCGTCTATTATCTCTTTGCGTTCCGTATCTACAATAGTAAAAAATATCAGGCCGTCTTGAACCGGAGTATGAATAACCGATTCTTTTCTGTAGGTATGGACTATTTTGTCATTAGTAAAGTCTACTAAAATCCTTTTTCTGAAGTCTATTATAGAATCATTATAATGCTGATGAAGATCAGAAGTTTTTGAATTGCTTGCGGTGTACACAAAGCTAAATTTATATGACTTCTCAATTTCTCGCTTCATGCTCTTATTATCTGTTAGATCCAATAGATCATTTAGATCGCGAGTTTTGATGTTTGCACCACTCACGATCAATTGGTGATTTTCTTGCAGAAGACTTAGAACATCTCGCAAGCTTTTCATTTTGGGGATTAGTTCGTTTGTTGAGTAGTTGTTAACCAGGAGTTTATCAGGCTTGGGCTGATTATTACTTGCTAATATCTCATCAGCGAGGTTGCTAGTATTATAAAGAGCTCCATAGGCATTAAGATGTTGGTTAAAGTGTGCCTCGCTTTGATCCTTGAAGTAGCGCCTATCACGAATAATCTGAGTAGAGTTGAGATCGATAAATTTAAGTTCGTTTACTATAGAGAACGTAATGGTTTCTCTCATTAGCGATTGAAAATCTTGTGTGTAGTATTGAGTGTGATAAATAGGCGCAAGTACGAAGTACAGATCAAAATGATGTTGTTTACTTAGCTCCTTCATTTTAAGTAGATATTTTCTTTCTAAATCGTCTAGTATATATCGGTTTGTATTTGTCAAGGTCGTGTCATCCAATTGTTTAGATAATGATCTAGACATAATTGTGAATCCATTATTATAGCCTGTGAATTCAGGATCGAACTGGAGGTTAGCATTGGCTATTCCTTCGCCCAAGTTTTCCAAGTCCATCCAGAAATCATTCTCGCGGAAAAATGAACTTAGGAAATTGAGCCATGAGTTTGGACTTGTTGTATTAATGACCATTTGAATTTTAGCTAATCCTACATTCATCGGATCATAAGCTACTAATGCTCTACCTAGGTCTGTGTCAGTCTTGTATTCTTTATGATTACTAATTAAGTCAAAGATTTCTATGATAATGGTCTTAGGTTGAGCAGTACGTGCTATTTCTAATAATTGGTAGTAGGTCTCACTTATCTGACCACCTGAGATTCCCATGTTTAGTGTCTTACTGCCTAATATATCATCCAGTATTATCGGGTTGAAGTTTTGAGCGGCATGGCTGCTGCCAAGAATAAATGTGTCATAGTATTGATTATTGCTCTTATATATATTAGCCCAATTCTGTAAATAACGTGTTTTATATCGAGTATAAGGTTCAGTGAAATACCAAAGCGCGATTGCGAATAAAAAACACAGAAAGAGCTTGAAGAATAATTTCATCTAAAATTGAAAGTAAATGAATTCCGGCGCTTGATTATTATAAACTCCGAGATAGAAAAGTACTAAGCCGATGACAAAATATAAAGTCCATCTAATCAAAAGATTTTGTCTAAAAATGCCAGGGATTATGACCTTTTTACCTCCAGCGTATTGTATTGCCACAACTGATAGTATCAATGCCACGGAAATCATAAACTCAAAAGAATCCAATCCCAGACTCGGAATATCTACACTTATGAATTTAAGAATATCTATAGAGGATATCTTAATATAGGATTCAAAGGCTTGATCAATCGTGGCTGATCTAAATAAATGGGATGTCAAAGCCCATAAAGTAAATATCCAAACTGCCATGAAGAAACGATACCCTATTGAGTTGATGTTGGTTCGGGTTAGCCTTATTACCCTCTCCCAGTAGGGCTCTAATAGTCGCTCAATCGCAATGATTAGGCCTAATGTAATACCCCATATCACAAATGTCCACTGTGCCCCATGCCACAACCCACTAATTGCAAAAACCAGTATTCCGTTCAATATGGTTCGATAAGCTGATCTATTGTTACCCCCAAGCGGTATATATACATAGTCCATGAACCAACTAGTCAACGTTATGTGCCACCTCCTAATAAGTTTTCTGAAATTGACCGATAGATATGGTTGCTTGAAGTTCTCTGTGAGCCTCACACCGAAGAGGCTGGCTACACCGATTGCTATATCAGAGTAACCAGAAAAATCGCAATAAACTTGAAAGGAAAAGAACACCATAGCGATGAATATTGAAGGAAATTCATACGCAATGGGATTTTCATAAACTTTATCGACAATGATGGCTAGTCGATCTGCAATCACCACTTTCTTTATGAATCCAGATGCGATCTGTAATAATCCATAGCGAAAGTCTTCATAGTTAAATTTATGATGTGCTTTAAGTTGAGGTAGAAGTTTGGAAGACCTTTCGATTGGACCGGCAACTAATTGAGGGAAATATGTTACGTAGAGGGCGAAATACCCAATATGCTTTTCTGGCTCGATTGCCCCTCTATATACATCTATGGTATAAGACAAAGTCTGAAAAGTATAAAAGGAGATGCCCACAGGCAGTAACAAGTCAGAATATGGAAGAGGCTCTAGACTTAGCCACTCAATAAAAGTTGTATTAATAGTATCAGTGAAGAAGTTAAAATATTTGAATATGCTCAAAAGGCCTATGTTAGAGGCGATACTGATCGTTAACCAAATATTTTTCTGATGATTATAGCGTGCAATTGCCAAAGCGCAGAAATAATCAATTAGAGTAGAGGTGATTATTAGAATGAGGTAGGAAGCCTCCCATGCCGCATAGAAATAGTAACTCGCCAGCAGCAGTAGAATCCAACGCCATTTATTGGCCATCATGTGAAATAATGCTAAGATCACAGGAAGGAAGACCAAGAAATGAAGAGAATTAAAAATCATTTTAGCAGAAATGTGCTATGCTTCGAATTTTTCAAGATAATCATGACCCTCTGATAATGATTGGTTAAGATCAAAATTTCTCTTGAATAATTCGTATTCCTCAAAATTAATTTGCTTGCCGGCATGCAAATAATGAATGGCCATAAACCTGTTGATAACAGCTTTTCTGTTTTCTTCGGTATTGGATTAAATCTTACTGCGCTGAATAAAATGTTTTAGGCTATTATTATACGAAGTTAACAGCGATACTTTGGGTGAATACTTGACATCTTTCCAATTAGGATATTTATTACCTCGCCTATGTGTCTTTAAAAAGAAGTTGTCTAGAAGATGTTTTGCGTTGAAGTTTTCGAACAAGTCTTTTTGAATAGAAAGAACAGAGTGTTCAAGTTGACTTCTCCAAAATCTATGTAGAATGAATGCTTTTTCTATTTCACCTACTTTTTTAAAATCTTCTCTTACTTTTTGACCGGGTTGAGATACATTTAATAATTGCGTTGAGACTTATCTATTCGTTCATAGTCCCATCGATAGACGTCACATTGGAAGTTCCTCCCATCTTGAGATAACATCGAATAGGTGGAACCGGACTGGGTGTCATGATATTGAATCTGAGGATATTGTTTACAGATTTTCTATAGTAGGTCTATCGAATTATCCAACCTTTTGTCTAAAAATATGCTAATCTGATCGAAACCGAAATGGAGGTGGTGAAATATCCATGGGGCCAAATATGCACACCTTCACCCTTGGATATGGCTGTCAGCCTAACATGCAAGATTAGATATGTTTACTGCTAGAATTGGTACTTAAATAAATCAATATCAGCCTTGAAATGTTGAGCGACTAGTTCTGCTGTTTCGTCACTGTAGTGCGCCCTATATTCATTAGAATTTTTCTTTGACATGTTTATTTGCATAAGCGGAGAATTGATACCGATGGCTTTACAAAGCGTCTTATAATCAGCATTAAGACTCTCAAACCTACCAATAAAGTTTAAACTCAGTTTGCCGTGATTGTCGACTAGCCAGTCATGTTGTGTCCATTGATACGGTCCGTTTTTTTCATTAATCAATTGATTAACCCATTGATTAAATGATGGATTAATCATGTCTTTCATTTTTCGTGACTGTAATTCATTTTTCCTTTCCAAATACCTGTATAATGAGAGCATTCGAGCCCATGGATTTCTAACGAAAGCAAAACTGAACGAGTCAGCCCATTTGTCTTCACCTATAATATCAATAACCTCTTGTACTGTATGATGCTTTTTACAGCCAACCAAATTACGGTTGATTTTATTTGTAAAACCTAAAGATTTCGCCAGGCTTGTCCCACCGTTTTTCATAATATGAATGAATATATGCTTTGGGTTGGTAGTATGATAGAAAGTGAAGTCAGTTCTAGTTATATACTCAACATCATTAATTTCATTGCTGTCATTTTTTATTCGCTTACTTTCTTGAATCCCATTTTCTAAGTATTCTCGAGCTGATCTCAAGGCATAGGGTAAGCTTAGGTTTATTGTGAATTCTCGAAACTGAATATTATCCTTATTCTTATGAGAGTTCAAAAATCGATGACCATGAACGAACCTATTAAGTACCTGCTCTCTACTTTCTTTTATTAGGAGGGCTACATCTGTTTGGCTCACAAAATTATTAAAGTCATGCTTGTAGGGTTCAAGGGCGTCATTTGATATTTCAAAATATACTTTTTGCTTAAAATCAGAGTATTCATAGCCTTTCCTATTGGTTTTCATCGACACACCATCAGCTACTTGACTATAGTACAAATTGGTATTTGATTTTTTAAAAGAGTGGGCAATATATTCAACTTCACTTCTCCATACTCGATGTAGAATGAATGCAGTCTTGAGTGGCATTGCCTGATTCTTCGTGTCGACAAGTCCAAAATATTGCCTAGGATGTCTGGCGCCACTGGCAAGAATGTTGTCGACAGATCGAATGACCGAATTATGAATATCTATTCTTTGAACAGTATTACAAGTCTTGAATATGGATTTCACACCCAACTCCTTAACTAACTCTAGCTCATTGTTAAAAGGGGCACCAAAAAGTGATTCGTTAAACTTCAAAGCCCATTCAAACGAAACTAAATCTGGTAATTCAAGACTAAACAAGAAATCCTTGATACTAGAAGTGAAATCAATTGGAGTCCAAAATTCGTCTATGTCAAGAAACATTAAGTATTGATTGGGGTCCTTAGCGACCTGTTTGTAAGCATGTTGATATGCTCTCACTTGGAAATCGTTATTGTCACCTTCATCTTGCATTGATGATATTAAGTGATCAATATTTTCGAAAGTAACTGAAGGGTATATTGAATTAATGCGATTAATAATTTCGACTGAATCATCAGAGGTATCGTTTATTAGTATTTTTATTTCGTCAAAGCCAAAATGTAAATGATGGAAAATCCATTCAGCAAGGTAAGCACCTTCGTCTTTGGCAATCGCACATAATTGAACTTGAATATTTTTCTTGCCGTGTATTTGTGGGCAAAAGACGCCTACATGATCATTTTTAGGACCGTTGAGAATAGAATGTAGAATAAGTTGAAGGCTGCTATTTGACCATTTAGGTTTGGTTTCTGTTGTAACTTGATATTTTGCAATGACATCCTTAAATAGACTTGGTCGCTCTTCAAAAAATGCATGTTTCAACTTTTCATCATTTGTCAAGCTGCCCTGTTTTATTTGAGCTATATCATTTTCTGAAAATAGTGAGGTTGTAGATGGTATTTGAAAAGAGACTTTCTTATATCTTTTAAAAAAGCGCCTTATCTCATTTGAATATTTTGATTGTGTCTGTTGATTGAGTGCTTGAATCAATAGTGTCTCTTCCGATGACAGCTCAGCACTATAGTATGAAGGCATGTAGTTTTTGATGAGCTCTCTTATGTCGGCATTTTCAATATCGGGAAATACTTCTCTTACGTACTCATTTGGAGACTTAATGACATCAAATATTTTCAGGCTGATGTCGTCTTGGTTGATCAACTTAGCCAAAGCCATAATTTTTGAAAAATAGTCGATCTTATACTTGTCGATAAAATCAGGCATATCCATTACTACTCCATCAAGTGTATGCTGCTTATATAGCTCTTCTAGATAACTGTAGTGGTTTCTAAGAAAAAGTAGAGCTGAAATACTAAAATGTCCTTCTAGTGCATGAACGAGATGGGCTAGCTCCGATTCGGTTAATTGGATTAGACTATCTGAGGAGAGATAAACAAGATGGGAATTAGAGTTTGCGACCTTAACTGTTAATTCATTGATGGCATTATTGAGATCTTCGTCATCATTGTGGTGATGAGCCTTAAGCAGATGTTCTATAAACTCTTCATGAGAAATGTTCTGTTTATAATTACTTCCTAAAGTTGTTGGGTACATGACTCCCAACGAAATCAGCTGATCATAGTTGAGACTAAAGAAATCCTCAAATAATTCAGTTTCAGAGCTTAATAAGCTAAAGTGTAGGATTAAGGTAGGCTTAGATGTATCCATTGAAAATATATAGTTCAAGTTGTTAGCCTCTTAATTATCTTCGGTCATATCAGAGAAATGAGCTACGATATCTCTGAATAATGCTTCATAATAAAACATTTCCTCTTCAACGGAATTGATGGATTTGTCAGCAGGTCGAACTTGTTGGACAAGGAGTTCTTGAATCGTTTTGTAGAAATTATCTGATTGGTACTGACATTGGTACACATTGTCAATACCACTAATTCTTTGGTTCTCTTTGATGAGTAAAACAATTGAAGTTGACTCTGACATTGCCTTAATAATACCTGAGTCAGCGACGGCCGACATATTAGGAGTATTTAGTACAAGGATGTTGGTTTTACTAAAAAAGTCATCAACAGCCTTTGCATCATGTAAATCGACTATTTGCAATTGGTTGTTGTTGAATTGACCATGATATGTTTCTTCATGCTGTTTGGACAGGTCAATCACCTTGAAAATGATATTCTCGTCAGATAGTCTAGTTATACTTGATTCTAAAAAGCTTCGCAATACTTCATCCAGAGATGATGTGATAAACCCAACCGTTTTTCCTGAGACATTGCTACTCTCTGTAAATCTGTCTTGCTCATCTTGAAGAACATTAATTGTGTAAGCTTGTCCACTTAACTTGTCCTTCATGTATCTATATGTAGAATTGGATTTAAAAAGTCTGATAGTTGCAAAATCTTCTGCTAGAGTTTTATTAGTTGATTGAGAAACTGTATTTAAACCACAACCATCTCCTAGTATTGACATAAGCTGATTCAAGGCATGTTGACTATAATAGCTAGAGGAATCAAGTATATACGGTAGGCCATTGTTTATTAGACTCATGATCAGGTTTTGATCTAGCTCATAATCGTCAATATGACAGACGTCAGGCGACAGTGAGAACAGCAGATTGTTAAACACCTTGAGTAACGAATTGGGAATATTACCAGATGGACTGACTGTTATTTTGAAACACTTCACCGAAAAGAATTCGTTTTTGACTTCTTTTATCAAAATGGTTTCATCCGATACACTGGAATTTCTTTCTGAAATTATAATGATGGGCGTATGTCCTGCATACTGGTGCAGTGTTATCCTCGTATGAAAGTTTTCTTCGAGAAGACGTGTAAAAGTCCAGGTACTTATGAACAAAATTCTCATCAGACTCCTTTTACTAATTGATTTGTTAAAGTCCTTAAATTCTGATAATTCTCCATTTTTTCATTTATCAAGTTGGATTTAAATGTGTATCCAATAAACATACCAGCGTGAGAGGCAAATATTTTAGCCAGAGATTCTGTAATCTCACTTTTAAGTGTTGGGGTAAGATATGCACCTTCAGAGACGCGGGTCACAAAAAGCTTTAGATGCATGATCCTATTGATTAGTTCAATTTTGAACCTGTTGTAATCCTCATTATTATTATAAAGTTGGTTGAAATCAATCCATGACCTTAATCTCAATATGGCGTCTTCGGTCTTTGGGTCATTTGGTTTAATTGGGAAATGTGTGTTGCCAAGTCGCGGATCCTGTTCTACAAAGGATATGCAGGTATTAAAGTAATCTTCTATAGATATATATTTTTGTTCATGGGAGATGTATAGAAAAAGTGACAGGCAATTGTGAAACCTTACTATAGCAGTAAAAATAGGTTCAATTTTCGACGGCTTTGGGATATCCAAATTTGTGAATTGAGTTTTCAAGAAATTGATGTCCACGAACCCTCTTTTAAAATAGTACCAACTCGACCTGTAGTGAGAATGAATAACCTTAATGGAGGAAAGAAAAAGGGAACTGTGAGCATTCTTGATTAGGTCGACTCCCAAAATCAAATCTTCACCATAGTCACCTTTATATTTGAACTGGTTGAAAAGTGAACGTTTAATTAAAAGTGTTAAATCACTTAGCTGTCCATTTTTCCGCAAGTTTTCCGCGTCCATTCCATTCAACTTGCCTAATCTGTCCTTATCCCAGCAACCTAAGAACCTATACTGAGTATCCACACCCAGGGCGTAAATAAGGTCTGTGTCATATTTACAAAACTCTGATGCAGATAGTGCTGCTACGTCCTTCGACTGGAGTTTATTAACTAGCGAGTTGATCCAATATGCACCAATAGGCGATGCATCTTGAACCATGAATAATAAGAGATCCCCCGTTGCTTTCTCAGCCCCAAGATTGCGTGCATAACTATGGCTAAAGCTGGTTTGGGGAATTTTTAATATTTTACATTTATGGGCATTGGCAATGCTCAATGTGTTATCCGTGGATCCAGAATCGACAACAATTATTTCTAATCCCCCAATTTGTACTTGTGAGTTTAGTCTTTTGAGTAGGAGTTTAAATTCATTACCAGCATTAAATGTTGGGATTATCACCGAGATTGTAAGGTTAATTTTGGAAGGCGTCTTCTCCAAACTTAGCAGAAGGGGATTGGATATTTGAAATGAACTTACCCTATCAACGTAGGATTTATTAGGACTAAACTTAGGTGCAGCATCAAACCTCAATTCAGTATGCCGAATTGATTCAATTTTGTCTCTTTTATCTTCGGTACCGATTTCCGGAGAATACCCTGATCTACTTGGGTCAAGTTCAATTGAAGAATTATCGGAATAGATTATTTCCTCTCTCTTGACAGGTTCATACTTCGTCTGAGTGATGAGAGCTAATACACTTCTAAAGTATTTGGTATATCTCCATGATTTGGATTCGATAACCTTGTTGAATTTTCTTTTTAATGAACTGATCTCAATTCTTAATGATGAACTTTCTCTTTCACATTTTTCTAATTTAGAGTTGATCTGAAGGTTTAGATCAAATAAAAGAGAGAGTTTACTCTCGATAATACTGAAGAGTATTTTTTGGATTTCACTTTTCTCACGCGCCCTACCAATTTCCTTATTGAATTTGGATTGCAGATTTTCTATCTCGCTTAGATGTTCTGCTTGAATTTGCTGCAAGTATTCATCTTGCTTATTCTGCAAAATGTCAATAAGCGTCATTAATTCTTTGGCTTCAGCCGATCGTTTGGCTAGTTCATCATACTTGGCATTTGTGTTGGAATTCATTACCACTGTATTAAAATGAGAAAAGGGAAGTTAATAACGACCAGGATTCTATATTCGCAAATTAAATTTCATGTAAAAAAGATCTTTCCTGAAAGTTAATCCTTAGTTAAGAGAGAGTATTATAATTTTACCTCGAAATGAAGGAGTGGCTTAATGTTGTTTCCTGATTCTAAAAACCTAGGGGCAAATCCATATGATTCTTAACTAAATTTTGACTATTGGTTCATAGTGAAATTTTGATAAAAAATCTACAACGACAATTATCTGACATTAAGGAATCGTTGGAGTTAGAACAACAGCGATCTGCAGAGTTGCTAAGATCAAAAAAGCTCCTTGAGCATCAGTTGATGCGAACTTACAAGTTTGCTTATGAAAAGCGTAAAGATCATGTAACCCCACGCAATGTGAGAATAATAAAGCTGAGCGGTTTGTTTGATGAGATATGGTACATTAAACAATACTTACAAGGTGATTTGAAACAGGATCCGATTTCTCATTATTTGAGAATCGGTGCGATAGAGGGGAAAAATCCATCTGTGAGATTCAATACTGTTTATTATATTATTCAAAACCCGGTGGTAATAGAAAAAAGGTTAAATCCGCTGCTGCATTACGAGCAAGTGGGAAAATCAAGAGGGTTTCTAACAATCGAACCGATTATAGTTTAATCAAACGGAATCGTGAATCTAGAAATGATATCTGTACATGTCCCCAAATGCGGAGGGACGTCCTTTAGATTGGTCTTAGAAGATATTTACGGTAGAGAAAGTCTACAAACCTGGTATCAGGATAGGTGGTTGATTGATAAAATCAATATTAATGAAGGTGTGAAAGTTTTACATGGACATATTCATCTCACTGATATGGAGAAGCTATTTGATAATAACCCTCAATATGAGGAAATACCGATAGTGACGTGGATAAGAAATCCTGTAGATAGGATTATTTCCGAGTACTATTATCTTATGGGAGTATTGGGCGAACAACTTGAACCATTTGAGCACGAGACACCAACACTAAAAAAAAGGCTCGCCAAGAGTTTGGAAGAATTTGCTAGATTCCCCGGAAACGTCAATGTAATGAATCAATTTTTGTCTAAAGAATTGATACAAAATAGTAGCTTTCTCTTTCTGGGGGAAGTGGAAAAATATAATACGGATGTCGAACTGTTTTTTGGTAAAATTAATCAAAACCCTTTCCATAACATCCATCACGTAAACGTTACAAAAGATAAACCTCTTGTCGATAAACATACATGGTCAATCCTTACGGATATCAATTCAGAGGATGTTGAATTATATGAATATTTAAAAAGCAAGAAAGATACTATCAATCAGCGAGGTTTAGACGCAGTTGAATCTTTATAGACTTGTTTCAATATAGCTAACCAATTTATGAGCCACCGACTTAAGTTAATATCAATTCATGTTCCAAAATCCGGTGGTACTTCATTTGGAAAGTCTCTTAGTGAAATTTATGGCTTAAAACATGTTCAGACTGCTTATGTGGATCGTGCTTTACGACAAAGGCTTGAAGTTAATGTTAGCGCGAGAGTATTGCACGGACATATAAATATCAAAGACTACAAGAATTTGTTGTGCGATTATCCAGCTTTTGTAAACTTGCCTATTGTCACATGGATTAGAAATCCAGTTGAAAGGGTGATTTCTGAATACTATTACATGCGACAGATTTTGGAAGCTCAGCTTAAACCTCATGAACATGAGACTCCTACTTTGAAAAACCGTATGGTGAGAAGCATAGATGAATTTGCTCTACATCATGGAAGTAGGAATGCCTTTTCTAGATTTATTGATCTAAATGATGTTAAATCAGGTAAATATGCATTTATTGGAGAAGTAGAGGATTACTCTAGAGATTTTCAAAAGATGAGCACTAAATTTGAATGGCCTGCTTCAGCATCTCCGCACTACGTTAATAGGACTAAGATAAAACCGGAAATAGGTGATGAGTTAAGAAAAAAGCTTGTTGATTTAAACCAACATGATATGGAGTTATATGATCATATCTTGTCAAATAAGCAAAAGATTAACTCTTAAATCTTTGGACTCATAATCATTTAGCCTCAGCAGTATGTGAAAAGCAATTACCAGGCTCACTTTAAACAAATCACAGACTAAAAATTCAAAGGAAAACATATGATATGGTTAGTTTCTTATCCTCGATCAGGAAATACCATGTTACGGAATATACTGTATCATGTATATGGTTTGAAGTCAGGTGCTTTCATAAAATTCAAGGAAACTCGCAAAAGTTATAAAGAATTTGATGTTGTTAAAACACACCATCTGCACAGAGATGTACCACTAAATGAAGAGGATAAGATTATATATCTTGTCAGAGATGGACGGGATTCAATTATTTCCAGGGCATGGAGGAAAGCGCTAGAGTGGGACAAGAGAACAAGCTATGAAGCGAACCTTCGGCAAATGGTTTTAAATCCTGGCGACAAGAATTTCGGATCATGGTCCGAACACGTCCGGTCATGGGTTGGTCAAAGCCATATTATTATGAAGTATGAAAATATACTGGAAAACCCGAAGATTGAAATGGGAAATTTATCCAAGTTGATCAGTTTGCCTGAACCTAACTGGTCAAATATGCCCACAATCGATACAGCTCGTAAGGGTCATGTAAAGTACAAAGGAAATATGCCAGAAAAGACAGTTCGTAGGGGAATTGCTGGTAGCTGGAAAGATGAAATGCCAAAGGATTTACAAGGCATATTTTGGGCAAAACATGGTGAAGTTATGCTTAAGATGGGTTATACAATCAATTAGAATTAGCTTAAAAGAACACATTGCAAGAAAATAATATGGATTCTAGGTCGCTGATAATTGTCGCTTATCCGGGTATAGATATCAGGTCAT
This sequence comes from uncultured Roseivirgaceae bacterium, assembly GCA_964351595.1. Classification (GTDB taxonomy): domain Bacteria; phylum Bacteroidota; class Bacteroidia; order Cytophagales; family Cyclobacteriaceae; genus UBA6059. The sequence goes on along the minus strand of CAYGOT010000002.1, from coordinate 49,061 downwards.
TTGTCATTTCTCTTGTTGGAACATACAACCTTCAGAACTATGAAATTATTGAAATAAACAAAGGTTTTAGTTACGAGATCACTAAACCATCTATTTTACTTACCCATTCTCAACCTTCGGACTTTGAAGAAATTGATGATTCTGTCTCAATAGTATACCTTTTGGCCCATGGTTTGATCTCTTTTATGTCAAAGGTGCTTCATGAAAAGGGTGCAGGACTAACGAGTTCTAACCTCAATGATAGGCTTTCTGAAAGTATAATAGGATTGAATCCTGAAAAGGACTTGTCCTGGTTTGAACACTTTATTCAATGGTTGCCTAAATGCAGTATAGTAATTCGTCTAGAGGATTTATGTGATGATCAATTCTCTATTTCTTCATTAGATAAAATCAGGTTTTTTGCTGCCACTAAAAGAAAAGTAGCTTTTGATGCACGACTCGTTTCGATATTTATCGCTTCAATTCAGGAAGTCTGTGATCGGTTGCCAGATGAGTTAAAGGCATTTTTCTGGTCTGTTTACAAGACACCAATGAGTTTTTTAGGTTATAGATCGGATAATTCTAAAATAAGCTATTTAGAATTTAATAAAGGTTTAAAAACCTTAATTGATGGTGAAGAAAAAAGTAAAAGTAGAGTTCTTATTGAATCAACCAAATTAGCTGAAAAGCACAATGATGGCATAAAAAGATATGTTCATACACTGCTTTCATCTTTATATTGGTTAAAAATCCATCAATTAAATGAGCTGTCATATTACGTCAGAATCTTCGATAGAACCTATTCGTTGGCTGAGGCAAGAGAGCACTTCATTTCCATTGAGGAAAAATGCATTTCTCAAAATAAAAAAGTAATTAATATTGGATGGCCCGATGAATGCTCTAAATCAAGTTGGCCAAGGGTCATAAAATCTAAGATTGGCCTTTTCCTTTTCAAAATTGGTTTAGTCGAATTGTACTACAAACTTCTGAAGTCTTTTCACGGCATATCAAATTATGATTCCGAGGAGAACGTGAAAAAGCCAGAAGAAAGTTTTGACTTGATCCACTTTACCCTTCCCCAGATTATGGATATCTGGGCAGAGAGTGATAAACATGTAGTTACAATACATGATATTACACATATTTCTCATAGTGAATTCCATTTGTCGGACAATGTTAGACAAGCACAGAAAGGCTTTGATATTATTGAGCGTATCAGACCTTATATTATTTCAGTTTCAAAATCTACCCAGGACCAATTGGTAGAAAATAATATCACTGAAAAGGATAAATTGAAATTACTTTATGAGGCCATCGATCATAACAAATTTTATGCTATTTACGATGAACGTATAATTTCGAAAACGTTAGATAAATATGGGCTGAAAAATACAAAGTATTTGTTTTGTCTTGCTACTAGTGAGCCGAGAAAGAATCTAAAGAATACAGCGAAGGCATTTCTGGAACTCATTAAATTAAAAGGCAATGAGCATTTGAAACTTGTTGTAGGTGGAAAGCCTGGATGGAAAAGCGAAACTCTTCCAGAGCATGAGAGTATAATTTATACAGGTTACATTGAAGATGAGGATCTTTGTGCACTTTATAATGGGGCTTTGGGCTTCTGTTTTATTTCTCATCATGAAGGTTTTGGTCTGCCGCCATTGGAAGCTATGAGATGCAAGACTGTCCCAGTTTATGGGGACAATAGTGCAATGCGAGAATTAATTGGCGAATATGGAATTCCCGCAAATCCAAATAGTATTGAAGACATGTGCGAAAAGATGCATTTTATCGTTTCGAACGAACAAACTATAAAGAAGATGGAATTGGAGGCATATTTGTATTCATTACAGTTTTCAATTCCTGGTCTGGCTGAGCAGTCTGAACATTTTTATCAAGAAGTTCTTTTAAGTAATACCGGAAAAAATAATAATTGAGTTACTGAAATTTATAAATCACGAACAGTGTTTGTTGAAGTTTTTGACACTAAGTATTCTAACAGAATCGAATTATCTTCTTCAATGCCTACAGAATTAGTGTCTTAGGCTGAGACACTTGAGATTATCTTTTACCGTCGTGCTTCTTTTACAATCATAAGCTGTAACCTGGCAAAAATGAATTTTGCTAATAATGGCCCAGATGAGCTGATTTAGACCTCCGTCCGGGATTTGTTTATTAAGACTAATAGAAAAAATGCTAAATATCGCAAATAGTATTTCTGAGCTAATGAACTATTTCTCAGAAGTGCGTAAGTCATCTGGTTTCGAACTAAATAGGATTGACTTTGACCAGCAAGAGGTCTGGAAAATAAAAAAGGGGATACTTTCTCATAAATCAGGAGGATTTTTCAATATCGTAGGTGTGAAAAACACGATTGATTATAAATGCGATCTATTCCTTTTTCAACCTCAGAGTGCTCTAACCGGATTGCTAATACATAAGACAAATGATGAGATTTACATACTTGTTCAAGCGCGAATTGAACCTGGAAATACGGGGGTTTTACAATTTGGTCCTACGGTTCAATCTACTCCATCGAATTACATGCGGGTGCATGGAGGCAAAAGCACTTCATATTTGAGTTTATTCTATTCAGCTAATGAGAATATATTGGGTTTTAATTCTACAAATCATCTGGATTTGGGTAAGATATACTACCAAAAAACAAAGTGGTTAAACTACGCCCTGGTCGATCACCTTGTAGAAACAGAAAATTCGTTTATTTGGAGCCCTTTATCAGTGTTGATGGAGGCAGCACATAAAGACTATATACTCAATACTGATCTAAGGTCACTCTTGGCAGTTTATGACTGGGAATCTCTGTTGGGATTTCAACCCAATAATGATTTCAATCATACAAATATTTTACAATATTATACAACCAAAAGACTTGGGATTAACTGTATTGACAGGTTTGTGCCATTAGACAAGGCAGAAAGCTTTCGCATCTCAAACAATGCGATATATTCAAACAACGAAAAAGATTCCGAAATAGGACTTTATTCGGTGAGGACAAAACACCGAGAAGTTGATGCCTGGATTCAGCCTTTGTGGAAGGCGAAAGATAAGGGCATGGTGTTGCTCTTATGCAGACATTATAATTCTGAGAAAGATGTTGAGTTTCTTCTATCTGTTAAATACGAAAAAGGTATTTCAGGCAAACTAAGTATTTCTCCTTCGTATTTGAAGTACCCAAATGAGTTGGTTGATGACAGTAGATCCAATATTGGTACTACACTATTCGAATTTCATCAATCTGATGAAGGTGGAAGGTTTATTAATCATCAATACCATTTTCGTGTTGCTGAGGTTCAATCAAGTATTAGTGTTGATCCAAACCAATTTTGGGTTAGTACTGGAGAATTAAAGAAAATCCTGAGCACACCTTGCATGGCAAATATACAATTGAGAAATATCTGCTCCGTTTTGGTAAAAAAAATGAATCCAAGCGTTACCAAATACAATTAATACCTACTGGATTCAATTAATATAGATGAGACCTTCCAGAGTTAGGACAATCTGGAAAAATTAAAATTAGCACAATCTAGTTAGCTTCCTAAGCTATCCTAAGACTCATTCTTGCGGGATTAGATGTTTTTTACCGATTGTAGTCAACTGTTTCTTAAGATTAATAGCCACTTCAGGGTTTTTCTTAATATACCTTCTATATTTTTTTAACCAATTTGTAATGTCCTTGTCTATAGTTTTCTGAAATTCGGTCTCGTCCCAATCGAAATTCTTCTCGCGATGATATGTGATTAAAAAATCCCTGATCAAATGAGAATCGATAATCGGAAGAGCTGCATTTCTCTTACTGAGACAAAAAAGAAGAGTTTTTACTATCTCGATATGAGATGATTTTTCACATCTGCGAGAAATTGAGTACTCCCCAATATTATAATGCGGATTTCTGTTCAATATCAGCACTCTTGCCTTGATCTTGCCTAAGAGCTGTAACAAGTGAACCGATGAACCGCTAGCAAAGATAATTTGATCTGCGGAATTGTAAGCAAGCAATTGTTCCTCTAGCGCATGATCCTGAGGGTGATAAACTTGATACCCAAGTTTATCAAATACCCTTTCTAGATATTCTTCTCCTGCTAACGGAATTCTTGTTTTGACTCTGGAGACGTACAAGAGCTTTGCGGTGGTTGCTTGGATATTGTAAAATCGACCAGTCGCCCACTTAGTCAAAAGGTCAAGATACTCAAACGAGGGTCCAGGGCCTTTAAGTGACTCTTGTTGGCGAATAACTATTAGTTGCTCTACCATTGTGGGTTCACGAATAATGATAACCCTACTTTCGTGAATACCAAACCACTTCAGAATTTGCCTGAAGTAATGAGGCGTACCATCAATACTAGAAATTGGAGAACCAGCACTTACCGAAAACAACAAATCAAATTGAGAGAACTTGTGCGCGCACAAAATAAATTTACTCGAGAACTCGGCCACCTGATGCCCGAAAACAGGGGAAATGGGGCCCAGCCACAACCCCTTTGATAATTGAGCTGTGGGACTCACCTTTTTTTTCGGAGACCAAGTGTGGATTTTTCTATTTCTCCAGTGACCATACTTTTGTTGACTTTCCGAATTAGGCCATACTGGGCCACCATTTCGTGGGCTTCCAGGAGTTTTGGCATCATATTCGACGATGAGAATATTATTTAGAATTTCCGAATCACCAACTCCATCAAAATAATTGACAGTCAAGGGCTTCTTATCTTGATTAACAAATTGGCTATTAATGATTTTGGAATTGAATTGGATTGACCTTCTTTTCAGTTTATCAAGAGTTCTGCTGTTGGTGATAAGCTTCTGTGAACCCCTATTTGTGATGGATTTAAAATGAGCAATGATATTTGTAATTGTAGTGTTCATTTGTATGCTAATTCATATTCCTTGCATACTTTATCCGGAGAATCTTCCATTATTATTTGACCTTTGTCAAGCCAGATTGCTCGATCACAGTATTCACTAATTACACTCAAGTTATGACTGACTATAACTAGTGTCTTATCCTCTAATATTCTTTCTTCAAAAAGTCTATCAGATTTCTTTTTGAACTTTATATCTCCTCCTCCACCGAAAAATTCATCCAATAAAATCAAGTCTGGGTTGATAAACATTGCTGTGGCGAACGAAAGTCTCGATTTCATACCCTTGGAGTAGTACTTAATAGGCAAGTCTTTAACTGTATCAAGTTCGGCGAATTCTATAATTGTTCGATATCTTTCTTCTAAATCATTATTGCTTAGACCTATTAAGCTACTATTTAGCGCAATGTTATCGATTGCTCTTAGCTCTTTGTCAAAACCCAAGCCAGTTTCTAATTTCATGATACTTCCATTTGTCTTAACAAAACCACCTTTATCTGGCTTTAAGACTGCCATAATCATCCTAATCAAAGTGGATTTTCCGCTCCCATTCCTACCAATGATACCAACTTTTTCACCTCTATAGACTTGTAGAGTAACATTGGAAAGAGCATTTATTTCCTGTATGGAACTCTTGTAGACGCGAAAACCGAAAGGTAAGGGCGTAAATTCTGAACTTGACTTTTTTCTGACACGAAAAGTTTTGGAAACCTTGTATAAGTCAATAATTGGTTGGTTTGATTGATCATTCTTCATCACCACTATAACCGTTCCATGGATTTATGTGAATGTCTTTCCAGTAGATTCATCCCTACTAATGTTGTAAGTATTGAGACAGCCAAAGGGTATCCCAATGTTGTCCAATCCAATGGGGCATTGTATAAACAGAGATTTCTAATATTAGAGATAATACCAAGAAAGGGATTTAAATATTCAAGCGCAGGAAAGGCTTCAATAAATTTTTCGGACTTGTTGAAAACACCTGATGTCCACATACCTAAAATCAAGCCCAAATTCCACAGTTGATCTATATCTTTAAAAAAAATATGGATAACGCTTAGTAAAAGTGAAGTACCTAAGCAGAGCAGGAATACGACAGATAAAACTGGTATTAGTAGAATTACTTTATTGATAACAATTGGTACTCCTACATAAACTGCCGCAGCAAAGTAGATGATTAGTGATAGCAATAAACCGATAAAAGCTGTGATGACATTTGCAATAAAAAAATCTATCTTGTTTACTTGAATACTCTCTATTAAGAAAGATTTGGATTTTAGCACTCCCATACTTCTTCCTGTACTTTCGGAAAAACAAGTCCAGGTAATTAACCCTAAAAACATCATTAAACCGAAGTTTTCTTCTCGACTATTAAATACCTGCGTAAAGACGAAAACGTAGATAAATAGTCTGAAAACCGGTTTCCCTAATGCCCAAAAGATACCAAATTTATTGCCTTTGTAGCGCTTGATATAATCATATTTAGCCAGAGTCAAAATTCGGTTGAGTCGTGGGCCATGAATAGCTAGATTGGCTAGTTTGACTATTCGTTTTGAATTCAATTTATTTTGATTGTAAAGTTTAACCTGAACGCAATACTACCTCATAAGAGGTAGATATAGATAAAGAAGGAAGCTAAATAATGATACGTCCTAAAGACTCTACCACTCCACCCTCTCCTTACTCAAAAATGCACCAATGCCCTTTTTACAGTCCTCAGACCCACGAGCTTCCGCATTAAGCTCGGCTGCTCTGGTAAGTGCCTTATCAAGTGAAAGCTCGGGCAGATCTGATAGGAGCTGCTTGGTCAAAGTCATGGATTGGCCAGAGTTTTGAGTACTGAGCTTATCAGCAAGGTCGGCAACAGCTTGATTAAGCTCTTCCTGAGATACCACCCAGTTGACTAAGCTCATAGACTGTACTGCCTCAGCAGAATATAGATCACCAGTAAGTAACAGTTCCCTAGCTTTGGCCTCACCAATCTTTCTGATAAGAAAAATGGAAACCAATGCAGGTATAAAGCCGATCCTTACCTCCGTATAGCCAAACTTGGCTTCAGGCACGGTGATCACAAAATCGCATACGGCAGCCAATCCACAGCCCCCCGCAATGGCATGTCCCTGCACTTTAGCAATTACAGGTTTCGGGTGCCTGTAAATCATCTCAAAAAGCTCTCTTAGGTGGTTAGAGTCTTCAAGGTTCTCTTGGTAGGTGTTCTTCTGAAGCTGCTCAATGTAGGCAAGATCTGCGCCTGCTGAAAAGACCTTCCCTTCGGCTTGTAGGACAATGACCTTGGTGTCTGCATCATTTTTGGCAGCATGAAATGCCTCCTTCAGCTCACTAACCAACTCGTAAGAAAGTGCATTTCGCTTGTCTGGTCGATTGAGTGTGATGGTGAAGATTCTATTCGCAGTATTCGTACTTATCAATCCCATCCTGCGAAGTTAATCAATCAGCTAGCTTACCAAGAGCGCTTTCTTTGTATATTCAATATACATTTCAACCTACTTAATTGATGCTTCGAATCAGGCATTTACGGGGTTGAACCGGAATCGAAAAAAATAATCTATCTCGATTGTCTACTTTCAATTTTCTCACACGTCATTAGGTCACATTATGAAAAACAGAGAGAGGACCATGATTAAGGTAAAGCGACTTTTTATACTAGTGATGTGCTGGCTTGTAATAGGCATGATTATTACAGGTTATGATCACTTTTTGCTTCAGTCCAGATATACAACAAGCCTTACAGAATGGTATACCCTGTCTTCCAGCCTCGTTTTCAACCTCTTAGCCTCGCTTGTAGGTGGCTGTCTTGGGGGTGTTTTTCTGGTTTTCTATGTCAATGATAAATGGCGCGACAAGCCCTATGGTTTCAATATCCTTGCCGTGACGATCAGTTTTATATTGATCTTCAGTTTCATTACGATACTATCGGGTTTAGCGGTCACCATTTTTGTAGTAGGTCACTCTCCCGGTACCCCAATGTTTGCAGAGGAGTTCATGGCCCATATCTACGATCCCCTGCACATCAAGAATATGATCATCTGGTCCATTGTTGTAGCACTAACGCAATTCGTGATCATGATCAACGATAAGTTTGGTCAGGGTGTGTTGCTACATTTCCTTTCCGGTAGGTATCATCATCCCAGGACTGAAGAAAGGGTTTTTATGTTTGCGGATATCAAAGGATCGACAAGCATCGCTGAGCGATTGGGGAATATACAATATCACAATCTGCTTAAGGACTTCTTTGCGGATATCACTAACGCCATAATCGAAAACAAGGGTGAAGTCTATCAGTATGTTGGTGACGAAGTGGTCATATCATGGCCCAAGGCACAGGGTATCGAAGACGCCAATTGCTTCCGGTGCTATGTCGATATGATGGCCACTATTGACGAAAAGAAAGAGAAGTACCTCCAGCGGTACGGTCTCGTACCCGAATTCAAAGCTGGCATGCACTATGGTGAGGTGATGGCCGGCGAAGTAGGAGTGATCAAAAGAGACCTTACCTTTTCAGGCGATGTGCTCAATACCACTTCCAGGATTCAAGAAGAGTGCAAGAACTATGAGGTAAACCTGCTAGCCTCTGATCAACTGCTTGATCAACTCAGAGATAAGGCAGGGTATGCTTTCCGTCACATTGGTGAGATCAGCTTACGAGGTAAAAGCCAGCTCGTAGGACTTTCTACTTTTGTTTGATCGAGTAGGGTGTACAGGGATGCTCTCAAAACTATCATTGATCTTAGAGCAGCCTGACTAATGTCATAAAGGATGTTGACAAATACCACGGTATCTAAACCAATCGTGGATGTACTTTGGATGACTAAACACAGCGTCCATGAGTACACAAAAAAAATTCATCAACACAGACGGTAATACGGCCGCCTCCAATATAGCCTATGCCTTTAGTGAGGTGGCGGCTATCTATCCTATCACCCCATCTTCTGACATGGGAGAAAAGGCGGACGCCTGGGCTGCTGTGGGTAAGAAGAATATATTCGGTCAGAAGGTTGATGTGGTGCAAATGCAGTCCGAGGGAGGTGCTGCGGGCGCCATACATGGCGCCTTGACAGCAGGAGCAATGTCTACGACTTTCACCGCTTCTCAAGGCTTGCTGCTCATGCTCCCCAACATGTTCAAGATCGCTGGGGAGATGTTGCCCACAGTATTTCATGTGTCTGCGCGCTCATTGGCCTGTCAGGCACTTTCTATTTTTGGGGATCACTCAGATGTGATGTCGGCAAGAGGTACTGGCTTTGCCGAACTAGCCTCCACCAATGTACAGGAAGCTCAAGATATGGCCGCTATTGCCCATTTGGCCACTTTGGAGTCACGCATACCATTTATCCATTTTTTTGATGGCTTCCGCACTTCACACTCCATACAGAAGATTGAGTCTATCTCTTATGAAGAACTGAAGTCAATGCTCGACATGAAGTATGTTGAGCGATTCCGGGCTGAAGCGATGAAGCCCGAAGATCCGTTTTGCAAGGTAGGAGCTCAAAACCCTGATGTCTACTTTCAGGGACGCGAGACGGTCAATAAGTATTATGAGGCTTGCCCTGATATCGTTAGGAAATACATGGACATGTTCAAAGAGAAGACAGGTCGGGCTTACGACCTCTTCGAATACATCGGCGATCCTGAAGCCGAAAGTATCTTGATTGCCATGGGCTCTTCGATCTCCACGATCAAGGAGACAGTCGACTATATGAATAAAAATGGAGCTAAAGTCGGTGCAATCAATGTTCGCCTTTATAGGCCATTCTCGGTAGAGGCACTCAAAGAAATAGTACCAGACTCTGTGAAGCGCATAGCAGTGCTCGACCGAACCAAAGAGCCAGGTGCACCTGGCGAGCCGCTTTATTTGGATATGGTAGCGACGCTACGTTCACGACCTGAAATCGAGATTATCGGTGGTCGCTATGGACTCTCTTCTAAGGAGTTCACTCCTTCCATGATTAAGGCTGTATATGAGCATCTCGACGCTGGTGGTCATCACGACTTCACGGTAGGTATCAATGATGATGTGACGCACAAGTCCATTGAAGTAAAAGAGGAGATCGACTCTGAGCAGGAAGGAGTTGTCAGATGTAAGTTCTGGGGCTATGGCTCTGATGGCACGGTCTCAGCCAACAAAAATGCAATCAAGATTATCGGTGAGAGCACCGATCAGTTTGTGCAGGGCTACTTCCAGTATGATTCTAACAAGTCTGGAGGATACACAGTGTCACACTTGCGATTCGGTAAGCAGCCGATCTTATCAGAATACTTGCTCAACAAGTCCGACTTCATTGCCTTGCACCGACCACAGTACATCGGTCAGTACGATATCCTTGAGGGCATCACTGAAGGTGGTACTTTCTTGATCAATAGTGGCCAAAAGCCGGAGAAAATCTTCAACCTCTTCACGCAAGACATGCAGAAGACGATCCGTGATAAGAAAATCAAGGTATATGCCATTGATGCATCCAAGATTGCGAAGAGTGTAGGGCTTGGTGGCCGCATCAACTCCGTGATGCAGACGGCTTTTTTCAAGCTCTCTGGTGTCCTACCGGAAAAAGAAGCCATCGCGCTAATCAAAAAGTACGTAGAGAAGCAGTTCTTGCGCAAGGGCAAGGAAATAGTAGAGATGAACTGGAATGCTATCGATGCATCGCTTGAGGCGGTGATCGAAGTTCCGATCCCGAAACCGGAAGCCGAAGAAAAATGTGCTCAGATTACCGCAGTAGTGCCCGAGGATGATGGTGATTTTGCACAGTTGGTCATGGATCCTGTGTTACGCCTTAAGGGTGACCGTGTACCTGTATCTCTTATGTCTATCAATGGCACCATCCCCTCTGGAACGAAGAAACTGGAGAAACGCGGCAGACCAGGTAACCCTGCCAAGTGGGTTGAGAAACTACCATTTGTAGAGCACTGTCAGGTAGAGGAGACCTACTTCGAGTATCCTGGTTGCTGCTCTGGCTGTGGGGAGACACCTTACATCCATGCCGCGACACAGCTCTACGGAGATCGTATGATGATCGCCAATGCGACGGGCTGTTCATCCATCTATGGAGGTACTTTTCCATCTACACCTTACACCACGGATAGCAAGGGTAGGGGTCCGGCATGGGCCAATTCGCTGTTCGAAGACAATGCCGAGTATGGCTTTGGTATGAGATTGGCGATAGATGCCAATCGTGAGCAGCTCAAGTCCAATATAGCAGCGTACATCGAGCTGGAGCCTAAGTCGAAGTTAGCGAAAGCACTTAAAGACCGCCTAGCGGAATGGAAATCGGTGACGCCTGAGGCGAAGGATCATGCAGATATGATCAAGAGCTTGCTCAAAGAAGTAACACCGAAGGCTAAAGGTGAAACGAAACCCATACTTGATAAAATCACTGAGTTGCAAGACTATATAGTAGACAAGAGTGTATGGATTCTCGGTGGTGACGGCTGGGCTTACGATATAGGCTTTGGTGGCCTGGATCATGTGATGGCCTCCGATCGCAACATCAATATCCTGGTAATGGATACCGAGGTGTACTCCAACACTGGTGGGCAGTCCTCTAAAGCAACACCGAGAGCGGCGGTAGCCAAGTTCGCCTCTAACGGTAAGCAGATGGGTAAGAAGAACCTTGGCTTGATGATGACGACTTACAGCAACGCCTATGTAGCATCAGTCAATATGGGCATGGATCGTGAGCAGGCAGCACTGGCGCTTGTCGAAGCGGAGAAGCATGATGGGCCATCACTGGTGATCGCTTACTCACCCTGTATCGCTCACGGCTACAGTTTGCAGCAGGCCAAGAAGCAGTCTGAGAAAGCCTCCAAAAGTGGCTACTGGCCTTCTTATCGATACAATCCGGCTTTGGCTGCAGAAGGAAAAGACCCTTTCATTTGGGAGTCTCCAGAGCCCGATACTGACTTTAGTCATTATGTGGAAGACGAGATCAGATATCGTACCCTAATGAGGAGCAATCCGGAAGAAGCCGATCGATTGATGGAACTGGCTAAGCAGGATAACGTCCGCAGGTTCAATGATCTCAGACATCTCGCTAGTCCCACGGACACTGAACTAGTTAAAGAAGAAATAGAAACCGAAAAAATAGCTACCGATGATTGATTTGAGCACATCCTACATGGGGTTGAAGTTGAAGAATCCCCTGGTCATAGGCGCATGTAACATCGTCTCAGACCTCAATGACATGGTGAAACTGGAAGAGGCAGGTGCAGCCGCAGTGGTGTACAAATCACTCTTTGAAGAGCAGATTCAGCTGGAAGCACACCAGATGGATCAGGAGATGGAAGCATATGAGGGATGGGATGCGGAGCATGATAGCATGTTCCCAACCGTCAATCATGCGGGCCCCAAAGCTCATCTCCTCAAGCTGAAAAAGGCGAAGCAGACCCTATCTATTCCAGTGATTGGTAGTATCAACTGCGTCAACAATGATAAATGGGCAGAATTTGCGATAGGAGTGGCAGATACGGGTGTAGATGCACTGGAACTCAACTTCTATGCTAACGTACTTGATGCTGATCAGACAGGTGAAGATATTGTCAAAGAACAACTGGATACTCTGCAAGCAGTGCGGGAAGCAGTCAAAATTCCGATAGCGGTAAAGCTCAGCCCTTACTATACCAATACACTGTCTGTCGTCAGGCGCATGGATAAGGCAGGCGCTGATGGTTTTGTGCTTTTCAATAAGCTCTTTCAGCCTGATATTGAGATAGCCAGAGAAGAGCATCATTACCCCTATAACTTCAGCAGCCCCAATGACGGTCGACTATCGCTGCGTTATGCAGGATTACTCTATGACCAAATCAACGCGTCGATCATCAGCAGCTCTGGTGTATTTAGCGGTAGCGATATCGCCAAGATGACGCTGGCAGGCGCTGATGCAGTGCAGGTCGTAAGTGCCATCTATAAGAAGGGGATGTCTCACATAGAGGATATGCTCCAGGAGCTGACCAGTTGGATGATCACTAAGGAATATCAAACCTTGAACGACTTCCGGGGCAAGCTTTCCAAGGCTAAGATGAGTGATCCTTTTGCTTACAAAAGGGCGCAATACGTCGACATATTGATGAAATCAGAAATATTTATGAAGTACCACCCTAAGGATGGTGAAGAACTATACTAAGAAAATAAACAGATACTATTATGGCTAAAGTTGGAATTTTTTACGGCTCTACAGAGGGCAATACTGAGCGCGTTTGCGGTCAAATACAAGAGGCATTTGGTGGAGCAGATGTGGCAGAGCTGCACAATGTACAGTCCGCCACCGCAGATGACATGGAGGAATATAGCAATCTTATCCTTGCATGTCCAACCTGGGAAATCGGTGAATTACAAGAAGATTGGGATGCATTCATCGATGAGCTGGATGATGCCGATTTGGCAGGAAAGAATGTCACCTATCTGGCTCTTGGTGATGCTGATGGATATCCCGACACCTTCCTGGATGCCCCGGGCATTATTCATGAACGCATCGTTGACTCTGGAGCCAACTTCGTAGGTGCATGGCCAACTGATGGTTATGATTTCGAAGAATCTAAGGGAGTAGTGGACGGTAAGTTCCTGGGATTGGGTATCGATGAAGATAACCATCCTGAGTTGACACAGGACCGTGTTGATCAATGGGTAGCCCAATTGAAAACTGAAATGTCGCTATAGGCAGACTGATGGCCAGGATACGTCTCAAAAAGCCCATTTACCCGATCTCCAAGGAGCTGCGCATGTACCTTAAGCGCAGCAACCGGGAGATGAAGGTGCCCATCACTTATCAGGATCTGATGCGGTACCGCAGTGCGATTACTTTGGTGGATCGCAACGGTAAAGACACACTTTGGGAGACGTTGATCTACGATGAAGTAGACCGCAACTATATAGACGATTGCTTGCGAGAAGTGTATGCTCTGCTCAAGGTAGGTGGTGACGTTTCGGTCATCAAGCACTTATTTATCGATCGCGTGGATCTTTGCATGTTTGGCAACACCCGGCCCATTCGGGTACGGATAGTTAACAAGATCAACGACCTGTTTGATTACTTCTATATCAAGCAGGCGGATGCTTCGCGCATCTATGGTATGGAGTTGGAGCACATGCTATCGCCGAATAAGATCAATTACCTGGTCAAAGGCAATACACTCATTGAGGAACATATCCAGGGTATCCCTGGTGATGTTTTCAACAAGGAATACCTCGCAAAGGATGACTTCAATCATGTCCGTCTGGCGAAGGAGTTCGTCAAATTCAACGAGAGGTGCCTGGTACAACTACTCGGTGATATGCGTGATGACAATTTCATCGTCGAGGTAATTCCTGATTTTGATGAAGTCTATTTTCGATTGCGGTCAATCGACTTTGATCAGGAGTGCTTTGAGGGTAGCTGCAAGATCTACATGCCACAGTACTTCAAGGAGAATAATCCTATCGTACGATTGGGTATGAAGGCCATGTCTTCAACACTAGAGCTACAATACCAAAAAGAAGAGCGTATCCGAATGACCAACCGGGTCCTCGACACACAATATGATCTGCAGCAGATGTTCAAAGCGATGCAGGGAGATATACTTTCTACAGCAGAGCATACAGAACAGCTAAAAACGGAGCTGGCGGACCTCTACGAGGACGATGATTTTCTTAAGTGCAAGACCTCAGGTGATATTGTAAAGACGAGCTTAGAGATGCTCTTCAAATATCCGGTAAGAACCAGAAAACGCCTCGCTCATGCCTGACCAGTTGAGTAATGATATCATCCACTCAGGTTTTGTCAGTGAAGTCAAGCCAGGTCATGTGAAGGTGAGCCTGTTTAGGTCGGAAGCTTGTGGAGGCTGCCAAATGAAGGACTATTGCGGCGGTGATCAGGATGAGCGTCAGGATTTTGAGGTGACTGCCAGCGGGTATCAAGTGGGCGATGAGGTACAGCTTCAGATGAGTACGACTACTGGCCTTAAGGCTGTAGTTCTTGCTTATTTGGTGCCATTCGGAGTGCTGCTAGTCACGCTGATCTTAGGCTTACAACTAGGATTATCCGAAACCCAAGCTGGCCTAATAAGCCTGTTGGTTACAGCGGCCTACTATGGTTTGCTCAAGTTGAAATCAGACCTTATCAAAGATCACTTTTCTATCCAAATCCAGAAACTCCATGGCCATGAATGAAACAGTGATCAGCACCATATTGATTCTGACTAGCCTCGGCATAGTGGCGGCCATTATCCTGTACATAGTTTCCAAAAAATTCAATGTCAAAGAAGACCCTCGCATTGCTGAGGTCGAAGAGGTTCTTCCAGCGACTAACTGTGGAGGCTGTGGCCAGCCAGGCTGTCATGCCTTTGCTGAGGCACTGGTACAGGCTACTGACCTATCGGAATTGCATTGCCCGGTAGGGGGAAATGAAGTCATGAAGCAGGTGGCAGACATCCTGGGACTGGAGGCGGTCGAGAAGGATCCCTATATCGCAGTAGTGAGATGCTCGGGCTCATTTGAGCACCGCAAGAAAACAAGTATCTACGACGGATCGGCGAGTTGCACCATTGCTGCCGATCTATACAGTGGAGATACAGGATGTGCCTATGGCTGCCTGGGACTTGGCGAATGTCAGGATGCGTGCGACTTTGATGCCATTCGAATGGATCCGATCACCGGACTCCCCGTAGTGATAGAAGAAAAGTGCACAGCCTGCAACGCTTGTGTCACAGCCTGTCCCAAGGACATCCTAGAGCTTTGGCCGGTAGGCCGCAAAGGCCAGCGCATCTATGTTGCGTGCATCAATGAAGATAAGGGAGGTACGGCGCGGAAGTCTTGCTCGGTGGCGTGCTCCGGCTGCTCCAAGTGCATGGAGGAGTGTAACTATGACGCCATCTCTATTACCAACAACCTGGCGACTATAGACTATGAGAAATGCAAGCTCTGTGCGAAATGCGTTGGCGTCTGCGATGCGCAGAGCATTATAGCCGATAACATCTCTCAGCAGAAGCTTGACAAAATCGAGGAGAAGCGTCAACGGGATTTGGAGAAGAAAAAACTGGAAGTGCAGAAAGCTAAAGAAGCAGCTAAAGCGGACAAGGCATGAGTAGCAATCTAGTCAATACCCTCAAGACATTTCATCAAGGTGGTATCCACCCTGATGACGCGAAGCTCTCGGCGCATGCTGCCATTAAGCCGCTACCCTTACCTAAGATGGTAATCATCCCTGTTGCGCAGCATATTGGCAAACCCGCCAGGATATTAGTAGAGCGCGGCGATATGGTGAAAGTTGGTCAAATCATTGCTACGCATGAAGGCTTTGTTTCCGCTAACATTCACAGCTCAGTCTGCGGCAAGGTGGGTATCATCGATGAGATGATGGACAGTACCGGCTTCAAGCATATGGCTATCACTATCAGGGTCAAAGGAGATGATTGGGCCGAAGAAATTGATTTGAGTGAAGCGCTCAGCCGCGATATCACCGCTTCACCAAAGGAGATCGTAGCGCGCATCATGGCGGCAGGGGTCGTGGGTATGGGAGGTGCTGCTTTCCCCAGTCATGTCAAACTCAGCGTACCCGAAGGCAAAACGGTGGATCACCTGCTGATCAATGGCGTGGAGTGTGAGCCGTTTCTCACTGCAGATCACCGCATTATGCTCGAGAAACCGGAGGAAATACTGGTAGGCACCCAAGTGCTAATGAAGGCACTAGGTGTAGACAAAGCGATCATCTGTATCGAGGACAATAAGCATGATGCTATCGAACTGATGAAGTCTAAGCTCGCAGGATATGCAGGTATAAGTGTACAAGGACTTGAAGTAAAGTATCCACAGGGTGGTGAGAAGCAACTGATCGAGGCGGTACTGGGACGAGAAGTTCCCTCCGGAGGCCTACCGGTGGATGTAGGCGCCATCGTGCACAATGTGGGAACGACATACGCTGTGTATCAGGCCGTACAGAAGAACAAACCCCTGATCGAACGTGTGGTGTCCGTGACCGGTAGGTCGCTGGAGACGCCCTCCAATTTTCTGGTAAGAATAGGGACACCAGTGGTCAACCTGATCGCTGAAGCTGGCGGCCTACCGGAAACTGCCGGAAAAGTAATCAGTGGTGGGCCTATGATGGGCAAGGCTATTGCAGATCTCAATGTGCCGATTGCCAAGGCTACATCAGGCATTCTCATCATCGATGAAGCCGAGTCTAAGCGTGAGCAGGAGTACAATTGTCTGCACTGCGGTAAGTGTGTGGAGGTTTGCCCGATAGGGCTGGAGCCGTATTATCTCATGCTGCTGGCTAAGAACCACAAGGCTGCCCAAACTAGTAAAGAGCACATTCTGGACTGTATGGAGTGCGGGTCATGTTCATGGGTCTGCCCATCCAACCGACCCATCCTCGACTACATCAGATTGGGCAAAAAGGAAGCCAAAAAAATCAAAACGACATGAGTCAAAGCGGATTGTTAACGGTATCACCTTCGCCTCATGTCCATACTACGCTGACCGTGAAGCAGATCATGTGGCGTGTGGTGATCGCCATGATTCCGGCGCTGCTCATATCGGTTTACAATTTTGGCATCAGTGCCTTGATCATCACGATGATGGCGGTGCTTTTCTGTGCGATCACCGAGTATGTGATCGTGAGATATTTGCTGCATCAGGAGGTGACACTTTTTGACGGCTCTGCCGTGATCACAGGTATGCTATTGGCATTTAATGTACCCACGAATCTTCCTCTATACATCCTCCTGATCGGGGCAGTGGTGTCAGTTGGGATAGGCAAGCTAAGCTTCGGGGGACTGGGTAACAATCCCTTTAACCCGGCGCTGGTGGGGCGTGTGTTTCTGTTGATATCATTTCCGGTAGAGATGACCACATGGCCTGTGCCGGGAGGACTCTTAGCAGGAATAGATGCGGTGACTGGTGCGACACCCCTGGGTTTGCTCAAGGATGGTCTTAGGTCAGGTATGGCCGTACCCGAAATCATGACGGGTCTACCAAGTCATCTATCGATGTTTGTGGGTATGCAGTCGGGATCGCTGGGCGAGATGAGTGGGCTAGCCATGCTCATTGGCCTGGTCTTCATGCTACAGCAGAAAGTGATTACCTGGCATGTGCCGATTACGGTGATTGTTTCAGTGTTTACCTTCAGTGGTATTTTTTGGTTGATCAACCCCGGCCTCTATGCCGATCCGATGTTTCACGTACTATCAGGTGGCGTAATGCTCGGTGCGATATTCATGGCGACAGATTATGTAACCTCTCCGGTCTCCCATCGTGGTATGATCATTTTTGGATTGGGGATAGGGTTCTTTACCGTGTTGATCCGACTGTTTGGCGGATACCCCGAGGGCATCTCTTTTGCCATATTGATCATGAATGCATTCGTGCCACTGATCAACAAATATGCTAAGCAGCATCGCTATGGCACGGGCCACAAGGCCACTTTTGAGCCAATGGACAACCAACTTGTAAGCTGATTATGGCGGTACCTAAGTCAAATTTCCTGAACCTTATCCTAGCCTTGGGCAGTGTGACATTGCTCTCTGCATTTTCATTGGGATACGTCTATGAATGGACGCTGGAGCCTATCGCTACCGCGAAAAGAGAAAAGCAGCTAAGAGCCATCAATGCCGTAGTACAATTTGAAAACGATCCACTAGAGGAGCGTTTTCAGGTAGTGGAAGGTAAGAAGGTAGAAGAGGAGGCCAATGCGTTGGTATTTTATCCGGCGAAGGTGGGTGGCGTCATCAAGAGCTATGCGATAAGCAGCTACAGCGATCAGGGGTATAGCGGTCGCATAGAGGTCATGGTCGGGCTTGATGTCGATGGGAGCATCAGAGAAGTGCAAGTCCTCAGCCACAGGGAAACACCGGGATTAGGATCGAAGATCACTGCGGGTGATTTTCTGGATCAGTTCGCCGGGCAGCACCCGGCACAGTTTGACCTCCGTGTCACTAAAGACGGAGGTGCGGTAGATGGTATTTCCGGAGCGACCATCTCTTCAAGAGCAGTGGGTGAGGCTGTGCAGACGGCCTACGAGAATCTACAAAGTATTCAACAAAATGAGTAAGTCACCAATCATCGGCCAGCTCACTAAAGGGCTTAGTAAAGAGAATCCAGTTTTTGTACTCCTACTAGGACTGTGTCCGGTGCTGGGAGTGACGAGTACAGCGATCAATGGGTTGGGCATGGGGTTAGCCACCACCTTTGTGCTGATCATGTCCAATATGGTGATTTCCTTAATCAAGAACTTGATCCCTGCCAAGGTGCGAATCCCAAGCTTTATTGTGGTGATTGCTTCTTTTGTGACGGTGGTGGATTTGTTGATGGCGGGTTACTTACCATCACTTCATGAGCAACTAGGGCTATTTATTCCACTGATTGTGGTGAATTGCATTGTATTGGGTCGGGCGGAGGCCTTTGCTAGTCGAAATGATCTTTTTCCAGCCTTTATTGATGGCGTAAGCATGGGGGTGGGTTTTACCTATGCCCTGGTACTCCTTGGAGGCATCCGTGAGTTATTAGGTAGCTATTCACTATTCGGCATAAAGATACTGCCAGGTGATGGACTGCTCATATTTGTACTTGCTCCGGGGGCATTTATTGCGCTGGGTTTTATCATCGCTTTCTTCGAGTGGCGCAAGAACGTCACGGCCGAATCTAAAAAGACTGCTTGATATGGAATACTTCATCATCATTTTTGGTGCCATTTTCATCAACAACATTGTGTTGTCGCGCTTCCTTGGTATCTGCCCGTTTCTGGGTGTATCCAAGAGCACCACTACGGCGATAGGCATGGGAGGGGCAGTACTCTTCGTGATGACTATCGCGACGGTCGTGACATATCTGATATTTCAGTTCCTGCTTGTACCATTTGGCATCACTTACCTGCAGACGGTCGCCTACATCCTGGTGATCGCTTTCCTAGTGCAGGTAGTGGAGATTGTACTCAAAAAAATCAGCCCTGAATTGTATAGAGCTCTGGGTGTCTTCCTACCATTGATTACTACCAACTGCGCCATCCTTGGCGTAGCGATATTAGTGATCCAGCAAGATTTTAATCTACTCGAGAGCGTTGTTTTCGCTATCGCTAATGCGGTTGGTTTCACATTGGCGATCGTGCTCTTCTCAAGTATTCGTGAGCAGCTTGACTTAGCAGAATTGCCCTCCGCCATGAAAGGAGTTCCCGCAGCTTTGGTTGTGGCCGGCATCCTTTCTATGGCCTTTATGGGCTTCTCTGGGATGTCGTTCTGATAATGTGTAATAAAAAAGCCTCCCAACTTGGAAGGCTCAAAGCGCACTCGGAAGGACCCGCCCGAACGATGTTAAGTCGGGCGGGTTCGAACCCAATACTTTTTTTTAGAAATCTTCTACCGGCTGCTGACTTGAAATACTTTTCGCGCTGTAGTGCTTCTTCCTGAGATTCGCATTGCTCGTGATATACCAATACCCAAGGCAGATACGGCTTTGTGGAGATGTTTTGACCTTTGTTGTGTTGGGTTAGCCTCTTGTCAAGGACATTGGTATATCCTTTGTCATACCTATGATGGATGGGGCTATATATGACGTAAACGTAATACATAAAAAAAGCCTCCCAACTTGGAAGGCTAAAAGCGCACTCGGAAGGACCCGCCCGAACGACGTTCAGTCGGCCGGGTTCGAACCCAATACCTTTTTTAGAAATCTTCTGCCAGCGGCCGACTTGAAATACTTTTCTCGCCGTAGTGCTTTTTCCTGAGATTCGTATTGCTCGTGATATACCAATACCCAAGGCAGGTACGGCTTAGTTGACTTGTTTTGACCTTTGTTGTGTTGGGTCAGCCTCTTGTCAAGGTCATTGGTATATCCTTTATAATACCTATGAGTAGAGGGGCTATATATGACGTAAACGTAATGCATAAAAAAAGCCTCCGACTAATCAGAGGCCTAATGCGCACTCGGAAGGATTCGAACCCTGTCTTTTCATGACTTTTTGTGTCTTTTAAAACGGCCAATTAAAGTTAATGAGATACATTTGGGATGTGATTGTCATCCAATGGAATGCCAATTCTTTATAATTCACTTACCAAACACTTACCAAATTGACTACAAAAGTCGTTATCCGCAAGGACAAGCAAGGTACCCCTAGAGTGGATCGAAATGGATGTACAGCAGTTGTAATTCAGTATGGTCATCGAGAAAGAACTAAGAGGTTTAAGGCGGTTAATGTTGAAGCGAGTAAATTAAACCTGGTTCATATAAACGGCAAGCTTGAAATCATAGATCCCTTTATAAGAAACAATGTGAAAGGGGCCAAGCCCCTTATAAGTGCAATAAGAGAATTGAAGTCAACGATTGAAGGTATAGCCTTGTCGTTGCACGCTAAGAATCTTGAGCCTACCGTGGACTTAGTAGGTAAGCAATATGATGAGCAGCGAGTGGTTAATACCGGCAAGGCAGATCCCAGAAGCATTGACTTTGATACACTCTATCAGAGCTACTTAGTGAAAAGTGATGGGGTTCGGTGGTCTAACAACACTATTAAGCAGTATAAGAGCACCTATAGCGCCTTGAAAAGGTTTTCTGAATACTCAGGCGAACAGCTGAGACTTGATTCCTTTGATTTGAACTTCTACGATAAGTTTGTGGCCTTTCTTAGGGCCGTTGAAAAGAAGAAAGATAATACTATAGGTAATCTCATAAAGAACCTAAAGTCATTTCTTTCTTGGGCTCAGTCGCGAGGACACGTGGTTCATCAGGACTTTTTACACCGTGATTTCAAGAAGATTAAAAAATTGGTTGAAGTGGTCTACTTGAATCAAGAAGAGCTCAATAGCCTTATCTCATTGGATTTGACCAACAATGAAAGACTAGCCAATGTGAGAGACGTATTTGTGTTTAATTGTCGTACAGGACTCAGATATGGCGATTTGAAACGACTTAATAAAGCTCACATCACGGAGATCGTTGGTCAAGAAGTAATTCAGTTGATTCAACAAAAGACCGATCGAGCTAATTACATCCCACTATCTACAGTTCCTAAGGAAATACTCCAGAGATATAATTATAAGCTGCCTCTTATATCGGAGCAAAAGCAGAATAAATACCTTAAAGAACTTTGTGCTTTGGCAGGTATTAATTCAGCTATTGAGACCTCTGAAGGTATTGTGCCCAAATATGAGCGGATAACCACTCATGTGGCAATAAAAACCTTTATAACGCATTGCTGCGAGCTTGGGATTGATGAAAAGAGCATTGCAGAGATGACCGGTAAATCGGTAAGAGTAATCATGGATCATTATCATGGTGTAAATAAGTCATACATAGTCAGTAAAGTAATTAATGCTTTCAATGAGGATGCAAATTGATAGGAGGGTATTCAAAAAGTATTTTGGAGATTCGTGGGGGACTATAATTAGTGCTGAGGAGGCTAAGAACCCGGTACTCATTTACAAAGAAGATTTTAGAGAAATTGAAAGCATACTATCTAAATACAGTATTGATATGGTAGATCAAAAAATCAAGAATACTTTGATTTTTGCAATATCAAGATTGAGGCAAAACATTAAAACCACAATTGGAGATCGAGAAGTGACCATCTTCAAGGATTGGTGTGACAATAAGGCATTCTCAGACAATGATTACAGAGAGAATAAAGCAGCAATTACTAAGGTTAAGGACTACCAGCGATTCAAAGAGATCTATCCTGAACAGGATCTAAAACTGAAGAGCGTATTACCTAAAAAGATCATCGTAAATATTGATTCTAGTTTTATCATCGAAATCGATGCGCACAAGGAATGGGGTATGATTCAATCAATGGTCCAGCGTCACTTTGATAGTATTTATTGTGATTATAAGGAACTGATATACGCAGATCAGAACTTGAACGATGCTAATGGGAAGACTGATGAATACGAATCAAAGCGAAGTGATGTAATCAGCAGAGAAAAAGGTAGAATAGCCAAATGTCTGAATAGCTTTTTAAAGAATTATACTGAATTAACTACCGATGGACCATTGTATCGAATGATAGGGCACTGTTTTATCTGGTCTAATATAAAGCTCAATACTAAGGCGGTAGACAATGAGGGTGATCTCAATAAACTCGATCAATTGGGAGAGCTATTTGATAAAAGAAGAGTTTATAATGCCGTGAATAATTTGATCAACAATGTTAAAGCGTCAGAAAATCCATAGATGCCCAAATTTCATTTGCACAGTCTACGTTTTTAGTGTCTTCCTATAACTCTTAATTGCCCCTGAATCTAAAATTATTCAGGATGAGTTATGAACTAATTGATCAAGCAGAAATAGTTGAGCTCAAGGAGCATATCAAAGAGCTACATCGATTAATTAAAGGAATTATACCTCACAAAGAGGATCAATTACTTGATGCTAAGCAAGTATGCAAGATTCTTCATATAAGCTTACGAACACTTCAGAGATACCGTGACGCTGGTCGAATAAAATACTATAAGGTCAATCGCTTGACTCTATATAAAAGATCAGAGATCGAAGAGTTCATTGATTCCAATGGCAAGTAATCGATGAAGTGGGTTCCAGTAGATCTTATCCAGTTTGCTCTCACCAATAATAAGATTCAAGAGTTGAGATTGTACCTGATACTCAAGCATGAATATGCTGGAGGCGTGATGATTAACAAGGCTATTCTTAGGCGTCTTCAACTTGAAACAGGTAGATGCCGGAAATCATTAAGTAAGGACATCACATCACTGGAGTCACTAGGTTGGACCAATTCAAACAAAGGGTTTACATATATCAGAAGCTTTAAGCGCCTCTATAAAATGTTGAAAGGGAAATCAGCAGCAAGGGTTGAATTTGATAGGCAATACTTACAATGCCCCAAGGCATACTTTGCTGGAGCTTTTATCGGAAGGCTAGTAATGACACAAAGAAATAGGTATAGAAAAAATAAAAAGTCAGCAAATCAAGCAGGTCAGAACTACTACATGGGGTCTGGTTCGTATCACGATCTGCTTGATGCTGATTTTTTTCCCGTTGCTAATACAGCAATAGCAAAGATGCTCCAAAAATCAATAATGTACGGGAGTAGGCTTAAAAAGTCGGCTGTGGAAAGTGGTTATTTACTTTTGAAGGCAAACTACTCAGAAGTATCTATTAGAAGTGAAGATCTAAACACATTGCGTAGTATTGATAGTGAGTTTGAAAACAAGTACATCAAAAAAACGAAAGGTATCATGGAGAGGGGGCCAGACCTTATAAAGTCCTTGCTCCAATTCAAATATGGAAAAAAATGGTATGATATAAAGGGGGATTATAAGGGGGGAGGAAATAGAACTAAAATAGACTATTAGCTTTTACCTAAAACAGAATACTCCAATTCAAAGCTCTCCAGATGCCATCTTTAGTAGCATCTGTTTGCTTTGATAATGGATCTGCTTGAGTTCCTTTTTGGAGTATGAGTTACCATACTTCGAGAACAGCGCTTTTAAAATCGTACTTTTTAGATGCCCATCAAGAAGTAGCTCTATGGTGAACTTATGATATCCGCTTTCCATTTTATTAACCCTTGATACAAGCTTCTTTCTTTTGGTGGAGGGCTGGGTGCTTAACCGCTTCGCCCAATTCTTCAAGCTCTCGTCAGTTTCACCCCAGAAAATGGGGGTCATTATTCTCGAGGTTTCGTCAATGTTGATTCTACCCTTTGGGTTAATAATTCCTTGTGGCATTTAGGAAAAGTTTAAGTGAATTATGGTTTAGCAACTAATGATGAACTAGTAAACTCTAACGGAGACATCATAAGTTGGTTATGCTTCTTAACACAGTAATGCATCCGTTTACCCCAATTTTCTGCTAGCTTAGAGAAGGAAACGTTACTTTCAATGCATGACTGAACAGAAACAAAAGCTAGAACAACAGCTCTGGAACATTGCCAATACCCTCAGAGGCAAAATGGATGCTGATGACTTTAGAGATTATATTCTTGGCTTTATCTTTTATAAGTACCTCAGTAAAAAGATGGATCTCTACGCTAATGAGATTCTTGAACCTGATGGTTTGACCTATGACAGTATTGATGAGGATTCTTCTACGGGCCAGGCTTATCTCGATGCTATTAAGGCGGAGGCCTTAGAGGCCCTGGGATACTTTCTTAAGCCTTCCGAGCTATTCAGTCAACTGGCTAAGCGAGGTAACGCTGAGGGCAAGAGTAAGTTCATTCTTGAGGACTTGGCTAAGGTGCTTGTAAACATAGAACAGAGTACCATGGGTTCTGAGAGTGAGGAGGAGTTTGGGAATCTCTTTGAAGACCTGGATCTGACGAGCAGTAAACTTGGTAAGTCTGAAAGTGCTAAGAATGATTTGATCGTTAAGGTGATGGCTCATTTGGATGAGATAAACTTTAATCTAGAAGATTCTGAAAGTGATATGTTGGGTGATGCCTATGAATACCTCATTGGACAGTTTGCCTCTGGTGCAGGAAAGAAGGCAGGAGAGTTTTATACGCCTCAACAGGTAAGTAAGGTTTTAGCAAGCATTGTGACTACAGATAAGGAACGCCTAAAGAGTGTTTATGACCCCACCTGTGGCTCTGGTTCCCTTCTCTTACGTGTTGCCAAAGAAGTAAAGGAAGTGGGTAGGTTCTACGGACAAGAGATGAACCCTACCACTTATAACCTCTGCCGTATGAACATGATTATGCATGATGTTCATTATAGGAAGTTTGATGTAAAACAAGAAGATACTCTAGAGCATCCTCAGCACCCTGATGAGCGTTTTGAGGCGATTGTGGCTAACCCTCCTTTTTCAGCTAAGTGGAGCGCTAGCCCTCTATTTATGAGTGATGATCGTTTTGCTGCTTATGGTAAGCTTGCTCCTAGCTCTAAGGCCGATTTTGCCTTCGTTCAGCACATGGTTCACCAATTAGCAGATAATGGCACTATGGCCTGTGTATTGCCTCATGATGCGCTCTTTAGAGGGGCTGCTGAAGGACATATAAGAGAATACCTCATTAAGGATAGAAACTACTTAGATGCCGTGATTGGCTTGCCTGCCAATATCTTTTACGGAACCAGTATTCCGACTTGTATTCTGGTATTAAAGAAACAAAGAAAGAACAGAGAGAAAATCTTGTTTATTGATGCCAGTCAGCATTTTGAAAAGGTAAAAACACAGAATGTATTAAGACAAGAGGATATTGATAAAATCATTGATACTTATAGAAACTGGGAGGACAAAGATAAGTATAGCCATGTAGCTTCTTTAGAAGAGATAGCTGAGAACGATTATAACCTTAATATTCCTCGTTATGTGGACACCTTTGAAGAAGAGGAGCCTGTGGACTTAAAAATGGTTTCAGAAGAGCTGAAAGGGCTTGAAACTGAGATAAAGGAAACAGATTCAAGCATTGCTGAATATTGTAAGGAATTAGGCATTGATACTCCATTCTAATATGACGGAATCAACAACTATAATTAAGTCAAAGAATATTCCTGAATTGAGGTTTAAAGAGTTTAAAGAGGCTTGGGAAAATAGTGCGCTTGACTCCAAGATTTATTTTTTGGCCGGCTATGCATTTAAAAGCACGAAAATGTCAAGTTCAGAAGGAGCCTATCAATTAATTAAGATGTCCAATGTTTACATGAACCAATTAAGGCTTGATAGAAACCCCTCTTTTTGGAATGATTTGGATTCAAAGCATTATAAATTTTTATTAAAAGAAGGAGATGTTGTACTTACTTTAACAGGTACAGTAGGCAAAAAGGATTATGGTTATTCTGTACAAATTCCAAAAAGCAATAAGTTTCTTCTAAATCAAAGATTAGTTGCTTTAAAAGAGAGGGAGGGAATGACTTGTAATTCATTTATAGCCCCACTTCTTAAGACATCTAGATTCTTTTATTTCTTTTTTTCTGAGTCTAAGGGAGGTACAGGAAATCAGTCGAACGTAGGTACAGACGATTTAAAGAAAATTAGACTCAATTTCCCCTCCCTCCCCGAACAAGAAAAGATAGCCTCCTTCCTCTCTGCAGTTGACAAAAAGATTGAGCTTCTTAGGCGTAAGAAAGAACGTCTGGAAGAATACAAAAAGGGAGTCATGCAAAAGCTCTTTTCTCAGGAGATACGGTTCAAAGATGACGAGGGGAACGACTATCCGGATTGGGAGGAGAAGAGGTTGGGGGAATTATACACCTTTCATACAACCAATTCATTATCTAGAGATAAGTTGAATTATGAGTCTGGAACAGTCTACAATATTCATTATGGAGACATCCATACAAAGTTCAAGTCAATATTTAATATAGAAAACGAGACCATCCCGTTTGTCAATGATGAAGTTAATCTCTCTAAAGTCAAAGAAGACTCATATTGCAAAAATGGAGACCTTGTCATGGCCGATGCTTCTGAGGATTATGCTGATATTGGAAAGACCATAGAACTAATTGATGTGAAAGATAAAAAGGTATTAGCTGGCCTCCATACTTTTCTAGCTCGTCCGATTACTTCGAATACAACTATTGGTTTTTTTAGTTATCTACTTAAATCTTGGGATATGCGAAAGCAAATAATGGTCATTGCCCAAGGATCAAAGGTATTGAGTCTTTCAACTGGACGAGTAGGAAAGCTGAAACTAAAATTACCGGTAGTAGAAGAGCAACAAAAAATCTCCGACTACCTCAGCAGCATTGATAAAAAAATTGAAACCGTCAACCATCAAATCACCCATACACAGACCTTCAAGAAGGGCTTACTGCAGGGGATGTTTGTTTAATTGATTAACTAAAATGGATTAATATGAGAATGGAATATGAAATGTTATTAAGAAATGCGTTTAGTTGTGGTCGTTTCGGAGACCCATTTGCTCTTGCAAATGCGGATGTTTTTGACAACAATATTATTAATGCCGGTCACCGATTGCGTTTTGGTATTTCTGCGGCTTTAAAAAAGGTCATGCGGGATATGCAAGATGAGGGTGAGTTATATGATGAATTGGAGTTGTTGGATCAAAGTGTTTGGCATGATGATATCGATCAACAAGAAATGAGTCGAATTATATCAAGGGCAACTGAAATATTTGATGAACTCGACATTCGTTGAATATGGACCTATTGATGTCTAATGTCATATATTGATGCGGAAATCTTAAAACAATAAAATCATGCTTTAAAGTCTTTAATTGAAGATTTGTTGGGTAGATATAGATGCATGAAAAGCGGACTAGTAAAGATTATTACATTAATTAGGATCCAAAATCCAAGTAATACGTATACATTTGTATTAACAGTACGCACCACGCTACCCGTCAGATCAGCGTCCCAGGGTGCGTCTTTTGCTTTTAAGGGCCTTAAGAAATTGAAAACCTCGTTAGATTCATATAGAATTGAGCGAGGTTTTTTTATACGTTATGTTTGAGAAAAAGGCCATATCCATCAGCGAGCAAATCGCTAAGCTTGAATCCAGAGGATTACTCATCTCATCGGAAGATAAAGCTGATCACTTCCTGTTACATATCAGCTATTACAGGTTAGGTGAGTATTGGTACTCCATGCAGTCAGATAAGGAAAAGCACATTTTTAAGCCAAATAGCTGCTTCTCAGATGTGATGGCACTTTACAATTTCGATCGGGAGTTGAGATTGCTCCTATTTGATGTGATTGAAAAAATAGAAATAAGCCTCAGAACCCAGTTGATCTATCAGTTGTCACGTGAATATGATCCTTGGTGGTTTCAAAATTTTGAATTGTTTGAGGATAGCAAAGCCTTGGTCAAGACGCTTGCAAATTTGGAGGAGGAGTTATCAAGATCTAAAGATCCAGTCATCAAAAACCACCTTAAAAAGCACAAAGATGATTTGCGATTCCCTCCATCATGGAAATCTCTTGAGCAAACCAGTTTTGGAGCTTTATCTAAGCTTTATGGTAATTTGAAGAATACGGTAAAGTCCAAAGATGGAATTGCACACTTTTATGGAGTAGTTAATCACACTTACCTACCAAGTTGGTTACAGTCCATTGCTCAAATAAGAAATTATTGCGCACACCATTCCCGATTATGGAATAGAAACTTACCAGGTGCACCGAAGCTACTTCCTCATCCTCCAAACCCATGGTTGAATGATGTTCCTAAACCGCATGAATTTCAGAGGCTATACATACATCTCTGTCTAATGAAATATTTGCTAGATGTAATACAGCCAGAAAATAGGTTTACGTTGAAACTGAGTGGCCTATTAACTAAGTACCCAAGCGTAGATCCTAATGCTTTAGGGCTAAAAGCTAATTGGCAGAATGAACCCTTATGGAAATGACAATTCAAGCCGAGACTATATTAGCCGAAATCAAAGGCATATACGATCACCAGCAAGAGATCAAGAAGCTGAGAGGTGAGCATTTCAATGTTTTCTCAGTGCTTCAGATGGAAAGCAGCGAAAATGCAACTCACTCCGCATTTTTGGGTGAGCTTTTAAACCCGGAGGGATCACACTTATTCAAGAATACTTTTCTCAGCCTTTTTCTTAAAGCAGTTGATTTCGAAGGTCAATTTGATGAAGGTTCCGCACATGTAACTCTTGAGAAGCATATTGGTACAGTTGACTTATTACTCAAGACAGGTGGCCGAATAGACATATTTATTGCCGATAAGTATGGCAACACCATTTCAATAGAGAACAAGATTTATGCAGGCGACCAATCCGCTCAGGTAGAGCGCTACGCAAATTACAATACAGAAAGGAATACGGTTTATTATCTCACCTTGGATGGCCATAGTCCATCAGAGGAGAGTAAAGGGCTACTTGAAGAATATTCGGATTTCCATTGTATTTCCTATCAAAGTACCATCATCAAATGGCTTACTCTATGTATGAAGGAGGCAGCCGAACAACCAATACTGAGAGAAACCATTCGTCAGTATATTCTATTACTCAAAAAACTCACCAATCAGTTAAGCGACAATGATATGGAAGATCAAGTATTATCCTCGATAAGAAAGAATTATACGTCAGCAAAACTGATTGCAGACAATATATGGAAAGTAGAACTGAAGGTAGTCGAAGAATTTCTAGATGAAATCAAGGCTATTGTAGCGGCAGAGATAGGAGAAGAGTACATTATCAAAATAGAAGACCTGAATGAGTCATGGACTGGTATGACCATTGAATTGAAGGAGTGGAATGGTATACAAGTCAAGTTAGAAGGGCAATCTAAAATCCCTTGGAATTATACTATTTACGGTATTAGAGCTAATCGAGATGATTGGGAAAGTGAAGATTTTAATGATCAGCTAGCGCATGTGGATTTTCTTTAATCAGGATATAAGAGTAGTAAGTTTTGGCCTTATTTTCAAACAATAGTCAACTTCGGACAAGCAGATCAGCGTGAAAAACTCTTCGATCCTATCAAAAGAAGTGAAGTAGCTGCTATGGTTTCAGAGCGTCTTATCGAATTGGTAAAGGTTTGTAGTGAGCCACTAACCAAGATTAGAAAAATCAGCTAAATAATGACCACTCAGCCTGAAGCCATATTAGAAGAGAACTTCATTAAGCAATTACAAGGCTTAGGTTATGAGCGTGTTAAAATAACTGATGCCTCACAGCTAGAGGCCAATCTCAAACAGCAACTGGAGTCATTCAACCAATGCAGCCTTTCTGATAAGGAGTTCGCCACTGTACTCAATCACCTAGCAAAGGGTACGGTATTCGAGAAGGCCAGCACCTTACGAGACCGCTTCAACTTCATCAGGGAGGATGGTACGCCACTCTACCTTCAATTTTACGATAGTGAGAACTGGGGTCGGAACCTCTGGCAGGTCTCCAATCAGATCACCATAGAAGGCACCTACAAGAACCGATATGATGTCACCCTACTGGTCAATGGCCTGCCCTTAGTACAAGTAGAGCTTAAGCGTAGAGGCATGGAAATGAAGGAGGCCTTTAATCAGATCAATCGCTATCAGAAGCAATCTTTCTGGAGTAGCAATGGACTCTTCCAGTACGTACAGTTGTTTGTCATTAGCAATGGGGTCAACACCAAATACCTCGCTAATAATGCGCTGCAATCTTTTAAGCAGACTTTCTTTTGGGCGGATAAAGACAACAATAACGTCAAGGAGTTGTCTGCCTTTGCCAATAGCTTTTTAAACCCTGATCATCTCGGTAAGATGATCGCTCATTATATCGTGATGAGCACCAATAAAATCATGATGGTACTGCGCCCCTACCAGTACTTCGCTACAGAAGCCATTATCGACCATGTCAAGACGAGTAAGGAGAATGGCTATATCTGGCACACCACTGGGTCTGGTAAGACTTTAACATCCTTCAAAGCAAGCCAGATCATTATGGACTTGCCGGAGGTGCATAAGGTCGTTTTTGTAGTGGATCGTAAGGACCTGGACTATCAGACTATGAAGGAGTTTAACAGCTTCAAGGCCGATAGTGTTGATGTCACAAACAATACGAGTTCACTAGTAAGGCAGTTTACGGATGATTCTAAGCTCGTACTTACTACTATCCAGAAGCTGAATAATGCTATATCTAAGGTGCATTATGAAAAGAGGCTAAGTAAGCTTCAGGGCAAGCGAATCATATTCATCTTTGATGAGTGTCACAGGAGTCAGTTTGGAGAAACACATAAGCGTATCACAGACTACTTTAACAACTGTCAGCTCTTCGGCTTCACCGGCACCCCAATATTCGCTGAGAACGCCTCTAAAAACGAATTAGGGAAGCGTACTACCAAAGACCTCTTCGATAAATGCCTGCATAAGTATGTCATTACAGATGCTATACGAGATCAGAATGTATTGAAGTTTAGTGTAGAGTATGTCGGCAATTATAAACAGAAGGGGAATACCCTAATGGATATAGAGGTGGAGGCCATTGACAAATCGGAAGTCATCGATTCGCCTAAGCGCCTAGAGAAGATAGTGGATTACGTTATCCAGTATCATCCTACTAAGACGCATAACAAGGATTACTCAGCCATTTTTGCGGTGAGCAGTATTGATAACGTCATCAAGTATTACGAGATCTTCAAACGTAAAAAAGAGGAGGGTGCTCATGACTTGAGGATAGCAACCATATTCACCTATGGTCAGAATGAGGATGATGAAGATGCTACGGGTATGCTGCCTGAGGATATTCCCATGGCTGCAGATAGTCCGGCTGTCTATCAATCAAGTCATACCAGAGATAAGCTGGAAGCTTTTATTGGGGATTACAATGCCATGTATGAAACCAAGTTCACCACAAAGGATGGGCAGCAGTTTGAGAACTACTTCAAGGACATAAGTAAAAGGCTGAAGGAGAGGGAGAAGGTTGGTTTTCAAGATAGAGATCGACTCGATATTCTTTTGGTAGTAAATATGTTCCTGACAGGATTTGACGCTAAAATGTTGAATACACTGTATGTCGATAAGAACCTAAGGCATCACGGCCTCATACAGGCCTACTCACGCACCAACAGGATTATCAATGAGACTAAGTCTCAAGGAAACATTCTCGTATTCAGAAACCTTAAGAAAGCCACTGATGATGCCATCACCTTGTTTTCTAACAAGGATGCGAAAGAAGAGATCATTCTACCTCCCTATGAAGACATAGTTAGGAAGTTCAGTATGGCCTTTGCAGAGTTGCTTATGACAGCCCCTACCGTAAATAGTGTGGACAACCTAGTGACAGAGGAGGATGAAATGGAGTTCATACAAGCCTTCAGAGCGCTTATGAGGGTTAAGAACGTGCTGACCTCCTTCACAGACTTTGATTGGGCTGATCTACCTATGACAGAGCAAAGCTTTGCTGATTATAGAAGCAAATACCTGGATCTATATGATAAGATCAGATTTGACACTCAGAAGCAGAAAGACTCGATTCTCAATGATGTTGATTTTGAGCTTGAGCTGATCCATAGAGATGAAATTAACGTCACCTATATTATCAAGCTCTTAGCCAAGCTAAAGAATGCTAAGGCGGATGAATCTGCTAAGCAGAAGAAACAGATCATGGATATGCTCAGTGGAGAAGTGGAGCTGCGTAGCAAGCGAGAGCTCATTGAGAAGTTCATTGATGAGCATCTACCAAAGATCGAAGACGCAGATCAAATCATTGATAAGTTTGATCAATTCTGGGAGGATGAAAAGGTATTGGCCTTGAAAGAACTATGCGACGAGGAGAACTTGGATAAGGATCAGTTTAAAGCGCTCATAGAGGCATATATCTACAGCAACCAAGAGCCACTTAGAGACGAGGTTTTTAAATGCCTGGACAATCGCCCCAGCGTTCTACAAGCTAGATCGATAGGGGAGAGAATCATCGATAAAATGAAGGCCTTTGTGGATGTCTTCATGGTGGGTATGGTGGGGTAGAATTTAAGCTATGAATTGAGTAGGTATGACTTCTGAAAAAAGTGCTGGATCGATGAGTTTTGATATTTGGCAGAAAGGCCTTCTGCGGAAGAGTTTACTTTTAATTGTGCTATTGCAGCTCCTTCTAGTCCTCATATGGCTCTCGGCATATATACTCCAATGGTTTGAGGTAACGAATGCGTTGAACTCGAATAGAGAGGCCATTAACACGTTCAGTGTAAGTGGATCTGTGGGAGATACGATCAATGGTCTTTTCGCTCCTATCATTGGTATTGCTGCGGTTGTTACGACCTTTCTAGCTTTTGCTGTTCAATATCAGGCGAATGAAAGCCAGCGAAAAGACATAAAAAGAGAGCGTTTCGAAAACCAATTTTATCAGATGCTGAACCTTCACAAACAGAACGTTGCAGAGTTAGAAATTTCAGGCCGACATAGTGGTCGAAAAGCATTTGTTAGAATGTATTATGAATACAGATTTTTATATCAAATATTAAGGAAAATCTGTTTGGATAATAAGTGTAAGGAACCAGATGACCTAGTTCATCAAATTTCCCGTGTAGCGTATCATTTCTTTTTATATGGTATTGATGAATTTTCCGAGCCATTAGAAAATGAAGATTTACCTCATGACTTACAGAGACGAATGATACAGGCGATCCAGACTTTGCAACGTAACTATCAAAGCCACTACGGAAATTGTCTGCTATATAATTGGGAGATCATCAATCATCCGTATGTGATTAACATTGGCGATCAAGTGCGTGAATATGAGACTGATTTTTATCCTTTTGATGGTCACACGTCTAAACTTGGACACTACTATCGCCACCTGTATCAGTTGATAAAGTATGCAGTTATTGAAGGAGATAAAATAGATTTATCCTACAAGGAAAAATATAGTTACATAAGACTAATCCGTGCTCAGCTATCTAATCACGAACAGGCTTTGATTTACCTTAACTCATTTTGGAGGGGAGGAGAAGTTTGGTGGATAGATAATGCCGAAGGTAAGACGGTCAGTTACTTCTTGGATTATGCCATTGTTAAGAATTTACCCTTCAACCTAGTTAACCATGTAGGGCCACAACCTGAGTCTGAGTTTAGTCGGAGACTCGGGGATGGTCCATACTATCGCCCACCAATTGGTGAAGAAAATGGAACAAAGACAGAGGTTAGTTTCAATCAGAAAATGGATTGGCTGTTTGAGGCCAGAGGAGGATAGAATCACTAATTATAAAAAATGATTAAAGGTTAAATTCGAAAGCATTTTATTTTAACAATACTTTCTCGTAATCTCTTTCTTTAGAAAGTTGATTTTACACAGCTTCTTAATCAAAGATTATTTGAGCTAAAGTCTATCAGCACTCTCAATTTGAAAGTGCCGGTAGATATTTAAAGTAGAATTTTCATGGGAGGCTAATTATCAATTTTCCTCTCAAACCTTCTTTTAGACTTCTCATAGGAGTTCTCCTCCCATGTAGAGTCAAAACCATTCCAATAGACTCGTAAATAATAACTGCCTAAGGTTGTCCAAATCACAACTCGCATGTCATCATACTCAAAAACTATATTGTTGTTGTCATTATTATCCCTCAGGAATTTCTTGTGCTCCTCGATCTTGTCTTCGATCTTATTTAAGAAAGTAATAGCACTTTCACTAGGCAAGTTTTTGAATCTGTAGCCTTGGTAAACAACTCCACTCTCATTCCAATAATCACCATAAAATCCTAGAATTAAACCCTCCTTATTCTGTGATTCACATCTGTAAAGAAGAGTTGTTAATTCACCTGAACTTGCTGCTGCTAATGGTATCGCTTCAAATTCCGTAACCTTTTCTGATGTGTTTAAGACATTAGTGACAAGAAATGTCTTGGCCTTATACAAGGAAATGTCTTTACTGAATTCCTTAGCTACCCAAAAATCATTGGGAGCTTGTTGGATTTGAGCTCTTAAGGTGAGGCTAGCGAAGCAGATTAAAAATGTTGTAATGCAGGATTTAGTATTGTTCATAACGGAATATTAGATGTTCAAAAACTGATATCATCAAGATACTTGAGCGAGATGATAGTACCTAGAAATCACTTTTTAATTTGGTAACCTTATGAACTGTCCTAGGAACTAAAAGTCCTAGTTCATTCATGATTAGAATTTTTATTTCTGTGAACTTCTCCTCAGTCTGAATCTCTTTTAAGAAGTCAGTTCAAACGCTCACTATTAACGTATTTACTGTATTGCTTCATTCGCCTGATATACTTCATTGTCATCATAGTCCATTGATGTGATGGCCAAGTGGCATCAGGAAATTCCAGGCTCTCAAGGATTATAGGGAAGTAATACACTAGCTCTTTTTTAGTGTAAAGCTTGAAGTAGTACATCATTGTCTTAAGCACTTCTGTTACTTGGAATACTACTTCTTTATCAGGGTTATACTTAATACCAATCTCCAGTGCGAATTTTCCAAGCTCTCTTCTTTGCTGGTAACGTTGGTCATCAAATAGAGTATTCATAGCTAAGGCCATTTATTATTTATCAAAATATACTTGATAAACAGCATACTTCCATATTTTCATATTCAGTCTGCAGTTGAGGGTTCAAGGGTACCTTATTTACAGCCCCCCCCAAGCACAGTTCATCCGAAAGCGATATACTGACCCCCTGGGGTCAAGATTAGGTTTTGTCGATTGGGTTTAACCAGCAGCTATTATACAATAAGGGACAGGAGTAAATACAATCGTATTTTGAAGCTAGCGGGGGCTTGCATAGTACTCTCTATCTTAGTCGTGCGTTCTCGACATAATGCCCAAGCATCTCTATAGACATACTTCAAGTAGATGTTCTGTAATACGCCAAACCCTACTACATAAACGTGGATGATTTATCATCCTTACTGTTCTCATCTATTTGGGTCATACAATACGGCTGATCCATTGTGAGATGAATTGCTTAAAGAACTTACTTCTGGAAGATTGTGGTATCGGAGCAATCTTGCAATGATCATATTTTGCAAGGTGGTTTGAGGACTAACGAGCTGTCGTTCTTATTTAATAGATTGAATCCCAGTTAGTACAGTTAACATGAAAGGGGCGATTCCAGAATTAATCTCTTTGATCAGTTAAAATATTGATTTGTTGAACAAGAAGAAATCATTATAATTAAAGCATGCAGAGGAATAGTCATAAGAAGCAGCTGATATATTGGAAAACAGACCCAAAAGATTTTGAAAATGCTATTGAATATCCGAATCACCGGAAATGGTGCGAAGAATATTCTAAAAGATGGCCTGAAATAAGAAGAAGAACTATCAAAGAAGCCATTGCAGATTTGGGTAATGATTGGGGATGATTCGGATTATCACTTGGCATCTAACTTATAACACAAGATTTCAATTTCAAGCAGGCTAATCGAATTTTTACGTGGCTTATTGAAATCCTAATTTAAAGTTTAAATGACAATGCCTATTGGGCAGATTTATGGCTCTGATGATTAATTAGGTAATTTTCTAATCCTATCCAATTGGCATGTCAAGGGTACCATATCCAATTCCAAGTGATTGCCAGTGAATTACCTGTTTTTAAACCAAGAAGCAGCCTTGACGCTGAGATTATACATTTTCTATTAATATATGGTCTACCCCCCATCAAAAGAACATACACTTACCAAACACTTACCAATAGGAACGAAAAAGCCCCTGAGAAAATCTCAGAGGCTATATCAGCGCACTCGGAAGGATTCGAACCCTCAACCCCCAGAGCCGAAATCTGGTATTCTATCCAGTTGAACTACGAGTGCTAAAAAAAATCTATACTCCGCCCTCTAGATAAATCGAGAGGGCATTTTTATTAGTCTAGAAGAATTTAAGCTAATACCTGCTTCACCTTTTCAGCTGCATCTTTCAATACGATGGCCGAAGTTACTTTAAGTCCAGACTCTTCAATGATTTTGGCACCTTCTTCTGCATTAGTTCCTTGCAACCTCACGATGATTGGCACTCTGATCTCACCGATATTCTTATAAGCCTCGACAACACCTGCAGCTACTCTATCACATCTCACAATACCACCGAAGATGTTGATCAAGATGGCCTTTACGTTAGGGTCTTTAAGGATGATTCTAAATCCAGCTTCAACAGTCTCTGCGTTGGCTCCACCTCCCACATCCAGGAAGTTGGCAGGCTCACCACCAGAGAGCTTGATGATATCCATGGTCGCCATCGCGAGACCAGCACCGTTGACCATACAGCCCACATTACCGTCAAGCTTGACGTAATTCAGTCCTGATCTTCCAGCCTCTACTTCCAGCGCATCTTCCTCAGTAATGTCACGAAGTTCAGCGAGCTCCTTATGACGGAACAGGGCATTGTCATCAAGGTTGACCTTGGCATCAACTGCTAATATTTTATTATCCGATGTTTTTAGTACCGGATTGATCTCAAACATAGAAGAATCACTGCCTTCATACGCCTTGTAAAGTGAGAATATGAATTTTACCATCTCCTTGAAGGCATTACCTTCAAGGCCTAGTTTAAAAGCTACTTTACGTGCCTGAAAACCCTGCAAACCTACGTTAGGATCGATCCACTCTTTTATTATTTTTTCAGGGGTGTTTTCAGCAACAGTTTCTATATCCATTCCTCCTTCAGTGGAGGCCATGATCACATTACAACCTTTTGCTCGATCGAGCAAAATGCCCAAATAATATTCTTTTGGCTCAGATTCTCCAGGGTAATAGACGTCCTGAGCAATCAACACCTTGTTTACCACTTTTCCGGTAGGACCAGTCTGATGAGTTACTAAAGTGCCTCCCAGAATGGCTTTTGCTTTTTCGGGAACCTCAGCAAGACTTTTGGCCAGTACTACACCATGCGAGCCTGTCTCATTGACAGTACCCTTACCACGACCACCCGCATGGATTTGCGCTTTGATTACATACCAGCTCGTGCCGGTCTCTGCATTAAGCTGTCTGGCAGCTTCGGTAGCCTTCTCCGGAGTGTCGGCCACTACGCCCTCCTGAATGCTTACTCCATATGATTTTAATATTTGCTTTGCTTGGTATTCGTGGATGTTCATCGAGTGGGTATTTTTGATGCGAATCTACTTTATAATCGGAGTTTTCACAAACAAGTCATTACATTGCCGGTGATTTCCTGTGGCTATCCAAACGACCTAATCAACACTTCGTTTTGAATAAAGACAATCGGCTAGAAAAGAGGATATTTCTTATTATATGTGGACTTGCCTGTGCAGTTAATGTCTATGGATTAATAGGAGATGTTTCCAACAATCATCAAATCAATATTTATTTTGACGCTGCGGGAGCCTTATACTTCGGTGCTGTTTTTCTTTACTCATACTACTACGGATTAAGACGGACCTTACTTTATCCCACCGTCCTTATTATTCTGGCGCTCAACATGGTGATATGGTTCACTCTGGGTGGTGTGGCCGGGGCGGGTTACTTCTATTTCAGTTCTCTGATTGCGATAGTCATCATATTACCTCATGGTTACAGGGGTCTGATAGTAGGTGCAATTCTCCTGCTCGAGGCGGTACTTATTTACCTGGATAGTTATCACCCAGAGCTTTTTACAGGCGATATGAATCAGAGCGTGTCAAGAGATCTTTGGTTCCTCTCGGCTATTGTCAGCTTTATTATACTCTCCCTCAAGACCAACCTCGAAAGGGAGAAGAGAGTTGGTGATAAGTACACCGCCTCTCTCAGACAGCTACACAGACTTAACCTCAACAAGGGAACGATCGACCAAATCCTTGATGATTATCTCGAGACAGGAGTAGATCTGTTTGATATGCAGTTTGCGATTATTTCTCAAATTGAAGATGACAAGCTGAAGATTCGAAACTCTTTTGGACATAGATCAGAAATCATTCCCGGAAGTAGCTACGACTTAGAAAAGACATTGAGCTATTCGATAATTGAGGCAGGACAAACCAAGACTTTCATGTTTCGGTTAGGTGATCAAAGACATCAATTCTCTACGCTCAAGGTGGCCTCATTTATAGGTACCCCAATATTCGTGGGAGAGAGGGTCTTTGGCACACTGAATTTCTTCTCGGAGCATCCCAGAGCTGATAGTCTCGAAAGTTATGAACTCGAGCTAATCGAACTTATGGCGCGCAACATTAGCCATTTGTTGAGCCTGGACGAGAATGAGAAACAAAGGAAGGAGACAGAAGAAGCACTACGATTAAGCGAATTAAGATTTAGAAAAATATTTGAGAATGCGACTCTTGGAATAACTCTTACTCGCTTCAATGGCGAATTTGTGTTAGCTAATGATGTTTTTTTAAAACTGACTGGATACTCCGAAGAAGAACTGTATAGTATGAAAATAGATGATCTTCTGGAGGTGAAAGATGAGCATTTAGACAAATTTCAGAGGTTGGCTTTTGGAGAGGTGGATAACTATGAGATTATTGTCCAGGGCAAGGACAAGACGGGAAAAATCATTGATATCAAGCTATCGGTTTCAAGTTTGAGAAATACTGAGGGTAAGCCGGAATTTGTGTTAGGTCTGGTCGAAGATATCTCTGAAAGGTTGCAGAGCGAAAGGCAGATAAAGTCACTAAATGATAAGTTAGCCAAGCAGATAGTTCGGTTGAAGGAAACCAATGATGAACTAGAGGCCTTTAGTTATTCTGTTTCTCATGACCTTCGCGCACCGTTGCGGGCAATTGATAGTTTCAGTCGGATATTAGTTGAGGATTATAGCTCAGGCCTGGACTCTGAGGCCAACCGCCTTCTTGGTAACATTACCAGGAATAGCAATAAGATGGGACTTTTAATTGATGACTTGCTAGCTATCTCCAGAATTAGTCGTAGGAAGAAGGTCACCGAGAAAGTGGATTCCAAAAAATTAATTTCTGAGATTATCCGTGAGCAATCATTGACTTATCCGACTACTGAATTTGTAGTGCACGTTGATGAGGACTTACCAGAAATTCAGGGTGACAGAACATTGCTATGGCAGCTGTTTAGCAACCTAATAGGCAATGCGTTTAAGTTTTCTTCTGTTAAGGAGAATCCGATCATTGATATCTCCTTCAAAAGGAGAAAAGGATTGGTTGAGTTTGCTGTAAAGGACAATGGAGTAGGATTTGATATGAAGTACTATGATAAAGTTTTTGGGGTATTTCAGCGCTTGCATTCTCAAGATGAGTTTGACGGTACAGGAGTTGGTCTTGCTATTGCTCAGAGAGTTGTTATACGTCACGGTGGTAAAATCTGGGCAGAGAGCGAGTTGGGAGTGGGAACAACGTTTATCATAAGTCTTCCGGCGGAAGGTAAGTCGTAGTTGATGATCTAGACCTGCATTTTTACTCCTGCCTTCTCAAAGTGATTTGAGTATTAAGTGAATCTCATATGAGGTTAAGGATTTTACCTATTGTGTGAGTCTTCTAATTGTGCTTATTTGCAGGTGCTAAGTCATGATAGATATACTTCTTATAGAAGACAATGCGGATGACGCAGAAATGACCATCCGATCCCTCAAACGGAAAAATCTTGCTGATCGCCTCAAGTGGATAAAAGATGGGGCTGAAGCCGTAGATTTTTTATTTGGTAAAGGGAAGTATAGCGAGAGGGATATCTCAGTCAAGCCCAAGGTTATATTTCTGGATTTAAAGCTACCAAAGCTCAACGGACTGGAAATCCTGGAACTCGTCAAAAAAGAGCCAACTACCGAGCAGATACCTGTGGTTATGCTCACTTCTTCTCAAGAAGAGCGGGATATTTTTAAAAGCTACAACTTGGGAGTAAACAGCTACATAGTCAAGCCGCTTGATTTTGAAGAGTTTGCAAAAGCGATAGTAAATGTTGGGACCTATTGGTTAAATACCAATATAGCACCCCAACATAAATAATGACCCGCTCCCCACGTCGGTTCAAAATCCTTCTTTTAGAGGATAACCTCGATGATGCTGAGATTATAAGACTTGTTCTAAAAAGAGCAAAGTATGATTTCGATTTTCGAAATGTTGATAGGCTTGATCTTTTCACTGAGGAATTGACTTTATTTCAACCCACACTAATTATTTCAGACTATAATCTACCTTCTACGACTGCACTGGATGCATTCCATGAACTGAAAAGGAGTGAGTTGGATATTCCTTTCATAGTAGTTTCAGGATTCTTGGGGGATGAGACTGCTGTGGAAGCCTTGAAGCAGGGGGTCACAGATCTTGTATCCAAGAATAACCTGGAAAGGTTGCCTTTTGCGATAGACAGGGCCATGAACGAATTTGATGTACGGCGTGAAAAGCAACAAGCCGAAGAAGAATTGAAGGTCAATAAAGAGCGTTTAGAGCTTGCTATTTCCGGATCAGAGATGGGTACGTTCGATTTGGATGTCAACGGAGGGTCTATCGTCTACAACAAAAGGTCACGAGAGATATTGAATATTGAAGATTTACCCTCTGAGATTAGATTTAATTATTTCCTACCCAAACAAGCTAATAGCAGCACTCAGTTAGAAGAAGTTAAGCGGGCATTGTCGGATCACCTTTCTGGTAAGACCGAGATTTTTCAACATGAGATCTCCTATACCGTGGATGGCGGAATGCAAAAGGCAGCACAAGTATTAGGTAAGGTGATTGACTACTCTGATAGAGGTTTGCCTTTGCGAATGTCTGGTACTATTTCCGACATTACTCAGAAAAAGAAAGATGCTGATGAATTAGTGAGGAATAAGGCTATTCTCGATGAGGCAGAAAAGGTTGGTGTTATTGGCAGTTTTGAATGGGACATTAAGAATGATCGCTTTTCGTGTTCTCAGGGGTTCAAAAACATTCTTGAATTAAATCAAAACGAGTATAATTATGATGACTACCTACAGAATATTCATCCGCAAGACAGAAAAATATTTGAAGAGGTACTACTTAGAAGGCATACCGTTTACAGTGTAGAACATAGAATGTTAATGCCTGATGGGAACCACAAAACTGTCAGGAGTACAGGAAAAATTATCTATGATAAAGAGAAGAAGATCCGAAATATTTTTGGCTTGATCCAGGATATCACTGAGCAAAGAAATTTGAAATCGTCGATTTATAGAGGCCAGGAACAGGAGCGCAGACGGATATCAAGGGAGATTCATGATGGGATTGGCCAAATGCTAGTGGCAGCCAAATATAGGTTAATGTCAATCGAGCAAACGGCGGAGCAGAAGGTAGACGGCATTGAGGATGTTGAAGAATTGATTGATCTTATACTCGAAGAGGCAAGAAGAATTACAAAAAACCTGTCTTCAAAAATTGTTGAAGAGCATGGCTTGAATAAAGCCATTCAGTATCTGGTGGAAGAGGTGAGGAAATCGGCGGATATCGCTCCAAAAGTGAATATGAGTATCTTGAAAGATATATCCCCGGAGCTATCGAATACCATTTATAGAATTGTACAGGAAGCATTGAACAACATATTGAAATATGCTGAGGCAACTTCTGTGAAACTCTCTATTGACCGAACCGAGAAATATATTAAATTAGATATTAATGATGATGGTATTGGATTTTCTAAAGAAAGTCTCGTTGATTCCTTGGGTAATGGTCTGAAAAACATGAAGGAGCGTACCCTGCTTTTTAACGGTCTTTTTGACGTTACTTCCACGCCAAATGAAGGTACTAGTATTCATTGTTTGTTTCCATTGATGCCCTTAGAAAAGAGAGATGAGTAAGATAAAGATCATTGTGGTTGACGATCATGCGTTGGTACGTCAAGGAATCATTTCTATGCTTACATCTGTAGATGATTTAGAGATTGTGGGCCAGGCTGAGAATGGTGTCATTGCTATGGAACTGTTGAGTAGTGGCCTTCCTGATATATTACTTGTTGATATCAATATGCCAAAAATGGATGGTGTCACGCTCAGTGAGAAAGCAATTGAGCTGTACCCTGAATTGAAGGTAATTATCCTTTCAATGGATGTAACTATGGGATACGTGAAACAGTCGATTAAGGCTGGAGTAAGGGGCTACATACCTAAAGATTCGAGTAGAGATACGCTTATAGAGGCTATCACCAAAGTGTATCAGGGAGATAAATTTTTTAGTGACAAGGTTTCAGAAGTAATCCTCAAAGGTTTTTATGAAAATGATATTTCTGATAAGCCTAAGAAGACTGGCGATTTATCAAAGCGGGAGGAAGAAGTCTTGAAGTTGATAGCGTCTGGTATGAGCAATCGCGACATAGCGGACAAATTATTCATTAGTATCAGGACTGTTGATGCTCATCGAAATCATATTATTCAAAAACTTAAGCTTAGGTCCACAGCCGAGCTGGTTAAGTATGCTATTAAAAATCAAATTATTGAACTTGACTGATTAGGTAGATTACTTACTGATATAAGTAGTTGTCACAGAACAGTTATCTGCCATGATTTATCAAATAGACCGTCCTTAGATATTTCACATGCTTTTATTGGAATAATGAACAATGAAACCGACTTTCATTGAATAAGTCTCTATTTTTCCCTTAAAGTTCAATTTAAGAGAATCCTCTATTTTATTCTATCTGGTGAGCGTCTAAGTTTGAATTGTAATTAAAGATGACCAGCTATGAAATTTTTAATTGAACAAACGAGGGTTACACCTCTCGTGGATTATAACAATGGTGAAAGAACTCTTCGGATAAGCGGTAGATCAAGTCCTGAAAATCCGCTTATGTTCTATCAGCGATTGATAGATTTTGTTGACGAGTTTGCCAGTTCCATTGAGCCGGTATTAATAGTCAACGTAAGCATGGAGTACTTCAATACCAGCTCGACTAAATGCTTATTCAACCTATTCAAGAAAATGAATGAAGTTCAAAGGGAGTTGAGGAAAGTGGTAGTCATCAACTGGTACTACGAAGATTGGGATGACGATATGTTGGAGATTGGTGAGGATTTCAGCTATGGTCTGGACATGGAGTTCAACCTTATAGAAGTAGAAGATATTAACAGTTTGACGATGGAGGCAGCATAGTTTTCTAGTCAACGATTCAACCAGCTATGGGACAGCAATACTGTTCCGAAATAAGGCCGCATATTTATGCGGCCTTTGTTTTTTAAGCTTTTGAAGCAACTATCTTTGCCGCACTCATGCTTCTAGCTTCTAATATTCATAAATCTCATGGTCAGTTGACCGTCTTGAAGGGCATTGACCTTGAAATCAAGAAAGCCGAGATAGTTTCAGTAGTTGGTGCAAGCGGGGCTGGCAAAAGTACCCTTCTTCATATACTTGGTACACTGGATAGTCCAGATAGCGGCAGTGTCATGATTGACGGAACAGAGGCCTTCAAGTTGCCTT
Organism: uncultured Roseivirgaceae bacterium; assembly: GCA_964351595.1. GTDB lineage: Bacteria > Bacteroidota > Bacteroidia > Cytophagales > Cyclobacteriaceae > UBA6059. The sequence goes on along the minus strand of CAYGOT010000002.1, from coordinate 4,617 downwards.
CCAAAAAACTCGCGCAGTTCCGCAATACCAAAATAGGATTCGTATTTCAGTTTCATAATCTATTGCCTGAGTTTAGCGCTTTGGAGAATATATGTATCCCAGCATATATAGGTGGCGCAGACAAGTCAATAGAGCGTAGAGCGAAAGAGCTATTGGACTTACTCGGTATAAAGGATCGGGGTGATCATAAGCCTTCTCAACTAAGTGGAGGTGAGCAGCAGCGCGTGGCTGTAGCCAGGGCTTTAATAAATAGCCCGGCGATCATATTCGCAGACGAGCCCTCTGGCAACTTGGACAGTGCCAATGCAGAAGACTTGCACAAATTATTTTTTGAGTTAAGAGAAAAGTTTGATCAGACATTTGTGATCGTAACACACAATGAGCAATTAGCGAATATGGCGGACCGTAAGCTTGAGATCAAAGATGGAATAGTCCAGCGGTGAGCAGAGGTATCCGCTACATGCTCATTGCCACCTTCACCTTTACTTTGATGAAGGTAGGAGTCAAGCTAGTCCCACATATTCCGCCTATAGAGATCATATTTTTTCGATCTATCATATCTTTGATCATCAGTGCATTTGCGCTGAGGGTACAGCGCGTTTCCATTTGGGGTACCAACAAACTGATACTCGTAGCAAGAGGAGTAAGCGGAGCGATTGCACTTTTTCTCTACTTCACGCTACTTCAGCAAATCCCGCTGGCCACAGCCTCTACACTACAGTATTTAGCGCCAGTGTTTACTTCTATTTTAGCCATATTTCTCCTGCGAGAGAAGGTCAAATCGATCCAGTGGTTGTTTTTCTTTATTTCCTTTCTTGGGATTATTACTGTTCAGGGGTTCGATACGCGCATATCCATGAGTCACTTACTGATCGGTATCACAGCCTCTTTTTTCATGGGACTGGCTTATAATTTTATCCGGATGCTGAAGACATCAGAGCATCCGTTGGTTATCATTCTTTATTTTCCCTTGGTCACCTTGCCCATCGCCGGCATCATATCCATATTTCAATGGGTCCAACCCGTGGGGATTGACTGGATAGTGCTGATTGCTATTGGCGTGCTCACGCAGATAGCACAGTACTTCATGACCAGGTCTTACCAGAATGAAGAGGTCAATCGTGTCGCAATTGTTAATTATACCGGACTCATTTATTCTTTAGGCTTTGGCTTTATTATTTTCGGAGAGACATTCAACCTTATGACCTACCTCGGCATGGCATTGGTGCTTGCTGGAGTCATTCTTAACCTGGTTTTTAAAAAGGCAAGCGTTTCATGAATATAACCCGTGACTTATATAGTGGCTCCATGGCCCTGCTGACTGATCTCTATCAACTCACGATGGCTTATGGCTATTGGAAGTCTGGCAGGCATAATCAAGAGGCGGTATTCAATCTATTCTTTAGAGACAATCCCTTTAAAGGTGGGTATACGATTACCTGTGGACTGGATTATGTTGTCGATTATATAGAGAACCTGAGTTTCAAGCCGGAAGACATAAGCTATCTCCAGACCCTTGAGGGCAATGATGGTACTCCTCTTTTTGATGATGGCTTTTTGACTTACCTATCGGAATTGTCTTTCACATTTGATATTGATGCTATTCCGGAAGGAACGGTTGTTTTCCCCAATGAACCTCTTATCAGAGTGAAAGGGCCCATTCTCCAATGCCAACTCATCGAGACGCCACTTCTCAATATGATCAACTTCCAGTCTTTGATAGCTACAAAGGCCTCAAGAATAGCTCAGGCAGCCAGAGATGAGCCTATCCTTGAGTTTGGGTTGAGAAGGGCACAAGGCATTGATGGGGCGTTAGCCGCTAGTCGATCGGCCTACATAGGAGGTTGCTCATCGACCTCTAATGTAATGGCCGGAAAGCTATTTGGGATACCAGTAAGTGGTACTCATGCGCATAGCTGGGTCATGTCATTTGACTCTGAGATAGCTGCCTTTGAGACCTATGCAGAGGTAATGCCTAATAACTGTGTCCTATTAGTGGATACTTACAATACTGAAACCGGTGTTGATAATGCGATTGCGATAGCAAAGGCGCTGAAGGACAAGGGAAAAGAGCTAACGGCCATAAGAATAGACTCTGGGGATCTGGCTTACTATAGTACGATAGCAAGGCGAAAGCTGGATTCTGCTGGATTGGCAGAAGTGAAAGTGGTGGCAAGCAATGACTTAGATGAGTATCTGATCGGTTCTCTCAAGGAGCAAGGAGCAAAAATAGATATATGGGGGATAGGTACGAAGCTGGTGACGGCATATGATCAACCAGCTCTTGGTGCGGTGTATAAACTGTCGGCAATAAAGGATAGTAACGGCCTGTGGCAGCATAAAATTAAGCTTTCAGAGCAGTCTATAAAGATTAATATACCTGGTGTTCAGCAAGTGAGGAGGTTCTACAAGGACGCAAAGATGCTGGCGGACATGATATTTCATGAGGACTTGGGCGCCAAAGAAAATTATACCATTGTTGACCCGGGTGACTCTACACGTAGGAGGAGGTTAAACACTGAGAAACTTGAAAGCGAGGATTTACTGGTTCCAGTGTTTAGAAATGGAAAGGGTGTTTTTGAAAAAGAGGAAATTGGCACTATTCGAGCGCGTAGAGAGTCCTCAATGGCTACTCTGGACAAGAGTATTTTGAGGTTCGTCAATCCCCATACCTATCCGGTGGGGCTGGAAAGGTCACTTCACGAATTAAGAACCTCACTCATTATGAAGCTTAGGAAAATCGACGAAGAATGAAAGCACTTATTATTGTAGATGTTCAAAATGATTTTCTCCCGGGTGGTGCGTTGGCTGTACCGAGTGGAGATGAGATAATTCCTTATATCAATCAAATTCAAAGTCAATATGGCCTGGTAGTGGCTACTCAGGATTGGCATCCGGCTGACCATGGAAGTTTTGCTGCTAACCATGTAGGCACCAAACCCGGTGAGGTAATTAGCTTAAATGGACTTGATCAAATACTCTGGCCGACCCATTGTGTGCAAGGATCGTTTGGGGCGGAGTTAGCGGGCGACTTGGATACTAAATGGATTGAAAAAATATTCCGTAAGGGTGAAGATTCAAATATAGATAGCTATAGTGGTCTATTTGATAATGGCAAGAAGAGATCTACCGGATTGGGGGAATACCTAAAAGGGAAAGGCGTGAGCGAAGTGGATATTGTCGGTCTTGCCGCTGATTATTGCGTGAAGTTTACCGCTATTGATGCTAAGGAGTTTGGTTTTCAAACCACTGTACTGAAGGAAGGAACCCGAGCAGTAAACCTTTGTCCAGGTGATTTCGCTAGCGCTATTAATGAATTGGAAAAGAAAGGAGTATTAGTAAAATAAAAAAGGTGGTCGTCTCGCAACAACCACCCTTCATTCTATTCCTTATATACTCTTAAGCGTGATCTACTTTAGCCATGTGCTGAACTAGTTCAACTACCTTCATTGAGTATCCCCACTCATTGTCATACCATGATACGACTTTCACGAATGTAGGAGTCAATTGAATACCTGCCCCAGCATCAAATATAGACGTGCGGCTATCTCCTCTGAAATCCATCGATACGACAGCATCTTCTGTGTAGCCTAGCACACCCTTCAATGCGCCCTCGGAAGCTTCTTTCATAGCAGCACAAACCGCCTCATATGTTGTCTCTGTCTTTAGGTTAACTGTAAGATCGACTACTGATACATCCGGAGTAGGTACTCGGAAGGACATGCCAGTCAATTTTCCGTTTAATTCCGGAATTACTTTGCCTACCGCTTTTGCTGCTCCAGTAGATGAAGGGATAATATTCTGATAAGCTCCTCTACCACCTCTCCAGTCTTTCATAGATGGTCCATCTACAGTTTTTTGAGTTGCCGTGGCTGCATGTACTGTGGTCATAAGGCCTGTCTCAATACCAAATTTGTCGTGAAGTACTTTGGCAATTGGTGCCAGGCAGTTAGTCGTGCATGATGCATTGGAAACGAACTTCATGTCGCTGGTGTACTTGTCTTGGTTGACGCCCATCACGAACATCGGGGTGTCGTCCTTAGAAGGGGCAGACATTACTACCTTTTTTGCACCCGCCTTGATGTGGCCTTCTGCTGATTCCTTTGTGAGAAATAGACCTGTAGATTCTACTACATACTCAGCTCCGATACCACTCCAGTTTAGATTGGCAGGATCTCTCTCAGAAGTCACTCTGACAGTCTTGCCATTGACGATCAGGTTTCCATCTTTTACATCCACGGTACCATTGAACTTCCCATGCGTAGAGTCATATTTGAGCATATATGCCATATAATCCACATCTACCAGGTCATTGATTCCGACCACATCTATATCTGATTGCTCTACAGCAGAGCGAAAAACAAGTCTTCCAATTCTGCCGAATCCGTTGATTCCAATTTTAGTTGTTGACATACGTCCTTAATTTTTAATTAGTGTATTAAATAGTTCACAAAGCTATCATTAGCTTTTTTTAAAACAAACAATGCTTGGAAAGAGTGCGTAGGCTAAGGATCATTTTTTAGTGATTTTTCTTTTGCTTGCTATTGCAAATATTGAACAGGCAATTATATTTGCACCTCGAAAGAAAATGGTCCGTTCGTCTAGGGGTTAGGACGC
>CAYGOT010000001.1:0-151938 GCA_964351595.1 uncultured Roseivirgaceae bacterium | reverse complement strand
TTCCCAATGAGCCGGACGGGTTCTTCCTACCGGCTCCCAAGCCGCGTCTACACGAACTCTATTACATCAAAGCCGCGAGGAAGGCAGGTGTGACCGTCATACCTTCAAGACTGTCCATACTCACCAAGCGACTCAATAATGAGCGCGGCGTATGTTTTTATTGTCGTCAATGCAATCGGAGCTGCGCCATCAAGGCGGATTTCTCTTCGGGAACGTCGCTTATCTTCCCAGCTCAGAAGAGCGGCAGAGTCCAGTTGTTTACCAACTGTGTAGTGCGAGAGGTGACAACCAATGCCGAAGGCAAAGCCACGGGTGTGTCCTATATCAATAAAGATGACTTGAAAGAGTACCATCTTAAAGCCAGAACGGTGGTACTGGCGGCTTCAGCGTGCAGCAGCGCCCGCATACTACTCAACTCCAGGAGTGCCCAGCATCCTAATGGGCTCGGCAATAGCAACGATATTGTAGGCAAGTACCTCCATGACTCGACGGGTACTGATCGTGCTTTTCTCGTACCCGAAATGCTCAACCGAAAGATCTATAATGAGGATGGCGTGGGTGGTTTGCATGTCTACTCACCCTGGTGGCTCGACAACAAGCAACTTGATTTTCCCCGTGGCTATCACATTGAGATCTGGGGAGGGCTCGGTATGCCTTCCTACGGATTTGGTTTTGGCCTGGCAGAAATGAATAAATATGTGAATGGTGTAGTCGGAGGCTATGGTGACAAGCTGCGCCAAGACGCCAGAAAGTTTTACGGCGCGATGATGGGCGTGAGTGGACGTGGAGAAAGTATTCCTATGAAGAGCAACTATTGCGAAATCGATCCTGAAGTCGTCGACCAATGGGGTATCCCGGTGCTCAAGTTTCACTATCAATGGTCAGACCATGAGCGCAACCAATCCAGGCACATGCACAACACCTTCGAGGAGATTTTTGATAAGATGGGCGCTATTCCGCTAGGTGATAAACCGGGAGCAGATGAGGACTATGGCCTGCACAATCCTGGCCGCATCATCCATGAGGTGGGCACTACCCGGATGGGTGATGATCCCGCTACTTCTGTGGTGAACAAATATCAGCAGCTCCATGAGGTACCCAATGTCTTCATCGTAGATGGCGGGCCGTTCGTGTCTCAGGCAGACAAAAATCCAACATGGACCATCCTCGCCCTTTCATGGCGTACCTCTGAATATATTGTAGACCAATTGACCAAAAAGAACATCTGATATGGATCGAAGAGAATCAATGAAATCCCTGCTCATCGGTACTATGGCCGGGGGCGCCTTACTGGAAGGTTGCGCAACGGAGACTTCAGAAGGCCCGGTGATGCCCGTATCTAAACCCGAGGATAATGGCAAGTATGGTCGCACAGTCGAAGAAAAGGCCCGCGACGAGAAACTATTGAGCAGTCAGGGCTTTTCGGAAACCGAATTGGCCAGTATTGCCATACTATGTGACCTGATTTTGCCTCCGACGGACGCAGCGGGTGGCGCTTTGGATGCTGGCGTGCCAGAGTTCATTGACTTCATAGCCAAGGATATCCCTTCGCATGAGCTCCCCATCAAAGGTGGGCTGATGTGGCTGGAAAGCCGCTCCAATCACACCTTCGGCCTGCCATTTGGTAAACTGACTGATGCCCAACGAAAAAGTCTCCTTGACGAAATCGCCTATCCGGATGAAGCGGCACCTGAGGTCTCTGCTGGGGTCGCCTTCTTTTCGCGGATGCGTGATCTCACCCTTACGGGCTATTACACGACTAAGTTGGGTATCGATGATCTGGGCTACAAAGGCAACCAACCCAATGTCTGGGATGGGGTACCTCAGGAAGTGCTTGATGAGCATGGATTGTCCTATGATGAAGAATGGCTGGCTAAATGTGTCGATCAGTCCAAAAAGGAAGACATAGCCGAATGGGATGACAAGGGCAATCTGTTGACGTAGTTGCAATTCATTTTTAGGGGGGACTGAATAACTGATTAATTAATAACGGCGAGCTCTTAATTAATTCAAAAGGGGATGGTGTTTGTACAAGCTACTCTTGTGTAAAACTCAAAACTCCATGAAGCACTTTCTAATAGTCCTCCTTATCACTATTCTCACTACTCTCCAGGCTGTGGCTCAGGACACTCCAGAAACCCGTCCGACCGTCCAGGATCTGGACTTTTACATCGGCACCTGGGAGATATCGTTTCAAATATATGACACCCATAACCCTAATCAGGAAGCCTTATTCACGGAGAAAGGCACCCAGATTTGCGAATACGATCTTTCGTATCGTGGGGTGCCACAATTCATCATTTGCAAAGGTGAATTGGTTTGCGATAGCGGAAGATATGAAGGCAGAACAAGATCCTTCCAGGAAGCTATTCGCTATGGGCGCTTTGAAAACTCCTATGAGCGAGTAGGAATCTACAGCAATTGGCCTGCGACCGGCTTGGAGCTACTCCGGTATGATTCTACAGAGGCTAAGTTCATCATCAAAGGTGAGCTCAAGGTACAGGATCACATGCTGGAGCGCTACGAGGATGTCTACCAGTTCAACGAAGAGTACACAACCTACACTCGACGCAATGTGGCGAACTTCTCAGACATGCCCATTACGGAGTATAATCTCACCTTGACTGGTACCGGGCGAAAGGTAAAGTCAAAAGATTAGTGATAACCCAAAAACTTCTAAAACCACTCGGATATTACAAATTCAACCAATAGGTAATCTTGAAAGTTATCGCTCGTACCCTCGGGCCACCAAAACGGATAAAGCGACTGCCTTCATTGTAGGCAAAATAGTTGTCGGTGTAGACCAGGAAGATATCGGATACTGGCTTGAAGCGCCACTGCAGGCGACTGTTGATGTTAAGGTTTTCAATCTGACTGTTGTACTGTACGAAGGTGGTGAAGAAAACAGACTTGGAAAAGGTGAAATCAAACCTCGGACCTACCAGAATTAAGTTCCCGGTAGTATAGGGCGCTGGTAAGAGTATCCTGTTGAAAGTAAAGTCAATAGAAGTAAAACCAAATGGCTGATAGCGATAGCCAATGCTTCCAGCTAGGTTGAGTCGATGACCATTGAAATACTCACCGGATCGCGTTCTTAGCTCAAAAAAGAACTTCTTGCGCTGATCAGAGGTATAGTTAGCAATGATCTGCTTGTTGACATAGTCAGTATTGGCTGGCAGCTCCAAGCCATCAGACCCACTCGGATCAAATGGATCAAACAGGTAAGTGTACTGCTGCCTCAGTCTCATGCTAAACCGCGCCGTACTCCTCCAGCGGATGTCATAAAGAAAGTTGTAATCCCAGTCGAGGAAACCATAAGTGGAGTTGCCGACAAGATCGAAATCAAACCCGGGTCCATGACTTTGAACCCCTCCTGTGGCCGGATACCAGCTGTAACGTGTGGTGGTGGCTAACTGTCGGATATCGGTCCGACGTACAAAGCCAGCTTCCGGATTGAACCCCTCTCCCACGATCTGAGAGAAGATACGAGAAGACCACTTGAGATCGCTATACTCAAGTTCCAAACCCGCTGAATAGGCATCATCAGGTTGATCCTCCTCGAAAGTATGGTGAAAGAATGCTTTGCCATTCCATCTGTTATTTGCGGTAGCGAGATTGAAATCTGAACCTATGCTGCGATTGTACTTGTTGAAATCCACTGTATTGTATTCCTGTTCGTCATCAAAGGTCTGCTTGTTGACGAATAGGAAATTGACATTGGAGCGATCAAATACCTTTTGCTGTACGGTGAGTACAGTGTAGTTGTATGAAGGCAGGCCATTTTGATCATCGGGTCCTGTTTGCATCGACAAAAAACCTAGGCGCAGATCATCATTGAGCTTACCGCTTAACCGTGCACCAAATGGAATTGGATTCTGTATGTTTTGGCCGGTAGCAGTATCCTGTGACACGCCTATCCTGCGACTAAAAAATGGTCGCGTACTTGAATTTCCATTGCCGGAAAACAGGTCCGCATTTTCCAGAAAGAACTGTCGGCGCTCGGGAAAAAATATCTCAAACCTATCCAAATTGGTCACTTGTTGATCCACTTCAACTTGGGAAAAGTCCGGGTTGACGGTGAGGTCAAGGTTCAAGCCAGGTGTCACGGCGTACTTCAAATCGAAACCAGCAGAGATATCATTATCCTGCGGGGTGCCTTCTTCAAAATCTCTGTTGGAGCTGGCCGCAACGTAAGGGATCACTGAGATGTTAGTACCCGGTTTTCCGGTAGGGCGATCCCACTCCATCTCCCGCATAGTCGCCATATTGACAATAGAGAAGTTGCGCTCGATCGGTGACCAGGTCGATCGCTCTGCAAACTCACTGTCAATTCTGTAAAAATTGATATTCCAGCTTTCTGCATTCTCTGCAAAACGCAACGTCTTCAATGGTATTGCCATTTCGGCTATCCAGTACCCTTCGTACTGTTTGGCATCCCCATACCACTTGTTGTCCCAGTCACGGTTAAACGAGCCATCACCAGAGCCGCCGTTAGTGATGAGGGCTTCTCGCCTCACACCAAAGGGGTTAATCCCAAATAGAACGCCGTTTGTTTTATCCTTAAAAGAATCGAAAATGACGGAAAAACTGTCGTTGGCTTCTCCACGAAAATCACGACGAAGTGAAGGTGTGATGTAAGACCTGTCGAGCGCCTTATTTTGCATCACGCCCAGCACATAGATAAACTGGTCATCATAGAGAATGCGCGCCACCGTCTGAGACTCAGCGAGCGAGGTATCGTAAGGGAAGTACTGCATAAAATCGTACGCGGAATCCGCCTCAAACCATGCCTCTTCGATCACACCATCAAGTTCTATTTTGGCGTTGGTAGCCTTGATGGTAATCGATTGTGACATAACCGTAAAGCCGGTCGACATCATCAAAACTAAAAATGCTATTCTCCCTAACATGTCAACAATTTAAGTTGCCTGGAAATGGGTAAGATGGGGAATTATACGAGTGGAGTGACTTATAAAACAAAAGGCCATCCCTCACTTGGAGAGTTGGCCTTTTGTTCGTTAGCTATCGGTATTACCTCTTGATAAACTTACCCGTAAGTACATGCTGGCCTTCTACCAGTTGGTAGAGGTAGATTCCCTGCTTTAGCTGGCTAACATCAAATCTCGTCTGCCAGGTGAAGCCTTCACTTCTCATCTCGCTTTCATTGATGATTTGGCCATCCAGCGTATACAACCTCGCTACCGGAGCACGGTCAAAAATCTGCCCTGAGAGCTCTATCGAGAATACATCCTGGACAGGATTGGGATATGCTTTCAATTGACCATTGCTGATAAGGTCTTCAATACCAGTAACCTGCTGCCCACTACCATTGACAACCTCTGATACTTCCGACTCACATCCGTCTATGGTCACCTGGACTTGTATTTCAGCATTGACACCTATCGGAATCTCAAAAGTCTGCCCCGTTTCGCCGGTAGCGGTGACGTTATTTTTAAACCACTGGTTGCCTTCGGCGCTACTTGAAGTGAATACCACCACCTGATTAACCTCATCAACCTGACTTGAGATTGTGGGTTTTGTAGGGAACACACAGAATGAATCCTCAAGGGGTTCGGCTTCTTCCAGATCATTTTCACCAAGAGAACTTGTGATGGTTACCAGACCTGGGCCCGTGATTACCAGATTACCATTTTCATCAATAAACGCAGGCCCGGTCACTGTATAAACAATAGGTGCTCCACCCGGAGTGGTTGGAGGCAAGTCGATTTCTCCGTTCTCCCCGATTTCGTCCGGAAGCTCGATGGGATCGATCACCGTCTTTGCCAACTCCACGTCAATAAACAGTATGGCTGGATTAGGACTGCTATAATTATCGTTACCGGACTGGGTAGCGATTACCTTTACCCGCCCGGCACTTTCAAAGGTCACCTCATTTCCGGTCAAAACGCCCGGCCCTTCAATAGACAGAGATACCTCCAGACCAACACTGCTGGTTGCCGTTATGACAGATACATCACCAGGTACAAATGGTCCACCGGAATTACTAATCATCAACTCCTGGTCACCCTTAGTTACCTCGAAAGAGCGAGCATAAGTGGCAGCATTGTACAGGTCGTTTCCTGCCTGACTGGCAGTGACGGTTACCGTACCCACACCTGTGATTTTCAAGCCATCCGCAGTATTCTCAGCAGGCCCTTCTACGGCTATCGACAAGGGTAGTTCCGAGTCAACAGTCACTGTATAAGGTATGGTCTGATCTGCGTACTTTACATCCTCCAGCTCAGAGAAGGTAATCACCTGATTTCCTTTTGAGATCTTAAAGAGGCGGATAACGTTCGTAGCAGCATTGAAGAAATCATTACCAGCCTGGGATGCAGTCACCACCACATCTCCTGTTCCGGTTATCTCAGCGGTGGAACCTGCAATCGTCACAGGCCCTACAGCAGTAAAGGTTACATTCAAACCGCTAGTGGCCTCAGCAACAAGCTCGATAATGTTGTCACTCACCAGGCTATTACTGATAAGGGCAAAATCGATAGACTGATTAGCCTTATCAACAATACCATCACAGTCATTGTCCTTGCCATCAGGCAGCTTTGGTGCTCCGGGGTAGACATCCGGGTCGGCATCATTGCAATCACCATCATCTTCAACGTATCCGGTTGGCTTTTCACAGGCGATGATAATATCATTGGAGATACCCACACCGTCACCATCAGCATCTTTGTACCACGTTGGGGCTGCTGTCTTATCCGCACCACAGAGCAGCAATGTCTTGAAAGTCTTCACCGCCGAATAGTCAGACTTAGCAGGCGTACCACCATCATCACAGACAGTAAGTACGCTCACCTCATATACCGTACTATCGGTAAGACCTGCTATCGCAAATGAGTTGCTACCTGCAGTTCCAACTTCAGAGAGTATATCGCTGCTAGCCGTCTCATAGAGAATTTCGTAGGTAGCATCAGCAGCTACTGCATTCCAATTGACAGTAGCAGTCTCGTCTGTAATGTCTCCGATAGTCACATTTTGGGGTACCGTCAATGGGATCGCTGTGTACGCAACGGTAATAGGCTTGTCGGTTGAGCAACCTTTATCATTGTCTGTGACCCTGACAGTATAGCTTCCATCGAGCAAACCATCCAGTGTAATGCCCGCAGGTCCATTGGTCACTGTCTCTTGCTGCACCACGGTCTGCCCTTGCAGAATCTGAACATTATAAGCGGAAGGCGCATTGGTAGAAGAGATAGTGACTCTCACCTCGCCCTCACCGGGTAGTGCACAGCCCTGGCCATTGGTGACCACTGCATCCACTACCGGAATGTCTTGTGCCGCTGTAGTAACCTCAAAAGTTCGAGTCTCAGATATGCACCCGGTAGCGTCACTTTGTACCTGCACCGTATATTCACCAGCGGCCAGCCCGGAGTAAACTGGACCACCTGCAAAATCAGCTTGCCCGATGTTAGTATCCCCATTCCACCAGCTGAATGTGAAACCGTTGGTCTGACCTTGATCTGTGGCAATACTGAGTTGTCCGCTAGGACTTCCGCATCCTCCGTTGGGCACTATAGTAGCGTCTCCTAGGACAGGATCTGTAGTGTCAGTACCTACTGTGAAGGTAGCACTCTCTGACCTGCAAAGAGTAATGTTATTCACAGCCACTACGGTGTAATTGCCATTACCCAGGCCATCGTAAGTACCTCCACCCTCAAAATCCGGAGTAGCTTTGGCCACTCCTCCAATTGACCACTCGAAGGTGTAGCCGTTGGTTTGTCCACCATCAGCGGTGATATCAATCTGTCCATCGGGGATACCAAAACAAACTTCCGAGTCGGATACAAACCCCTGATCAAGCACAGGATCAACTTTATTGGTGACGATCGTCTCCTCCTTCGTGACTTCACAGCCTGTGGCCTCATCTTCGACGAATACCGTATAATTTCCAGCAGCAAGACCGTCGATCTGAGCAGCATCACCAATAGGTGTATTCAGATCACCTGAGTTGTACCAGGTGAAGATATATCCATTTGTAACCGGACCTCCACCAACATCTACTGTTGCGGACAATGACCCATTAGGCGCATCACAGCTGGTTTCTTCCGAGTCAACTGTGATAGTGACATTATCAACAGTAAATCCACTACAATCAAATGCACTCGTAGCAAATGTCCATGTGGTGTTGTCGTTAATTCCTACAAAGGCGTTGCTGCTCGCATCTTCAAATGCTCCAGCAGCAATTTGCACATATATAGTTGTGCTGCTAGGCAGATATTCTGGTAAGTCAATAATGGCGGTGTTGCCCTCTACGCTTACATCATCACTAGTCAAAGCTACTGTCTGAAGCAGTTGATCAGCCCCATCAAAAACAGTAATATTTCCCGTGCCCTTTTGAATAGGTTCATCAAACTCGATGGACAAATCGGTGGTAATTAACACCTCCGTAGCATTGTTCGCCGGATCCAAACCACCTCCGGCAATCGCTGGAGGAGTCAGGTCAGGATCAGTTGTCGCTTTATTGCCGATTGCGGGTGCATCAGTCTTGTAAAGGAATTCATCCGTCTGATTATTGTATTCATAGACCGCTACATGGTAAGTGGTACTTGCCGTGAGTCCAGTCATCGTAAATGAACTACCAGCTCCGTCATACACTACTTTACTGTCACCAAGCACAGGTGCTGCGGTGAAGTCAGCATTCGCCGCATAGTCTGTAGCATCTACAGGACTACCAGTAGGAGCAGCTCCTTCACGAGCCAGTACGATGCGATTATTGCCATTGCCATTGGTCCAGGACACGTCCATTGAGGTAAGGTCGACATTCGTAAACTGCAGGTTGGAAGCACTGGTAGTCGGGGCAGCAAGTGGGGCAGCTGTGTCTTGTACACCTGCTGCAGTACCATCTGTCTTGTAGAGAAACTCATCCGTCACGTTATTGTATTCATAAACTATGACAACATAGGTAGTACTAGGGTTGAGCCCAGTCATCGTAAATGAATTACCATCACCATTGTACACAACGACACCATCACCCAAGACTTCACCTGAACCAAAGTTCGCATCCGCGGCATAATCCGTACCGTCTGCTGGCGTACTAGTTGGTTCTACTCCTTCTCGAGCCACTACTATCCTGTGGCTACCGTCACCATTTGTCCATGAGACCGTCATTTGGGTAAGACCTACATTGGAAAACTGGACATTTGTTGCTCTGGTTGTCGGAGCAGCGAGTTCATTGAGCTGCCAACCCATGTCTTTGAAAAGAGCCCGGGTGACTGGGCCAATGGTTCTAGTTATCTCACCGCTAAACGAACTGAAAGTCATAAATGCATCATCAGTGCTATCAAAATCATCCGACCAGTGCGAAAAGCTTGATCCTGGATTAAATGGATCTGGTGCATGGATCGGTGCAGGACCACTATGAGCCGCCAAGACGTTGGGGCCAGTTAAGAAAAGATCTTGGCTAGTTAAGTAGATATCCAAAGCGGCTGATGGGTTATCGTTTCCGGTAAACGAAGTTAATTCCACATCTGATCCATTTTTAACGAATCGATCGTAGACCATTGGTTCTTTGTCATTCCCAACACCCCAAGAACCCTCAGTATCGTCAGAAGAACCCGTACCAGAAAAACCCAGACCATGGGCGAGTTCATGTAGCGCTGTGGACGTAAAATCAAACTTGTCAGAAGGCAGCCCATTGGGATCGGTACCGAAATACCAATCGTTTCGATCTGCCATATTTACTTCGACATCTCCTGAATTAGTATCGATATCTGTGCCTGCCAAGGCGTTTGATAGTGCAGAAGAGTAGAAGGTGTTTGCAAAAGGTGCATTATCCGGGTCAGGATAAATAAAGAGTGAACGAGCATTAGCTAAGGAGCCTGGCCCCAATGGTTCATAGTTAGCTTCAACTTTTATCGGAACAGTAGAAACTATTGTGCGCGCCCAAATGTCTAATGCAAATTGAAATGCTGTTTTTCCAGCCTCGGGGAAATCGTTATCGTAAACAACCTCAAATGTAGCTGTTGGTGTAATGGAATTTAGCAGGTCAGGTTGGTAAGCGGTTCTCAGTGATAAAGCCTTAAGTAGGAGTTTCTCTTCAGATTGATAGCTTGCGGGTAATTCACAAACCGGGGCATTCACTTTTATTCGGTTATAAACCTTCCCGTTGGACTCAAACCGCTGCATTTCGTATCTTTCTATTTTTTGCCCAAAAACTGAATCAAGAATCGAGAAAAAACAAATAAGAAAAAAGGCACTGAAATAGTAAAGCTGTTTCATAAGATGAGGGGTTCTCAGATGTAGATTTATCATTCCAATTTCTTCAATTTCAAAGTAGTATCAAAATCAAGAAACTGCTGTATTAATTGATTCAAAGGTTCGTACAACGAGTAGCCGCTATACTCAGCCTTTTCATCTCCATAGTCAATGGTCAAATAATAGGTCGGAAAGTCAAGTGGCGTTTTAAGTCTTGACTTCAATCCTTGAAGGTCACCTTGCTTCACAAGCTCACAGATTTGGTGCATTTGTGCTTTGTCCAGCTGCGAGGTATACGTACCTAGATGGTCGGCATACGCCTCTGCTTTAAAGCTCACTTCACGATTTGAATTGATGGTAATATCCAGGACCGGGCAGGTGCCCATACAAGCATTTGACCTGAACTGAAGCGACTCAAAATCATCATAGGACTTCACCAATGAGGATGCGTCAGCAAAGCGCAGCATCTCATAGTCCTTGAGCTTCATAGATAGATTGAGTCGTATTCCATTTTCATTTTCAGCCGTCTTCACCTCAGAGGAGTTGGGCACTACCCATTTATGAAGGGTCAGACTATCACCGCTCATCTCGATTTGGAAGGACAGCAACTCACCAGCAGCACCCGTCAGGTCCAGCTTATCACCATCTATAATGTACGCAAAAAGCTCCTTCCTACCCTGATGCTGAAATCTGGCCGTATCCTCATCTAACTCCATAGTCTGATGATCAGCATTGACCCAAGTCCGGCCAGTAATCTCCTGACCGAGACTAGGCAAGGCCATCATGAGCAACCCAAAAAAGAGCACTTGAAGCTTCAATAGAATTGTGATTTTCAAAGATTGGGTATAAAAGTACGAATATTAAATAGCCAATACAATTACCCGCCTCAACTCATTCGGAACTCGTCTCCATTTTTATCAAAATCAACTGTGGCCCATACGCTACATTGTGCCCCATTCTCTCTATTTTTAGTGGATGTCATCCACACCACCACCCCCAGACCAACAACTAGAGCGCAAGCTTGGCCCTGTCATGCTATGGGGCCTGGGCGTAGGGTACGTGATCTCCGGTATGTACTTTGGGTGGAATCTGGGATTGAAGGAGGGCGGCACGCTCGGTATGGCTGTCGCTACCGGGTTTATCATCCTCATGTACCTGACCTTCACCTTCTGCTACACCGAGATGGCCTGCGCTATTCCCAAGGCCGGAGGCGCATTCGACTATGCCCACAAGGCACTCGGCAGGCAGTGGGGCTTTTTTGCCGGTATGGCGCAAAACATTGAGTTCATCTTCGCCCCGCCAGCCATTGCCTTTGCCATTGGTGCATATGTACAGCTCCTCTTCCCGTCTCTTTCCATTCTCGCTACCGCAATAGTCTTCTACCTGATCTTCACTGCACTCAACATCTACGGCGTACAAGCAGCCGCCACTTTTGAACTCGTAGTGACTTTATTGGCAGTCCTGGGTCTGGTCCTCTTCTTTTTCGCTACCGCAAATAGCTTCGAAGTAGCCAACCTCACCAGCAATCCATTGCCCAATGGCTGGCCTGGCGCCTTTGCGGCCATCCCTTTCGCCATTTGGTTTTTCCTGGCCATTGAAGGAGTAGCCAATGTAGCCGAGGAGACGGTCAATCCTCAAAAGAATATCCTCATCGGATTTGGCTCTGCCATCCTCACGCTCATCGTACTGTGCCTCCTCACCTTCACATTCTCGGTAGGAGTCAATGGATGGGAAACAGTAGTAATCGATCCGCAAACAGGAGATCCCTCAGACTCACCATTGCCGCTGGCCTTAATGCAAGCTGTGGGCGAAAATCATATCACATTTAAAGTTATCAGCCTGATTGGACTATCTGGCTTGATAGCTTCCTTTCACGGGATTATCCTGGCCGCCGGTCGCGCGACGTTCGAGTTTGGAAGAGTGGGATTTGCACCTCCTGTTTTCGGTAGAGTCCATCCCAAGTTCAAGACCCCAGCCAATGCATTGCTCATCAACACCGGGATCGGAATCATCGCATTGCTTTCTGGTAAGACGGGTGAAATCATCACCATCGCGTGCTTCGGAGCATTGACACTTTACATTATATCCATGATCTCGATGATCAAGTTGAGAAGGTCATTCCCAGATATGGAGCGACCCTTCAAAGTACCGCTCTACCCTGCTTCGCCCATTATAGCTTTGGTCATCAGCTCAGTCGCCCTGGTCTCGATTACTATCTACAATCCAATGCTAGCCATGGTCTACGCCGGACTACTGCTAGTGGCTTATATTTGGTTTACCATCATGTACCAACCCAGCACAGATCATGAAAACTAAAGGAATGCTTACTTTGGACGGCCTCACCAGCAAGGTGGATGCCGAGGAAATAGAAACCGTCATTGTTGCTTTTACGGATCACTATGGCCGGATGATGGGCAAGCGCTACGACGCAGGGTTCTTCCTGGAGTCTGTGCGCGATCATGGCACGCACGCTTGCGATTATCTACTCACCACTGACATGGAGATGGAGCCTGTTCCAGGCTATGATTTTGCCAACTGGGAGCTGGGCTATGGAGACTTCCACCTCATTCCCGATTTTAATACTCTACGTATTGCAGACTGGCTGGAATGCACGGCTTTGGTGGTTTGTGATGTGTTCTCTGAGAAGGATCACCTACCTGTAAATGTGGCGCCCCGTTCCATCCTCTCTGCTCAAATTAAGAAGTCAGCAGCAGCAGGTTTTGAGGTGATGGCCGCTTCCGAACTAGAGTATTATCTGTTCAATACCGACTACCGCACGGCATCCGACCAGCATTTTCAAGACCTTGAGCCCGCAGGTTGGTACCTGGAGGATTATCACATTATGCAAGGCACCCGCACGGAGGACTTCACTGCTGCAGCTCGCAGGCATCTCAAAAATTCAGGCGTGCCCGTCGAAACTTCCAAGGGTGAATGGGGGCTCGGCCAACACGAGCTCAACGTTCAGTATAGTGATATCATGCAAATGGCAGATCGTCATATTGTATATAAGCAGTGCCTCAAAGAACTGGCAGATGCCTTCGGCCTGTCTGTCACGTTCATGGCCAAGTTTCATGAAGATCAGGCGGGCAGTAGCTGTCATATCCACATCAGCCTTTGGAAAGACAGCAAGAATGCATTTGTCGGAGACAAGGATTTTGGGCCGGTCCAAGCCTCTGAATTATTTGGATGGTTTTTGGGAGGCTGGATCAAGTACGCCCCTGATGTAATGGTCTTCTATGCACCCACCATCAATTCATACAAAAGGTACATATCCGGCTCCTGGGCGCCCACCAGACTAGCCTGGAGTCGGGACAACCGCACAGCAGGCTTCAGGGTCGTTGGTAGTGGCAGTAGCTTGCGAATAGAATGCAGGATTCCCGGTGCAGACTGCAACCCCTATTTGGCATTTGCGGCCTCTTTAGCATCTGGCCTGCAAGGGATCAAGGAGGAAGTTACACCACCCAACTGCTTTGAAGGTGATGTGTATGCTGCTTCTCACCTTGCACAAGTGCCCATGAACTTACAGCACGCCATAGCTCATTTTCATTCAAGTGATTTTGCTGAGGAAGCCTTCGGCAAGGAAGTAGTGAAGCACTACAGTCATTTTTACCAGACAGAGATAGACGCTTATCAGAAATCAGTAACTGACTGGGAGCGCAAACGGTATTTTGAGAGGATTTAATAATATGATTTGTAATCAGGTCCTTCGATATCCAAAGAAATGAATCCCAAAGGGATGAAATTATTATAACGACATCATACCAAATTAACCTTTAAACCCCGAAGGGGTGACATGATGATAAACGCAAAACCAAATTTAGACACTAAAAACCACGACGGGGTGAAACCATGGCAGGCACTTACACACAGATCTACATCCAATGCGTCTTTGCGGTGAAGCATCGCCAAGGCCTGCTAGGCAAAGCATGGAGGCAAGAAGTATTCAAGTACATGTCAGGAATTGTCACCGACAAAGGCAGTAAATCCATTATCATCAACGGAGTGAGTGACCATGTGCATCTATTCATCGGCTTGAACCCCGCCACAGCACTGTCAGATCTGGTGCGGGATGTCAAAAACAACTCCAGCAAATTCATCAATGAGCAAAAGTGGCTAGCCTCAAAATTTCAATGGCAATCAGGATATGGAGCTTTTTCTTACGCCCAATCACAATTGGGTGCGGTCTACAGATACATCGAAAATCAAGAGGAACACCACCGCAAAAAATCATTCAGGGAAGAGTATCATGAATTCTTGAAGAAGTACGAGATTGATCATGATGAGCGATATCTCTTTGAATGGTTGGAATGATGTCACCCCTTCGGGGTTGCCATTGTTGCATGATTTCTTCCAGAACCATGACATCCCTTCGGGATTAAGCGGGACGTTTTCTAAGGGGAAGCCATCCAAAAGGAATGACAGCAGTCTGAATTTGAACCGTTGAGTTACAGTCACTATCATCAGGATAGTGAAAACCCTTATCAGAAATCAGTAACTGACTGGGAACGCAAGCGGTATTTTGAGAGGATATAGTCAATCCCAATCAAAAGGCTCACCAAAAAGGGGGTTATAAACTTTATAGTTCTTGAAATGAAAAGTGCCCTTTTCCTCTATGCCGCAGGCAAGAATCTTCTGCACTGGAAAATCAAATAGGGGCGCTACTTTCCTGAAGTTCAATTTACGTTCATCGGGTCGCTCACTGCTCTTGGCTTCTACCAAAAAGGTTTGGCCGGAGGACTCCAGTACAAAGTCGATCTCCACACCATTTTGATCACGATAGTAATACATGTTTTTACCCGGCAGATAATCCTCCTTAAGAAATTCTGTAAAGACAAGGTTTTCCCAGATGGATCCCAGAATAGGAGAGTTATCAACATCTCTTAGTGAACGTAAATTCAACAAAGCACAAAGAAGTCCATTATCACAGAAATAGGTTTTGGGAGACTTAATGAGGCGTTTTCCAAGGTTGCTGTGATAAGGTGGTAGCAGAAAAATCAATCCGGCTATTTCTAGTGTTTGAACCCATGATTTGACAGTATTAACAGCTACACCTAAATCTTTTGATAGCTCAGAATAATTAAGGAGCTGCCCGGCACGAATGGCGAGCAGTGCCAATAGTTTTCTATAGTCAGTCAGATTGGCAATATTCAAAATACGCTTAAGGTCACGTTCCAGGTAGGTATCGATATAATCTTCGAAAAACTCATCTACAGGAAGTTTTTGAGCCCAAACTTCGGGAAACCCACCCTTCCAAAGCAAATCCCTTTTTTGTTTCAAGAGCCCTGCTGTCTGCAATTCACTTGCTCCGAGTGGATAGAGGTTGATCATCCTGATTCTTCCGGCCAGCGACTCACTGACCTCTTTCATCATTTGAAACTGCTGACTACCCGTCAACAACCAATGACCATTTTTGCTGCGATTTTCATCGATCTTCACTTTCAGCGCACGAAATAGCTCCGGCACGTATTGCACCTCGTCCAAGATCGTTTGGTTGGTCAGTCGATTAAGAAACTTTTCTGTATTGTTGGTAGCCTCCTCCGCTAACAAAACCTTATCAAAGGTGATGTAATCCGCCTTTGGGTACATCTTTCGTAGCAGCGAACTTTTACCAACTTGTCTCACGCCCGTCAGTAGTATTGATGGACGGGTCTCGACAGCTTGTTCTAGCTTCACTAGCTTTTTTCTAACAATCCACACACCTCAAATTTAAGATAATTTGCATTTTAACTGCAAATTATCTTAAATTTCATTGCAAATTATCTTAACTTATAGATGGTAGCAGATGAGATTTCTCATCAAGAATGTAGCCCGTTGGTTTTCGAAATTTAATTGTTGGAGTAAATTCAACCACTAATCGGCAATCATTGACGATTAGTATAAAATATCTATATGAGACTAGAGAATAAAGTCAGTTTGATCACCGGTGGCAGTAGCGGGATTGGTAAATCCTCCGCCTTACTCTTTGCTAAGGAAGGTTCCAAAGTAGTGGTGGCCGACATCAATGAAAGTCAAGGTCAGGCTACCGTAGATGAAATCACATCTGCTGGTGGAGCGGCTATTTTCGTGAAGGCGGATGTATCTAAAGCCGCGGACTGTGAACATATGATTGCGGTAGCTGAAAAAGAGTACGGTGCATTGCACATCCTCTTCAATAATGCTGGCATCATGGACTCCAATGACGATAATGCTGAGGCCACCTCTGAAGACACCTGGGATCTAACGATGAACATCAACGCTAAAGGAGTCTTCCTTGGCTGTAAATATGGTATCCCCGCACTCAAGCACGCCGGCGGGGGCAGCATCATCAACACAGCTTCCTTTGTATCGCTGCTGGGAGCCGCCACACCACAAATTGCCTATACTGCCAGTAAGGGTGCGGTGCTTTCACTTACCAGGGAATTGGCTGTCATTCATGCCCGTGAGGGCATCCGCGTCAATGCGCTATGTCCGGGTCCACTACGCACTGAGCTACTTATGAAATTCCTGAACACCGAGGCTAAAAAGCAGCGAAGATTGGTGCACATCCCCATGGGACGGTTCGGTGAAGCTGATGAGATGGCCAAAGCGGCACTCTTCCTCGCCTCAGATGACGCCTCATATGTCACTGGCACAGAATTTCTCGTAGATGGTGGTATCACAGCTGCCTATGTCACTCCGGAGTAATATGGCAAAAGGATTTAGTATCATAAGCCCGGGTTCAGGTAAGATATACGCCGAAAGGACTTACCACGATGATCAGCAAATTGATCAGGCACTCCAGGCAGCATATATCGCACAAAAGAAATGGAAGGAAACACCCCTATCAGAAAGAGCGGCTATTTGCACCAAGGCAGTTGACTATTTCGTAGATCACGCCGACACCTGGGGGGAGGAGATCACACAGATGATGGGCAGACCCATCAGGTATACCCCTAACGAGATCAAAAGTGGCTTTGCTGAACGAGCCAGGTATATGATCGAAATTGCCGAGGCAGCTCTTGCTGATCAGGTCACTTCTGAAAAACAAGGCTTTCAACGATTCATCCGTCACGAGCCGATAGGGACTGTATTGGTCCTAGCACCCTGGAACTACCCTTATCTCACCAGCGTCAATGCAATTATTCCTGCAATCATGGCAGGAAATTCCGTTATTCTAAAAATGGCTGAACAAACTGCACTTTGCGCAGAGCGATATGCTGAAGTATTTGACGCAGCGGGGTTACCCAAAGGTGTTTTCCAATATCTCCACATTGATCATGATCAGGTGGCAAATATGATCAAAGCCCCCCTTGTAGACTATGTGGCATTTACCGGATCGGTCGAAGGTGGACGGGCAGTGCAGCAAGCCATTTCCGGTAGGTTCATCTCAGCCGGGCTGGAGTTGGGTGGTAAAGACCCGGCCTATGTCCGCGCGGACGCCAACCTATCAGAAGCCATAGAGAATCTGGTGGATGGCGCGTTCTTCAACTCGGGACAGTCCTGCTGTGGTGTAGAGAGGATTTATGTTCATGAGTCAGTCTATGATCAGTTTGTGAAGGAGTTTGTCTCATTAACTAAGACCTATCAGATAGGCAACCCACTTGATCCAGCGTCGATGCTTGGACCGATGGTTAGGGTGGCCAATGCAGAAAGAGCACAACAGCAGGTACAGTCTGCCATAG
Source organism: uncultured Roseivirgaceae bacterium (assembly GCA_964351595.1). Lineage (GTDB taxonomy): Bacteria > Bacteroidota > Bacteroidia > Cytophagales > Cyclobacteriaceae > UBA6059. Next base: position 134,089 of record CAYGOT010000001.1, on the reverse strand, counting down.
CGCAGGGAGCTAAACTGCTCGTGGGAAGCGGCGACTTCCCTGAACTACAACTCCCTTACCTTGCTCCCCATGCGCTGGTCGATGTTGATCATGACATGGACCTGATGAAAGAGGAAACTTTTGGACCAGTCATAGGTATTATGTCAGTCAAAGATGACGAAGAGGCGATCCAGCTCATGAACGACAGCCGCTATGGCCTCACCGCTAGTATATGGACGGCAGATGTCGAAAAGGCTATCACCATTGGGGATCAGATCGAGACGGGCACCTGGTTTATGAATCGCTGCGACTATCTCGACCCTGAGTTGGCGTGGACGGGGGTTAAAGATTCCGGTAGGGGGTGCACGCTCAGTCCCCTAGGCTATGTGCACCTGACCAGACCTAAGTCCTTTCATCTCAAGCTACCGCAATAATGAAAGTAGCGCTACTCGTCTGTGATCATGTGAGAGAGGATCTTGTTGCCGCTCATGGGGACTACCCCATGATGTTCCAAAAGCTCCTGCCCACACTAACCATGGACGCTTGGTTTGTTTGTGATAGGCAGTTTCCTGACATCAACGATTATGACGCTTTTATCTGTACCGGGTCAAAACACTCCGTCTACGAAAAGATTGAATGGATTGATGACCTGTCTCAATTTACCAGAGACATATTCAACTCTAGAAAAAAATTTGTCGGTAGCTGCTTCGGCCATCAGATGATGGCACACGCGCTGGGAGGCGTAGTGAACAAATCATCACATGGATATCTGATTGGAGTTCATACATTTGGCATATCTGAAAGGCTACCCTGGATAGAAGAGAACGTCAGTACATTCAATGTACTGATGCTCTGTCAGGATCAGGTTGCCGAATTACCCTCAAATTCAAAGGTATGGGCAAGCTCATCTACCTGCCCAGTAGGCATTTTCACGGTAGGGTCAAACTTCCTGGGTATTCAGGGGCATCCTGAGTTTAGCAAAACGTATAACCAGGCAGTATTTGAAAGCAGACCAGAGAAGATAAGTACCGAAAAAATGGAAGCAGCTAAGCAAAGCTTTGTTAGTAGTCCTGACACTGCCTTTCTATCTCAACTTTTGACAGAATTCATTAATGCCTAAAAAAATAGCCTATCTCATATTAACCAGAGGGCCGCAGCAGGTGGGATGATTTATTCAACTTTCGCATCAATGTAAACGATCGATGGGAAACTTGAGTAAAATGAAAGAAGGGTTGAATACTTTGATAGGTAAAAAAAATCCGACAAAGACCATCATTAATCCGACATTGGCTTAGGTCATTTTCTTATTTTCTGTAATTTCCAATGTATTCTTATGAATCAATTCTTTCATCTTTCTATCAAACAGAAAATCATAATTCATCTTTCCTACAGAAACGTGTTCAATGCCCCTCTACGGATAAGCGAATGCCAAAAATGGTTAGGAATTGATGCTCATAACCAGAAAGAATTCGAAGCAGCGATCCAAGAGTTAAAAGAAGAAAATCTCGTTTCAGTAAATAAGGGTATGGTATGTGTCAAGAGAAACAGCACCATAATAGACCAACAAGAGCAAAAGGATCAATTATCACAATCGCTTATCAATCAAGGAAATAGCACCCTAAAACTATTGGGGCGGATGCCATTTATCAGATATATCGGGATATCCGGATCTGTTGCTGCCAATAATCCTACGGGCATTCAAAATGGTAAACACGAAGGATTCGTCGATCTGGATCTTTTCGTGATTTGTAGATCAAATTGCATATATATCCTTTTTCTTTTTGAAAGGGTTATCAAAAACTTAAAAAGCTTGTTCAGAGGACATCACTTTTACTGCTTTAACTATGTAACCGATGAAACTTTTCTTGAAGTCTACAACAAGAATTTTTACACTGCTACGGAAATCAATAACCTGAAGACAGTGTACGATGATGGAGTTTTTAGGCACTTTAAAGCCCACAATCATTGGTACGAGGGATACTATAAGCCAAAATCAGTTGCACCCATAAACGAAGTAGAACTAAAGTCATTTTCCTGGATTTCACTTCTAGCACCGATCAACTGGTCATGCTTTCTGATTTTTTGTGTCGGAAGAGCACTGAAGAGAATGGAAATCTCTGCCTTGTTGGAGGCCTTTGGGGGTTTTGACCCAACAAAAAAATGCAACCCTAAAAGAATCTCAAATCCAAACGGCGGTTATCAGGAGGCTATCAGGCAAAGGTTTGTAGAGGTCTATGAGACAGAATTTCCCAATTACTTTTCGGAGGAAATCATAGATTTCCTTTTCCCACCAAAGAATAGTTTCGCTTTCAACCCAGACGCAAACGTTCACGACAAAGAACATCAGGAATTGTTTTACAAGTATCAGCTAGAAACAAATGAGAAGGATCTTATTTAGTCATTCTTACTTTTATAGGCTAGACCCAAAGCAATGGAAGATAAGACAACCTTACCCTCCGCTGATGACTATCACTGCGGCCTCTTTGATGCGCCATGAGGGATATGAAGTCCAACTGTTTGACGTTGGCCTAAAAAAATCTGCTACTGAGCTAGAGAGCCGACTAGTGGATTTTGAGCCATCATATTTTGTGATTTTTGATGATGGCTTCAATTATTTAACTAAAATGTGCCTTACCACAATGAGGGAGTCAGCTTTTGAAATGCAGCGGCTAGCAAAAAAAATAGGTGCAACTACTATTACTTGTAGTTCTGATGCTACTGACCATAGTCAAAAGTATTTGCAAAATGGTGCTGACTTTGTGCTCAAAGGCGAAGGGGAACTAACGCTGAAGGAGCTAATCGAAAATCTTGACTCTGGCGGTAATGGACAGCACATTCCTGGAGTCTGCTTCATGCGTGAAGGCGAGGTAAAAACCTCATCTCCTCGAGGTGTCAATACCCAACTGGATGCCCTTCCGCAGGCAGCTTGGGACCTGGTTGATGTCGAGGCATATAGAAAACTATGGAAGGGTGCTTTTCACCTTAATATTGCTACTACGCGGGGATGTCCCTACAAGTGCAACTGGTGTGCAAAACCGATTTATGGAAATAGGTACAATTCAAGGTCACCAGAAAAAGTAGTAGACGAAATTCAGTTCCACGCCGAAAAACATGGGGTAGACCACTTTTGGATGTGTGACGACATATTCGGGCTGAAGCCTGGCTGGGTGCAAAAGTTCAAAGAGGAACTTAAAAAGAGGGATCTTAAGATTTGGTATAAAATTCAGTCGAGAGCTGATCTACTCCTGAAGGAAGATAATATCATCGCGCTAGTCGAATCTGGACTTGATGAGGTCTGGATTGGAGCAGAATCAGGCTCCCAAAGAGTACTTGACGACATGGAGAAGGGAACGACTATTGAGCAGATCGAGAAGTCTACTGAGCTTCTGAAAGCCAAGGGCGTCAAAGTCGCCTTTTTCATTCAGTTTGGCTATCTGGGTGAAACAATGTCAGACATCCAAAAAACCATCGATTTGGTACTCAGAATGATGCCGGACAAACTAGGTGTTTCAGTATCGTATCCATTGCCAGGCACCAAATTTTACGATGTTGTGAAAAAAGACCTTGAGAATAAGGCCAACTGGACGGATTCAGATGACCTTGACCTGATGTTTCAAAATACTTTTCCGTCTGCTTTTTACAAGAAGCTACATCGCCATCTATACCACAGGTACCGGATCAAGAGGGGCCTTCTTCTAATGAAAAACTTGATTACTAAGCCTAAGTCGGCTACCGCAAAAAATATAAAGGACATATTCTCTCTTGGTCTTCACATCCCACTTACTTTGTTGAGCAACTTTCAACTCAAGAAATTAGCCCAAGCTAAATAATGGGTGCTGATTTTGATATCGCCGCAAGTACTTATGATCGGCAGTTTACCCTCTCCAACATTGGTACACTACAGCGGGGTAAAACCTGGCAATACATTGATCAAGCCTTGAACAATCGTAAAGAACTGAAAATATTAGAACTCAACTGTGGCACAGGTGAAGATGCCCTGATGCTCGCCAAAAAGGGTCACAAAGTGGTAGCCTCGGACGTTTCGTCAAATATGCTCGGTATAGCTCGGGGTAAGGCCTCTGAGATGAGCATAGACTTTCTGCAAATAGACCTTACCAACATTGACACAGAGGCCCTGGGTGATGACTTTGACCTGGTTTTCTCCAATTTCGGAGGAGTCAACTGTATAGACCATCATTCACTCTCCAAACTCGGCGAGTCTGTTGCTAAAATTTTGAAACCTAATGGTTCTTTCATTGCCGTAGTAATGCCGAAGTTTTGTGTCTGGGAATTCATCTACCTATCATTTAAAGGGAAAATAGCACAGGCATTGAGAAGGAGCAGAGGGGTGGCCATAGCCAATGTCTCAGGGCAACCTGTAAAAACATGGTATTACTCCCCTAAGCAATTCAGCAGGGCATTGGGATCGTCCTACCGAGAAATGATGCTGAAGCCAGTAGGTTTTTTCGTGCCGCCTTCCTATCTGGAATCATTCTTTTGCAGGCATCCGATCTTTTTAAAATTATTGGGATACCTTGAAAAGCACTTTGCCAGATTTGCCTGGCAGGCCAGGTTTTCTGATCATTTTTTTATCCAATATCAGCTGAAATGAAGGTTTTTCTCACGCATGGCTATTTTCTGAATAGCGACCCAAGGGAGAAGAAAATAATGAAGCCCTATCCCCCTCTGGGGTTACTATATATTTCAGCCTACCTCAATGAAAATAAGGTTGATAACCATGTGTTTGACAGCACATTTTCTTCATACGAACAGCTCATCGCCAGTATAAGAGAGGAACAGCCTGACATACTGGCGATCTATACCAATTTGATGACCAAGCTTAGCGTTCTCCAACTCATTGAATCCTCCAGGACACTCCTTCCCAATGTGAAAATTGTCTTAGGAGGACCGGACGTCACCTACAATGTCACTAACTATCTGAAGTATGGCGCTGACATCTTAGTGATTGGGGAGGGGGAGCAAACCATGTTGGAGTTGGTCTATTGCCTTGGGGATCCATCAAAGGACCTTTCAACGGTAGATGGCATTGCCTACAGGGACGAAAATGGTGTAGAAATCACTACCCGAATGCGTCAAAAGATAAAGTCCATTGATGAACTACCTATGCCGAATAGAGAGGCGATCAATATCACTCAATACATGTCTGTCTGGAAAGCGCACCATGGTGAAAGCGCACTCAACATAAGCACTCAACGTGGCTGTCCATATACCTGCAAGTGGTGTAGTACTGCCGTGTATGGTCAAAGCTACCGCAGAAGACGACCTGAAAAGGTGGTAGATGAACTCGTCTGGTTACAAGAGAAATACAATCCGGATACCTACTGGTTTGTTGACGATGTATTCAACGTTAGTCATAAGTGGCTGGATGCTTTTGTTGAAGAATTAGAAGCTAGAAAAGTCAAGATAAAATTTGAGTGCATCACAAGGGCAGATAGACTCAATGCGCATGTGATCGCCCAACTCAAAAAAGCTGGATGTTTTCGGGTATGGATAGGAGCAGAAAGTGGGTCTCAGGCCGTCATTGATAAAATGGATCGCCGGGTATCCGTGGATCAAGTAAGAAGTATGATTGTCGAAGGCAAAAAAGCAGGCTTAGAAACGGGAACATTTATTATGGTAGGCTACCCCGGCGAAACCGAAGAGGATATTTTGGAAACAATCCATCATCTAAAACAGTCCAATCCTGATCATTACACGGTTACGACCGCTTACCCAATCAAAGGGACTTCACTTTATAATGAAATTGCTGATAAGATCACTGAGGAGCCGGAATGGAACGCAAGTACCGACAGGGACATTGATTTTCGCCGAACATTTCCAAAAGCATTTTACAAACATGCTATACGATTGATTTCTTCAGAAATCAGCCTGTATAAACACGATACCTATGATTGGCAGAGGGTCAAATTACTGCTTAAGATATTCCTCTCAAGGTTCATCATGAGACTCTATAAGTCGAGCCCAAGTGCTAATTGACTATTATGGCTAGTAAACTTATAAAGGGTTATTGCTTATTCGGAATACTAGTGATTCTCGTAAATGCCTGTACGAATCACTCAAACGAATTAGTCAGTCCCGTGATTCCGGAGACCAGCATCAATCTCAAATTTTTCATTGGAGGTTTCAATCAATCTGAAGATGAAGTCAAAACCGGATTTGCCTGGGCTTTGTCATCCTTAGGCGCAGAACTACCTAGCGGCTCACTCGATCGGCTTATGATGACAGGGATAGGTTCAAATGTATATGAAGTGGACTTGTCTAAAGCTGGATTTAATGACGAAGCTATACAAGCCCTGGGAACGGTGATTGCGGCGCTAAAGCAAAGTCAGGCTTATGCAATGCACAACTACATCGAAATGGGTCGCTTCATTATGCTCACACTCAATAGCTCCTACCATTATTACAAGATCACCGGAGCACCAGAGACATTGATGGATTTTCGATCTAAGCATAAATTCGGAAATAGCAAGATGAGGGTCATCAACTCAGGGGTTTCGAACATCGACAGACTCATCGAGATTGCGGATGCGGATAAGGTCGAAGAAATTGCTTATCTGGCAACAGAAGGGAGTGGTTCTTTCGAGGAAGGCACCTTTCTCGCCGAAGAATTCGAAGTATTCGATTTTATGTCTAATGGACAACTGCGGTTTGGTATATATGATAAAGCCGGATATTTAAAAGCTGCGGCTGATCCCTCAATTACGCAAGCCGGTAAGCCGAGCAAATGCCTTTGGTGCCATGAAACTAACATTCAGCCATTTTTTACCAACAACCCGGTGCTTATCGGAGCGGACTACTTAAGCAAGCAACAATTTATGGAAATACTGAATGTACAAAATCAATATCTGGCCCACTATAGAGATACATTGAAAAGTGAGGTGAATTTTTCAAACCTTCAGGATCATCGATTCCTTGAGTACCTATACATTGACTTTATGGAGCCGTCCTTAGAACGAATAGCACAAGAATGGAATATGGATGTAGATGAAGCGGCTGATATCCTGGAGGGTATCCCTACTCACACGCAGCTTGAATACAATATCAAAAACGTATATCACAGAAAGGATATTGACCATCTAGCGCCGTATGCTACAATAGAGGTCCCGGAATCAGCCCGAGAATTATCTATGCATGAGCCTAACTTTTTCGTTTTTTAGATGATCATCAAGAGCTTATTCTAAAAACATAGTTTACTTCACCTGACATGACCTTTTGATAGACCACATCCATCCGTAAATCTTTTTCTTTAGCCAAGGATTCGATAGTATCAATCTTACAGTCCTCCGAAAGTATCATGTATACCATTATTCTGCTAAGGTCTGAGAGCCTGAGATGAATAAAGAGCTTTTTGAAATAGTCAAACTCCTCGCCACAAAACCAGGCATGCTCTTCAAGGTTAGTCGGCTCCTTTGGATAGTATGGGGGATTGATAATAATGAAATCGAAATCATCAACTCTAAGGCGATCAAAGAGGTCTGATTCCAAAATGTTTATAGAAACATTATTCACTTTAGCGTTCACTTCCAGTGATTTGAGTGCCACCGGATTAATGTCCGAAGCGGTAACGGTGGCCCCCTTTTCCTGAGCACAAAAAATGGAGATGAGCCCTGATCCCGCACCCAATTCAAGAAGTCTTTTGTTTCTCAGGTCCAAACCTTCCAAAAACTCAATCAAAACCCGGGTGCTAAAAAACAATCCCGGATGAAAAACACCTGGCATAACTGTTATCCTAATTTTCCTGTGCACATAGGTTCTAGGACTTTTCAAGTAAATCTTGACCGCTCTTCTCAAGATCGGATGAAAGACCTTCAGGCCTCTTCTTTGGAGTAATGAAATCATGTCTCTTCCATTACAAAACCTTCTGTCTCCGGCCTTCTGTATTTGAGCCAATATTTTTGAAGGAACTTGAGCTCATAGGGCCATCTGTAAAGGTCAAACCTATACCGAATAAAAGAGGCCACCTTCATAGCCCTCCTCTGAAAACCACTAAGCTTATAGTCCGAACATGTTGGGAAATACCCATTTAGGACAGTCTCAAAACCTTGAATTTGATCCACCATATAGGGCTTCAGCCACGGTGTTAGCGGATTTCTCCTCAGGTCGAAGTTTTCCCAGTCGGGACTGAGCCAGTCTTCAAGTTTTTCCGGAAACGAAAAACCAGCTTTTTTGACAGTGCTGTACAATTCTGATCCTTCGGTGGGAACCGGACTGTAAAGGTAAATGATAATTTCAGTGTCAGGATTGATGACCTTAATCTCCTTAATAAAAGCGATATCTCTGGTGATCTGTTCGCTAACTTGACGTTCTGTTGCCTGCGGTATACCGAGTACAAAGGAGTACTCCGGGATGATATCAAATCTTCTCATCCTATCTGCAAAATCCTTGATCTGTTGGACTGTTTGGGTGCCACCTTTGTCCATCTGTTCTAAAATCTCATCGTTGCTGCTCTCTGCCCCAAAGAAAATCATCTTGCAGCCCGCATCACGCATGATTTCAAGCGACTCATCCTTGTACTTATTGATAGTATCAATTCTACCTTCTCCCCACCATTTTATGTTGTGCTTTTTGACCAATCTGGAAAACTCCACGACCATTTTTTCATTGACAAAAAAGTTGTTGTCATGAAATTCCACTGCATCTGCCCCATGTTCCTCAATTAAATATTTAATATCCCGGTAGATACGCTCTGCTGACTTGCTTTTCCATCGGGCATTGTAGATGGGCACTACCGCGCAAAATGAACAAGTGAATGGGCATCCAAAACTAGCGTGATAAGCTGCGGTCCTACTTCCTAGGAAGGTCTTTTTGAGATAACCTTTTAAAGGGTAATCTCTATGAAGCTCCTCGTAGGGTAAGTCGGGGAGTCCGTCCTGATCCCCAACAAACTCTTTTTTTGTCTTTACGACTTGATCACCTTCAAGAAAAATGAGGTTGCTGATGGCATTAAAGTCACCTTGTCCCCTGACTATCATTTCGAGGAGAAGTGGAAAAGCATAGTCCCCTTGTCCATTGATAATAAAATCAACAAACCCAGATTTCAGAGACGATTCATATTGATTGGACGCAAAATAACCACCCCATACATTAATGATATTTGGATATTGCTCTTTTATCCTCTTTGTGAAGGGAATGGCTTGTTTTAGTTGGGGGCCGGGCATCACAGTACATCCAAAAAACTTGAACTCACCGGTATCCAGGTGAGTCTTGATCTTCTTCCACGGATCGGTTTCTCGGTTACCGTCAACAAATACGAACTCGTATTTGCCTTTGATAGAAGCAGCTACTTGTAGTATCGAATTTGGAATGCGATAGCCATTCTTAGCGGCAAAAGGATTGAATAATAAGACTTTGTTCATGATGAAAATGCACTACAACATCTTAGGCAAGCAGGAAGCAATCCACCATGCTTGTTAAGCGTAACCCTAAAGTTGGCGACAACCTTGGAATTCCATATATCTTTTAAGCTTTCATCGTATACATTTCCAATGGCAAGGTTGTAGCACCTTCCATGAGCCGGAATCACTGAACCGTCTGACTTGATCATCAGGTTGTTGAATACGTCATTGCACCTCCGGCCGAAACTTATATCCGGTCTATTATAGAATTTATCCAGCTGGGCTCTTGAATGAATTTCTGGTGAAAATGTCGTCTCGAAGGGGTAGTCAGTGTGGGTAATTTCCTCAATCTCTTGATGTAATACTTCCAGATCCATCTTGGTGAAATCTATTTCATCCATATTGGAAACAGTAGCTGGATACTCGCCCAGAAGCAACTGATTGTGAGTCTCGGCCATCGCCTTGGTGGTGAAGTTGGTATGCATGAAGCCAACTTCCTTAAGTGGTAAATGCCTGACATCCTCAACAAATCGTTTTAAGTGTCCAATATTCCATTCTGTAATGACACAAAAAATGGAAGTACCTGGAGGATTCTTTGTTTCCAGTAGGGCCTCAATCCCACTTATTGCCCTCGAATAAGAGCTTTTATGACCTCTAATGCTATTGTGAATTTCCTCCGGTCCATCAAGCGATATGTATATTTCGTTCAACCCTGCTTGTACCAAATCAGCAGCTTTGTGCTCCAGGTTGAGCGCATTGGTTGTGATAGTGGTAAAAAGGTTCTTCTCATTGGCATACTGAAGTGACTCGATTAGATGAGGGTATATCAATGGCTCTGTAAAGGCATATCCGAGCTTTGCCTTTGGATAATATTTATAAGTTTGATCAATGACTCTTTTGACCAATTCAAGCGGCATGTTGATTGGTTTGGTGCCGGTAAGGTTAACAGCAAAATTGGTATCATTTACCTTCAATCCCACGTCACACATTTTGCAATGCAGGTTGCAAATATTATTCACTCCCAGCACTACCCATTTTATTCCATAGAATAGTTTCTTAGGGTAAATTCTGTGATTTAACTTTTTTACAGCATGGATCATTTACACTAAGGTAGGCCCAATAATTTTACTGATTGTCTTCATTTTAATTGAAATTACGGACTAAGCAAATTGACAACCTGAGATGCTATTAGGTAAGAAAATCATAGTTGTTTTGCCTGCATACAATGCCGGCAAAACCTTGAGACAAACCTACTTGGAAATACCAATGGACATAGTAGATGAAGTTATATTGGTCGATGATGGAAGTCAGGATAACACGATAGCGGTTGCAAAAGAATTGGGTATAACCCATATTATACTTCATGAAAAAAACCTCGGGTATGGAGGAAATCAAAAGACATGCTATCGGAAAAGTCTGGAACATAATGCCGATATAATCATAATGCTCCACCCCGATTATCAATATGCACCAAGCCTCATTCCCAGTATGGCCTATCTAATCGCACAGGACATTTTTCCTGTGGTTCTCGGCTCCAGAATACTGGGTAATGGAGCAATAAAAGGAGGAATGCCCGTCTACAAGTATTGGGCAAACAGGTTCTTGACTTTCGTCCAAAACCTCGTCACAAACGCAAAAATGTCCGAATATCACACCGGGTATAGGGCATTTGATGCCAACGTGATAAGGCAAATCAATATAGAGGCAAACTCGGATGATTTCATATTTGACAATCAAATACTTTCCCAAATCATTATGAAAGGACATGTGATTGCTGAGATAACATGTCCCACAAAATACATGGAGCATTCTTCATCCATCAACTTCAGCAGAAGCTTACTATATGGCCTTGGAGTGTTGAAAGTGACACTTGAGCATTGGCTCCATAAAAATAGAATTGTGCTAATAAAACGATATCAGGAGTAGTTGTTCGCTCTTAAAGCCTCACCAATTTCCCTTTCGATTTTTGCAACTAAGTCCTGATTCAACTCTTTGCGCCACTCGCCCATTTTTCCAGATCGCAGCAGCCTGAGGTCGACCTTGTTCTCAGTTTTCCTCGCTAACTCCCTTCTCTTCTCGAAAGACTGCCTGTCAATTGACCTAAGAACTCTTGAATCATCTATCTCGGCCCCCAAAAACTGGAGAACGATCTTTAGAGTACATAAGCTGTCAGCTAAAAAATCTTCATACTTCACTACAAACACATCTGGGCGCGATCTGTAATCATCAAAGTGATCGAGCCACGGATCCTCAAGCCATTTATCGATTTTGGCATTGCCATACAAGACCACTTGTGTCATGCGGTATTGCAAATATTTCTTTCCGAAGCTGGTTTTCAGCAGATACTTTTTCGGTTTACTCAAACCCGTTTTTACCCTGAAAAAAGAATCAAAAAAGTAGGTGCCTGAAACGACAATGTCGCGCGGGTCACGGACGAGATAGATGATTTTATCGGGCTGTATGCTCCAGCAATCAAACAACCTTTTGTAGGTGTGATGGGATTTGTAGCAAACGAAGTTCGTCATCCGATCTTTACCTTCTACTAAGTAATAATCTGTTGTGTTTTCGAATCCCCAATTCCCATTAAATGGGCATTGGAGTACGTCTGAAATCAGCCTGCAAACCCAGGTCGTTCCACTTTTAGGGTATCCTACTACTACGATATTGCAGGGACTATTAGTACTCGGTAAGCTCATTCAACGATAGTATCTTAAAAAAAACTGAAGCGTCAACAAATGAATCAAAAAAGCTCCGACCCTCAGCGCAATAGCCGCCTGGATACCGCTGCTAGGGATTAGAGAATAACCAAGAACTCCCTGAATACAAACAAAAATGAAGGCTAATAGGGCTAAAGCTTTCTGTCCATTTAATTTATAAAACTCATTTACTACAATCATCTTGAACAGTTGTGGGAATGAGAAAACCAAAATAGCCAGGTAAAACCAAGTCGGAAAATGGAGGGAATAGAAAGTGATAAGAACCATGTAAGATCCCAGGCAGCTCAAAAAAGCGAAAGGGATACCCACGACCCATGCAGATCTCTTCAAAGATTGCAAAGTTGCATCTCGCGTTCTGTAAAGCAACCTGGCCGATGGATTAAAGATGTATGCTGCACCTGACTCCACGAGAGTAACTACCGTAATCAACACATGGTATTGGCCAACACTGGAACTATCCAAAAACAGGGCGACCATGTAGATATCTGATTGAGCCCTCACCGTACCCATAAAGCTCAAAAGAGCAAACGGTAGTGCCTCCTTAAAAACTTTCAAGTCTACCCTCACTTGAAAACTTAAAACCGCATGCCAAAAAGTCACAACGTATAAGAGCATCTTAGCGAGCAACGACAAAATAACGACCTGAATAAATAGTTCAAGCGAAAGAGGGCCGCTATGCGATAGTACCGCAATCACCAAAACTGTTCCTGACAGGAGTTCGACATAAAGTGCCTTCTTAAAATCCTTGTTGAATACGATCAGCACTTGAAAACTTTGATTGACAAATACGACAATGAGCCAAACTATCAGGTATGAAACTGGCAGATCACTGAAGTAAAATGCTTTCGCCAGCAGACTCATTGGGACTATAAGTAGCAGCCTTGTCGTTAAGCATCTTGACCATACCTGGTAGATATTTCCAGGGTGCGTGCTAAACTCTTTGAGCAGATATTGAAAATTGCCGAAGCTGAGCACCATTGCTGCAAGGTTCACAATCAGGAAAACCTCGACATACTCGCCCCAAAGTTCCGAGGAATAACTGCGAATCAATATCCATGAGATCACAAGTGTAAAAAAACGTGGTGCCAGCTGCGAAGCACCATAGCTTACTGAACTGGCAAGCCTTCTTGAGATCTTTTCAATATTCCAACTCATTTGTCGAGTCGAATGATTCGAAACGTATAAAAACCATACCCCCGACCCCAATCAGATAGATACACGACTTTGTCATTATCCACCAGTAATGGTCTCTTCTTGTTATCCGACGACTTGATTAACTGCTCACCACGGAGGTACAGCCCATCGCCTATGATGCTTACTTGCGAGCTATCATATCTCTTTCCTGATAAGGCAACTGTACCTTCATGCATCTCACCATGCCAGTAATTATATCTAATGGCACCATCTTGCACTTCATAGTCCACAATCAGTGATGGATTTTCCAGCATGAGATAGTCACTGGCGGTCTGCCTCTCTTTGGGTATCCTGTAGAAGTAATAAATAAATGTGGTCAACAATAGGGTCAATGGAATAAGGTGATTCGCTCGTATCACCTTCACTGGTGTGACTAAAAGAAAGACCGCAATGGTCGCGAAAAGCCCCGCAAACCTCAATACCAATGGCCAATGAGGTAGGTCCAGAGCCGGGAAATTCGTAATTCCCAGCAGCAGCAAACCAACAGCAATTTGCTTCAGTAGGCTTTCGTTTTGAACGATTGAAAAATACACAATAACCAAAAGTATTCTGGAATAACTACTGCCGTATGGACTTATCAGAAAAATCAGTAATAACCATAATCCAAGCATTTTAAAATCCTCATCGCCTTTGCACTTGCCCGAGCTATAAAAAGTGCAGTAGAAGGCCACAATAAATGTAGCTGCCATAAAAAAAGCGAATAATATGCCACTCTCTATGAATGGAGATGGGTTTTCGGATGAGTCTGCTATGAATAGATGTTTAAAGAACATCAATGGAGACTGGTTGGCTAAAAAGCCAGCTGAGACAATTTCACCAGCGGAAACCTTGGGAGAAATCTGCTCAACGTAAAACCTGAATATGTCAAAGTCCAGTAACAGGCCTGTCAGACATAGGCTGACCGCACCCCAGATACAGAAAATACCTATGGCTCTATAATCTCGTCTACCAAGCAGGTAAAACAAGACTATCCCTGGGGTAATTTTAAGTGATGCTGAAATCACCCATAGTAGCATTGCAGGTGCAATTTTGCCCTTTTTATAGAGAATGTATCCCTCGATAATCATGGAAAATAAGAGCATGTAGAATTGACCGAATAGTATCCCGTTACGAATAGGGATGAAGCAAATGAAGGGGATGAGCAAAAGAGAAACTTCGTTTTGAATCTTCAATAACCTTACTATTCTCACAAAGGAGAAAAGGAAGAAAAAACCGTTTAAGAAGTTAAAAAGCAGCTTTGCTAATTGAATATCCAAGCTCGCCAGTGGAAAGAAGAACAGAGCTATGAAGGGTGAGTTTGGAGAAAAATTGACAAAAAACCCTTGGTAGCCTTGCTCCGACAATTTCAAATTGAATGTAGTCGGATCATAAATTGTCTGATCAAAACTTCCTTCCACAAAAAACTTGCCGGCAAAGTAGTAGTTGGCAAAATCATGAATGGGGTGGCTAATCGATTTGAAGCAGTAATAGGATATAAGTATTGCAATAGCTACAAAACTTATTGACAGGTAGTCTCTTCTTACCTCAATCGTCGTGGTATTTACCAAAGCGGCATATTTTATGCGGTCACAAGTATCCTAAGCCAAGGTATTGATTGCAGTAATTGAAATAAAGAACACCGTGTATTTATTATTTGACTAATTCAAATTACACCAGAGGTACCACAAGAGATGGAGACGAAAATCTACAACTTTTTAATCTCATTTTTATTTCTCAATATGGATTAAGAACTCTGACTTTCAACCCCTATTCCTTGAGCTGGAATGTCCGGGAAATGTTGAACCCAAAATGAATGCCCGCGTCGAAAAAGTCATTTCGCGTCTCGGTGATAAATCCCTTGGGAACCATCGAGGTAGAATTGGTGAACTGAAGTTGAAAAACATGACCTCCGGTCTCAATGTCAAACCCTATTGCGATAGCGTTGAATGAGTCTTCCGTTATCTTCTGGAATTGATAATAATACTCCATCACCAGCGCTACGCGCTGAGAAAGCTTTATCCGCCCTCCCACGCCTAAGGCAAAAGCATCATTGTTAATATCATCTTCGAGAATCAAGTTCTTATGTACCCAAGTCGGCATTAGTTGCAGAGACAGACTCGGACTGAATTTTCGCGCTAGCAACAGTTGTGTCGTATAAGCCATTTTCTCCTCAAAAGTCGGATCAATTTCAGGTTGCCTTAGGTTCTTTAGAGATGCCGAACCGAACAAGGTTGCTGAAAACGGCATGCCGCCACCACTCATTTGACGTAGCAGTCTATACTTAACAAATCCGTCATAGGTCTTTTCGAAGGAGCTCCTACCTATCCCCAGGTATAGACGATCAGAAATAGCGTACTCCAGACCTAGGCGGACGGTCGCATTGTCCAGTCCAAATAGTTCATAAGCACCTCCATCAATCGTTCCAAATCGGTGAGAGATGATGAAATCCATCACCCCTGCATTTCGAGTTTCAATAGAATGCCCATTGATTATCCTTGTCCCTTTGAATGTGGCTTCAATCAGGGTGCGCTCTTCTCCCTGCTCTTCTTCCAGCAGACTTAGCAGGTCATCTTGTGCAAAAGCTTGCGCAGCACCAAATAGCAAGCAAACAGCTATCGTAAATCTTTTCATTTCTTGATGAAGTTGAATTTGGTATCTACGTCTACCACTTCGGCGATATTCTTAATGACTATTTTCGGAATCTTGATTTTGTGATCTTCCAGGGCCACTTGAAAGAATGTACTGACCTCTATATTGTCATCCGTCACGCGGAACTCCACATCACTGGTCAGCGGTCGACTCACACCGTGAATTTGCAATTCTCCCTCAGCTTTGGCGATAAACTCTCCTGGTTGGGTGAAATCGAGAGATGAAAAATCAAGGATTTTTCCTTTGAATGACGCCTTTGGATACTTTTCTGATTCAATATAGTTTTCGTTGAAGTGCTCTTCCATTAAACTCTTGTCAAAATGGAAATCCTTCATCTGCATCGATACAGCCACAGTACCTTTGTCTAGGTCAATTGCCCCTAAAGCTTTTTTATTGGTTGCCTCTATGTTTTCGAGTGGTGCTTCAGAAAAGAAATGCGCAATACCTTCTTTATCGATTAGCGCATTTTGAGCTACCGCAATCTTCGAAATCGCGACTGCTATGGTTAATAAAATGATTGGCAATCTCATGACTTTTTATGGTTTGTTATGGTTTCGTCTCCAATTAATTATCCAGCGCCCCGTCATCTACCCAGCAGGCGATTTGATCGATTTGTGTCTGGGTCAGTGTTCTACCTCTGGGCATAGATCCATCTGAAGTTCGGATTTTGATTCTGGTGGCACTAGACTGTATCTGGGTAAGTGTCCTTAGATCTGGTGCCTGGCTTCCGTTGTGACATCCCGAAATTGCACAATTCGTTTCCACGATGTTTTGAACAGCACCTGAATAGGTGACTCCAGATAGCACCTCAACATTTTGAGTTGTTTCGCATCCTGAGGCATCTGTAGCTGTCACCGCATATTCAGCGATACCAAGATCTGTAAAGATTCCGCTTAACTGAGGGGTACCGTTATCTAAGGAAAACGTATAAGGCTCACTACCACCCGAAGCTATAACCTGGAGGCTTCCCTCGCTTGTACCACAGCCTGATCCAGTGACCACTATCTCGTTGATGGCAACCCCATCTTCATTCAATACTGTTACATCCACGTCCTGTGTACAATCGTTGGAGTCTGTGATCGTAATGGAATAAGTACCCGCCGGTACGCCCGCAAATAACCCTGTGGTGTTGGTCTCAAAGCTCGCCTCAAAAGTGTAAGGTGCTTGGCCTCCATTGGCGGAGAGAAGAAACGAACCATTATCAGCACCGCATTGGGTGTTTTCTAATTGGTCGGTAAATACCTGAATGGTAGGGCATTCAAATTTTGGTTCTACTTGTTCAGATATGCATGCGGAGACAAAGAAAAAAGCCCCGATCAGCATCAGCTTATGGATGCATGTACTTTTCATAAAATATCTAGTTAGACGTAATACAAAACTAGACTATGACTGTAGTCCCGATTAGTACAAATCCGCCAATATCAAGTACTAAACCGTCAAGTACGTTTTGGTTATGAAACTAAGCTATCAGCTTTGAGGGGCTCTTGCCAAACTCTCGCTTAAAACACTTAGCAAAATAGGAGGGGTTGTTGAAACCGGTCATATAAGCCACTTGGGAGATATTATTGGTGCTTTGACTAAGTAGTTTTTTTGCTTTGTGCAAACGAACGCTGGAAATAAGCTGGTTGGGAGATTTGTTGGTGACTGCCTTGATTTTTCTTTGCAAATGTCTTTCACTGATGCCAACCTCTTTGCACAGCATATCTACATTGAAATCTTCGTTATCGTAGTTTGCCTCTATGACTTGCAATATGCCCTCCAGAAATAAATCCCTTCTTAAAACCAAGGGCCCACTGTAGTCTGTAGGCTCACCATAGGGATCGGTTACTTTATATAGAATGGTGCTGTAGTGATCAGAAACTACAGGTTCGAATTCTGAGAATTGGATATCCGTACCTGAGAGCAAGTATCTCACAGCTTGAGTCACAAAAGTCTGATGGTTTAATGTACTGTTGAGAAGCAAATCGATAAAATCCATGCTTTCGGAGCTTAGGAGTTGATCACTATTGGGGTTACTCACTCTCATATCGGTAACTACCGAAATATCAATGCTAAAACTCTTCATGAAATTGACCAAATCCATCCCACAATGAACCGCCCGGCTAGCCCCGCTAAAGGTTGAAATAAACTGATTGTCGTAGAATAAAATATTACTACCTCCCGCCTTTTCGATAAGTTCCTTTACTAATCTTTCACCGTCTGTTTGAGCTGAGTCATCCATAAATCTGCCAGCAACAATCGTAAACAGCTTTTCCTCATGATTTTGATCTGGAGTTACCTCTTTCAAGAACTCCTTAATTTCCAGCAATACCACTTCTGAATTTCCAGCCCAAAAAAGGTGATCCCTCCCTTCGAATTCGACAAACTTCGAATTTCGGATGCGCTCAGCAATGAACTTTCCCTCTTCTATTTTTACATCAATGTCATGCGTCCTCTGCATAATCAATGTAGGCACTTTTATCGAACCCAGGATGTCAATGATGTCTACTTGCGTATTCATCTTAGTCAGTACCAAGGCTGCACTTGGGCTCGCTCCAGATCTGAAATAGCTAGCCAACCACTCCATGAAGACCTTATCATCGGCTTTGGAAGGGGCCAGTGATTCAAGGTTCATATCACCACTACCCCAGCTGCGCTCTATCATATCATAGAGTCTTTGGCGCTCAACATCAGTAGGAGCCCATGGATATTCCGGTGAGTACCTTCTCTTGGCAAAGATGCCAAACGAGATGAGCGATATGGTGCGCTCTGGATAGGTCGCTGCGAAAAGCGCAGAAACCGAACCACCCTCTGAATGACCAAATAGTACGGCCTTATCTGACTCTACCGCGTCCATCACGGCACGGATATCATCCATTCTCTCTTCAAGGGTCGAGAATTCAACAATTCTATCAGAGAGTCCTGTACCTCGTTTGTCAAAAAGAATAACTCTGGCGGTTTTACCCAATTCCAGAAGAAAATGAACCAGTTCGGGGCAAGTCCACATCAAATCGATATTAGATATCCATCCAGGTATATATACAAAGTCCATTGAACCTGAGCCAAAAACCTGATAGGCAATATTTATGCTCCCACTTTTGGTATACTGAGTAATCGGCTTTAGACTCATGTTCTGCTAACTTATTACTTTAAAAGTATCACTTCATAGGACTCTAGCATACATTTTTGTTCCACTTCTTTAGATTAAATTGATTCTCGATCGAATATTGAATCATGCAGACTGAGCACTTTCATATGATGATAAGGGACTATGTTGTCAATATTCATGTCTCATTTTTGGGGACTCCCATATAAAATGGCTGCCGTAATTTTAATTAGTCGGGCCGACAAAGATTTACTCAAATGTTTGACCTGCAATGGATCATTGCTCATCGTGATGGTGATTTCCATCGTCATTCATTAATCAATGATGATATTTGAGGTTTTGTTGAGTAAGCTATGCTTCTATTAATCAGATTAGATGATGTAATCCTGCTACCCAGCTGGGATACCCATTCTCTAGGCATGTGCCAATATCATAGCCAAAGTAGTCAATGAAATCCCATCACTAATTCAGATAAGGACTAATTTGGAAGCAGGATTGTACCATTATATACAGACACTTCATCCATGAGCCCGAACTCTTTACATCAACGGATTAGCATTAATGTGTAAAACCATTAATTATTGCGAATGAGAGAGTAATCAGGTGTGTATATTAGTCAGAACTAAAAGAAGAGCATGGAGATATTTAGCAAGGAGTTCAAGGCAGAAATTGATTTTTGGAGAAAGAAAATTGTTGGAATAGAGTTTGAGAATCTTAACAGTCTTATCAGTCTATTGACAATCCTAATTGGCCTGATTTACTGTTTGATGACAGTCCAAATGATCGCCCATAGATATCAATCATTTGAATTCGCATCAATGTTCGTGAGTGACGGGCCACTGATTACCAAATCGTTGCTTACCATGCTCGAACAGAATAGCACGACTGTCTCAAACCTCTTCTACTACGGTAATTTCTTTCACTTCATTTCCTTTTATATGGCTAAAATATTGATGGAAGTAGGTGCTCCCCTAAATTTCTCAACTGCTGCTCTTAGCCTTTTCATAGTGCAAATGATCTCATGGACAAGTGTCCTTTATTTTACATATCGAATGGGTATAATAATCACCAAAAACATCATTTTATCGTTTTCAATTGCGGTTGTTTTCGTTTCAACGCATGGCGTATTTACTTGGGGTTATCACATCCATCCTGATATTGTACAGCTGGCGTTATTGACGATTAGCGCATATTTGATTATTACCGGATCCTTGAAAAATATTTTTATTGCCGCTGCGATCATCGGGCTAGCAACTAGCACTAAATATATAGGTGGGTTTTATACTATTCTCATACCACTTTCATATACTAGTTATTTTCTGTTGCATTACGATAGAGAACAAAGTTTTAAGAAGACCGTAGGGACATATCTTCGCAATAGCATTGCTCTACTTTTGATTTGGTTATTATTTATAATAATCCCCACTTGGAGATTTGTTGTAGAACCAAGTGAATCTTTAAGGCAGTTGATGAATATGTTTATAGGTGCATCTGATGGATACGGATATGTCCCGCCTTCCGACCCTTTTCTTTGGCTACCCGTGTTTGAGAAAGAAACAAATGGGTATTTATGGATATTACCATTTTCATTGCTCATATTGGTTTGGTATCTATGGCAGAATCGACATACTCTCTTATCAAGAGTCCATGAAATGATCAAGACGCGCTATAATTTGTTGATCATGTTCTCATTTTTTATAACAATGGGTATTAATGCCTGTTTTCTCCTTTTTTTCATCAATGAGAGACATCCGCGTCATATGCTTACTTTACTTCCGCTGTTCTTTGCAGTTATTTTCTACACCTATTATATCGCGTTAAAGATTGATTTCTTCAAAAAATACAGGTTGTCGATGATACTGGTTATCACTTTGATTTCTGCACTCTCAGCATATAACCACTTTTGGGGTGACAACTGGCGAGCACTTCAATGGATCACAGTTAGTGGTAAAAACAGTCCCAAGGAACTTGCAGGTAATTTGGTTGAGCGGCATTGCAATGATGATGCAGTGATTCTTGTTCCTTATTACTCCTACGTGCCAAGACATGATAGATTTCGTAAAGTATTCAGGCATCACTTCTTCGAGAAAAGTCAAATTAATAGCAGTGACGTGCTCGTCCTAAATAGCAGCGTTCCAGGAAGGCATATATGGTACGACGAACATGGTGAGTTGCAAAAAGGCTCCCTTTGGGATTCTGATGTTCAGTATGATTTGTTTTTAAATGAAGTCTTCGAGAGTGAAGACTTTGAATTGGTATTCAAGGAGAGAGAAGTAAGAGTTTATCAACGAGTGAATTCTGACTTCTGCGACATACCAAGTAATATTAGTAAGGATTTGGTCTCAAATAATTAGGTTAGGGTCTTTCTAGATACTTCTATGCCTTTGTCAATCTGAAGCGGTCAACGTACATATTTTGCGCCTTGAGAAATAAACCAATAATCTGCATCGAGTTTCCATATAGTGGTCATGTATTTTTAATAAATACATTGTCCGGCTATTTCCGCAGGTACTTTCAATTGAAGAGCACAAATTCTATATGGAAGGAAAAGGGATTCCTTTCAGTTGGACCTTTGAATTATTGTGAATACTATAGTCATTGCAACACCCATGGTTGCTCTAGTGTTGAAACCAACGTTCAGAAGAATCATGATTTCAGCTCTAATATTGAGGTTGAGAATGAATATCAATACATAGTTCATTACCGCCATCCTTTCGAATCGATCCTCGAACTATTCTGTGCTCAGAAGTATCCTCACTCTGAATGGAAGAGATTTATGCAATCCAAAATCGATGATTGGATCAGATTCAAAGAGAAGTGGGTTGTCGGTGCAGTAATTTTGCCGAATGTCCGATTGTTGCCATATCCCGAGCTTTTGGCATCTACTGAACACATTATTTGGGTAATCAACCATATCGCCCCAGAGCATTCAGTTGATGAAAATCTTCTTAGCATAGAATTTAAGAAGAATAGGAAGGTTGTAGATACGAATTGGAATTCATTTGATATCAATTACTTAACCGAACTCCAAGACTCTATTGTAGCGGAAATTGCCTCTGTGGGGCTAAATCCCTTAGATCTAGGGTCATCAAGCAAGTCCAGCAAAGAAATTGCCCAAACAGTGTTACCAACACATTATATTTTCTATCATGATGACAAACTACTCAACTTAAGTAAACCCGTTGTACATTCACCAGAAAACATTAGTTATGTTGACCTGAACGATCTCGCAATTCCAGAAAACTTGAGCCTAGATTCTCTTGATGAGTTTGATAATCGGGCTATCTATTCGGAATATCTGGGCCATTTGGCTATCAGACCTCATTCAGGTATGGTTGGACTGTTCACCTATTCCATACCGCTCAAGTTCAATGAACAATATGTAAGCCAACTAAAAACTAATGGTCACCTTTTCAAGCCCTACTTAGATTTTGGACTTTTAGAGAATGCCACATTTGATCAAGATATGCTATACGGGGTTGAGTATTCTCCTTATTTTGGGGACGATATTGGCAACACCATAATCAGTGAAATTGACGAAGATGTCGAGTTGCATATCCCACCGATTGACAATCCGATTACTGGACCATTCAAGGGCACGGTGATTGTACGAAAGAATCTTTTTGAAGAATATCAAATATGGCTGGAAAAATGTACCCAGTATATCTTGAAGAATTATGGGTTTCAGACTGGGGTGTCTTTTAAAGAAGAGAATAATGGGAAGTATTGGGCAAAAGAAGATATTTCGTATGACCTTAAGTTAAGAAGGGGGATTGGCCAGATTCAGGAAAGGCTGATGGCCTATTTTTTTGGTCGAAAATTCTCAGAACGGAATAAAGTCGACCTCAAGTACCATTTGAACAAACAAAGGTTTTTCACACTACTTGTCATTTCCAATGACCATCCACCGGGTTCTCAATTACTCAAAGAAAACCTATCGAATACGTACATTAAGGAGTGTGTTCTATTCACTAATCACTCAGCAACTCAATACGAAAACGATATAAAGGTTATCACCACAAATTCTGATAATCTGCTATTAGAAGCCCTAACCTATGCAAGTACTTCTGCAATAAACCAGAACATAGTTATTGTTACATTGGGTGTCAATGTTGCTGAGAACATTTATAAAGCACATGACTACTTAGATGACCATATAGCGGTTGTAATTCAAGGCAAACAATCTTACGATGAGCTGTCAGGTCAGTTGAATTCGCAATATCAATTTTCCGAATATGAATTTAATGGTTCCGGTGGTTTTCTGGACTTATCCAAGATTGATGCGTTGGTTACGAGGACGCCAATATCCCCGAAATTGCTAAGCGGCCTTAGCAACGGTCAGGATATTATGCAGTCTATGGATGGCGCAGGATACAAAGTTTATAATGCCTCTTTGGAATGTGACATAATTTTAAAGTCAGGACCATTTGAAAGAATCCCGCAATTCGACAGGTTGAAAAAAGTGCCGAATACCGATCATCTACGAAATGTAACACCATACTGGGTGCAAAAAGAACATCATCCAACCAGGATACCACTTTATACCTACTTCACACCTTCACATCAATCATTATTTACCAGATGGTTCAAGCCCTCGCTCAAAGATGACTTCAACTTAATCGTGAACCAGTATCAACAGAAAGCTTCAAGTGGGGTGTTTGAGGAAAAGGGGTGGATGAATACCATGCGAGATAAAAATGATCTGCTTCTTCAAGCTGTAGAGGATAATTTTGGAGGTTATTTTGTTTTTGCTGATGTGGACATTCAATTTTTTGGCCGTATTAGATCACAAATTGTAAAAGAACTAGGTAATCTGGACATGGTTTTTCAGCGGGACGCCAATGATGAATTTGGTGCAGATTTCAAGGGAGTAGCCTGCAGTGGCTTCTTTTTTTGCCGCGCTAATGAGCGTGTAAGAAAATTCTTTCTGGATGTCAGAAATATCATTGAATCAGATTTGTCAATAAAAGGAGATCAGGTAGTATTTAACAAGGTGCTGGGGATGTCCCACTATCTTAAATGGGCTTACTTAAGTGATCGATTTTATAGTCCTGGACTAGGTAACGCAAAGTTAGGTACCCAATGGGTCTGGGACCCGCTTGTAGAATTAGATATCCCTGAAGGAATATTGATGCACCATGCTAACTGGACGGTAGGTGTAAAAAATAAAATACTACAGCTAGAGCACGTTAAACAGAAATTCTCTGGTAATGAATATAAAAGCTGGGTAGGTGGTGAAGAGCAAACATCAAAGAAGAAAATTGAAACTCTTCAGAAAAGGCTAACCAGTGCAGAACACAAAATAGAGCTATGTAATCAGATTCAGCATAAGTCCTTAGCTGAAATTGAAGCTCTTAGGCAAACTAATCTCTCTATGAATCTGCAGCTTGAGGAATACAAGCAATTCAAAGATACAGTTGAGAAGTCTAAAGTATGGAAGGCCGTTCAATTTCTTCTAAAACCAATAAATATATTGCGTCGCTAATTCAACTAGTACTGACATGAAACTTATTTGTCACCCACAATTTGGCCTAGCCAATAGGTTAAGAGTATTAGGTAGTGCAATCCATAATGCCAGAATTTCAGGGCGAGATTTACAGGTGATATGGGAAAAAGACAATCACTGTGAGGCTTCCTATTATGATCTTTTCGACAAATCCGATTTCGAGGTATTGCCCAACCAAGAAGAAACTGACTTGGATAGCTGTGTTTACTATAATGCTATGTCTATAGACGGTAACCCAAGTAGGCCATTTATAGATATAGATTGTCCTAGTGATATATATATTAAGACCTATTGCGAGCTCAATACAAGATCAAGTAATACGAACCTGGAGTTCATTTCTTTAAAAAAAGTAGTTCCGTTAAGGCCCATTCTGGAGAAAATACATTCCTGGGATGTGTTTGACATGTGTGGTGTGCACATAAGAAACTTACACGCCAAAAATTCAAATGCCAATTATGAAAAAGCTTCTGAAAATTGGACATCCAACGACCAATCAAAATTGGTGACCTTTCGATCCGTCAGTGACCCCATTTTTTTTGCGCATCAAATTCGTAACATGTTGAATGAGGACCCCAATCAAAAATTCTTTGTCTGTGCAGATAGTAATCAGGCTATCGAATACTTAAAGGAGCTTTTTGCGTTCAGCATAGCTTCGTTTGATCTTCAAAAGCGAGATCGAAGTGTAGGTTCTGTTCAGGATGCACTTGCAGAAATCATTCTACTTTCGCAAACCAAAGGTATGTTAGGAAGTTACGGCAGTTCTTTCACCGAAGTAGCCAAAAATTTAGGAAACCTTGAAATCCAATATGCCGGACGGGATTTCAGACAAGTTGATTCCGAACTCATTCCGCGTGACTATCACAAGCAACAACTTTCTCAATTAAAAATTGAGTTAATGAGGTTTGATAAAATACTGAACAATCCCAAGTCTTAATGTCTTTAGGAATTGACTTAATATGGATTTAGTTATTGACTGCCAATTTGGTCTCACCAATCGCTTAAGAGCTCTTTCCAGTGCATATTGCTTTGCGAAGCGCACTGATAGGACATTAAAGATTGTGTGGCACCCCGATCACCATTGCGACTGCTTATTTGAAGACATTTTTGATGTTGAAGGATTTCATGTCAGTGCGGATTGTCCGGATGTTTCTGTCCATCATATTATTAATTGCATGGAAGTAGAAGGATATCAAGCACTGCCTTTGATACATGATGTGCCGAATATGCACATGTATATTAAGACGTACAACCCTCTTAATACACTCCTTGATTGTGAGCAAGTAGAGTTAGACTTCCTTAATAGATTGAATCCATCAGTTGAGGTAGCGCAGCTGATTAGAAACATTGATACTAAGGACTGTATCGGGGTGCATATTAGAAGACAAAATAAACAACAGGGGCATTCGTGGGAGCAAGTCGAAGGCAATTGGACTGAAGATGGCCAGATGGAGTTGGATTTTGCCAGACAGCTGGCCAATCCGGCATTTTTTGTTTCTGAAATGGAAAATATCTTGAATCAAAACCCTGAAACCAGGTTCTTTCTTGCTACAGATGATTCAGGTGCTTTGAATCTGATCAGGAATAAATTTCCCGATAATTGTATGGTTCTTGTCAGAGATCATTTTGGCAGATCAAAAAAAGATATCCAATATGCTCTGGCGGACCTTCTTCTTTTGAGCAAATGCCAGTATGTACTAGGGAGTTACTTTAGTTCCTTCAGTGAAATGTCTTCAAGGATTGGAAAAAAGAAAATTTACTATTCTGGTTTTGATTTTGGTGAATTCTCAAAACCATATGATCAGGCAGGTTGCGTTTATATGACTGATATTGAAGTAGCAAATGTGCTGATTCAACGATTGAGACAGCAGAGGAATGTGTATGCTTCTGTCTCACATATTTCCCAAACAGAATTATATGCGGAAAGAGGCTTAGGAACTCCACTAATTAAACTACATAAGAAATTGATTAAGGCCTATATTAAAGTTACCAAAAGGTTAGGTTATCGTAATTCTGATCGAGTATTTAAATCTTTAGGGAATAAAATGATCAAGTTGGGAAGGAGTCTAATTCGAGTTGATGAATAAAAATAGAATCGATATAAATCAATTTTGTCATTAATTCTTAGATTTTGTTATTCAACTCATTATCATATTTACTTTTTCTCCCGGTAGTCGTTCTGGCACACTACATAATTCCTTTTAAGTGGAGATGGATCCTATTGTTATTCGCAAGCTATTACTTCTACATGAGTTGGAACGCTAAATATGCGTTGTTAATGATTTTTGTGACCCTATCAAGTTATATCGGCGGATTGTTGATTGACTTGTTCCGAAGTAATGAGCAGTATAGGTCTCTAACAAAAGGTGCGGCTATAATCTGTCTTCTTTGCATAGTAGGTCTGCTACTTTACTTTAAGTATGCGAATTTTTTACTTAATTCTCTTAATCATGTTTCTGTTGCGATTCGCGGGGAGGGAGTTTTTGAATTAATTGACGTTATCCTCCCTGTTGGTATCTCCTTTTTTACATTTCAGGCCATGGGATACGTCATTGACGTCTACAGGGGAGATTCTCCACCTGAAAAACATCTTGGAATATACGCCCTTTACGTTTCCTTTTTCCCACAATTAGTTGCTGGGCCAATTGAAAGATCATTTAATTTAATTCGACAGTTTAAAGAGCGGTCATTATTTAATTATGATCTCGCAAGAAAAGGTGCATTACAAATCTTGTGGGGATTTTTTCTTAAGGTAGTTGTGGCTGATAGAGTGGCCGTGGTTGCCAATCAGGTTTATAACAACCCAGAGAATTACGAGGGTTGGGTCTTGATTACAGGAACTGTATTCTTTTCTATGCAGATTTTCGGGGATTTTGCTGGCTATTCGTATATAGCAATCGGTTCAGCCAAGCTATTTGGAGTGAATCTTATGAAGAATTTCAACAATCCATATTTCGCTACTTCTATAGGTGGTTTTTGGAGACGCTGGCACATTTCTTTATCTACTTGGTTTAAGGACTATTTGTTTATTCCGATTGGAGGCAGCCGGGTAAAGCTATGGTTGACCTATAGAAATATCCTAATCGTTTTCGTTGTAAGTGGACTTTGGCATGGTGCTAATTGGACATTTGCAATTTGGGGTACTTTGCATGGATTATATTGGGTTTTTGAAAATGTGTTTTTAAAGGTAAAATTAAAGCTGGTTGACAAGTACTCTATATCATTTAATAGCAGCGAACTACTTGGATTTGTATTTACCTATTTAGCCGTTTGTTTCGCTTGGATCTTCTTTAGAGCCAATTCCTTAGAAGATGCCTTGTTGATCATTAGCAACTTGCAATATCTCGATGCTGCTCAGTTATTCAATGGCTATTTGTACAAATTGGGTCTTGATGAGCGCGAATTCAATATTGCTTTGGTGGGTATTGCGTTAATGCTAACCATAGAATATCTCAATACTAGATTTGATATTTATAAATGGCTTATTGGTCAATGGTTAATAATTCGTTGGTCCATCTATTTAGTAATGCTTATGCTTATTTTATTGTATGGATATTTTAATATGGGTGATTCAACACCTGACTTCATTTACTTTCAGTTCTGACAGAATGCCATGAGATTAAGAAACTGTAGATATATATGCAGTACCGGAGGGCGGGATACTGACTTATTCCCCGAGGGTTCAACTTTGGAATGCTTATGGAACCAGGGATTCTATTCGAATATGACGCAGACTTTTTCGTCTTTACTTATCCTATTGCATTATGGAATAGAGCCTGAACGAATATCGTACGAACATGGATTTGAACATTTCAAGACAAACCCAAGAGAGGATATATTTCCTTCTTTTCATTTACCCATTCAACCCAACGTACAAGTGCCTCTAAACAAAAGAATACATGTTCCCAGTGCAAATGTTGTCAAGCAACAAAGGGTGAACTACGATTTTGAATCGTACAGCTTGGTGCTGAAAAAGTTTTTTACTCCATCAATTTCAGTTGCCAATAAGATTCAAATTTTAACAGAGAAGTATACTATTGAGCCTGCTCAAACCATTGCCGTACTTTATAGAGGAACTGATAAGCATACTGAAGTGAAATTGGCTAGTCGCGAAAAGTACTTGGGAGTTGTACGAACGCTGCTTGAAGAGCACCCTGATTGTCGTGTCTTGCTACAGACTGATGATGGTCCTGTATTGGACTATTGTATGACTGAGCTTGGAGAAAAGGCTTTCCATTTTGATGAAACACCTACGACCCATGAGAACAGAGTTGTTTGGAGTCTCATGTCCAAATATGACAAGGGAAACATACTTGAATGGGCACAATGGTTTGATGCGGCATTAAGAATAGTATCCTCTTGTAAGTATGTAGTTAATCATACGGGCAATGTTGCGCTTTTTCAAAACCTCTATCGTGGTAGTCTGGAAGGTGTATTTCAGTTTGACGAATATGGGGAATTAATGCCTTCGTGAAAACCCAGGATGTTTCATATAGGCCTTTATTAATCCTTTCGATCAAGGCTGTCAGCATTCTGGCCATTACCCTATTACTTGTATATGGGGTCTT
Organism: uncultured Roseivirgaceae bacterium; assembly: GCA_964351595.1. GTDB lineage: Bacteria > Bacteroidota > Bacteroidia > Cytophagales > Cyclobacteriaceae > UBA6059. Next base: position 105,059 of record CAYGOT010000001.1, on the reverse strand, counting down.
GTGCCTCAATCCTTATTTTAAAAAGAACTATTTCTATCTGGCCACTTACGAGAAGTATAAGAAGCTGGCGAGAATAAATGGGCCCAAAATTATAATCCTTTCAGGCAGTAGTGCAACATATGGCATCAATAGTGTACAGATGGAAAATGCACTGGGAGTGCCTGTGGTGAATATGGGTATATCCCACCTAATGGGCACCAAGTTTTTGCTGGAGTTTATTAAAGATCATTTAACCGAAGGGGACTTAGTACTATACGCCAGAGAATATCTCGAAGGGAATAATATGGAACATTATGGATTAATTGGTGAATATGCTGCTACGGCGCTATTTGCTACTCCATGGAAGGTCAAAATGTTCTTTCAGGATTATGACTTTTTTAAAACGGCAATTACGGCTATCCATCGATCTGCCCGGCAATCTTATAAGACTTTCCCAAAGGAAAATAGGTATCAGGCATATGATCATAGGTTTGCTGAGGACAATAATCACACATATAAGATTGTTGCCAATAAGCATGTCAAAGCTAACTTCAAATCGAATATCCCAATCCCAAATTCTTCATGGCTCGAGGTTCAGGATCTTATCGAGTTTAAGTCCTTTGTAGAGGATAGTGGAGCAAATATATATTTGGTTCCGGCTGGTGCATGTGATCAAGCTTATCTTAGCACTGAAATAGAGCATTATATCACCTCCATGTCCAAACTTACAGGGATTGAAATTCTCAACGGTCAAAGCTCATTTCTACTTCCTTCCAAGTACATGCATGATTCCGACTTTCATCCCAATTACATCGGTCGATACCTACGGTCTAAAAGTTTAATTGCTGATTTGACAACCCATGGTTGGAGTAAAGAGGTAAACAGTCGTGACTTTGACGTCACTGACGAGCTGGATTATGCTACGGGTATTGAGTATAACGTTATCGGATTCCAATCATCGGCTATTGATTCAACATATTCGATCAAGAACTACGACCAGCAAACAGAAAATTATATAAGGAAGACTTATAGGCAAGTTGACCTGGCTGGACATTTTTATTTCGTAGAGATCGAGGCTGATTCATCTTTGGCTAATGCTCTAAAGTTCAGAAGTTGGGGGGGAGATAACTTTGACTTGGTCGATCAAACTGATTCTAACACCTTCTTTCTGCTAAAGCGTTTAGATGAAAAAGCTGTTCGCAATGGCACTACACTTGTCGGCCTTTTTCTTAACAAAATTCATGAGCACGCTGGTGGGAAGTTCAGAATATTGCGAGACGGACTCTTCAGTGATCCTGGGGACATTGCTCAACTCAACGTAGATACTGGCCAATATCATATCGATAGAAATGAACTCATCCTCAAGAAAAAAACAACTGACCTGGGTGATTATTTGGATAGACTCAGAGCATTTGACGACAAGTTAGTATTGCTCACAACCCGTGGATTTGAGGATCTTGAAATGAACTCAATCAGTGAGGCCATGATCAAATTTGGCCTAAGCCTTTGGCCATTGCCCAAGGGAAGCAAAGTATATTCGGCTGTGTTTTCATCTGATGGTCAGGTGTATTTTGAAACTTCCGACCCAGCTCAACATCTGAACTACTTCAGAGGAAACACCAAAATAGAACCTTTCGGTGAAATTGAACTGAGAAATGCTCACAATGGTCTAATCAAAATTGATGATATTATCTATTCTGAAATAGCATATCCCGTCACAATGGTAGTTTTTGACCGCAAAAGTGGTCAGCTTTTTGACCTTTTGAATGTGACTAACCACAGTGACGGAAGCTTGAGAATCAACAGATACAACCTGTGAGACCAAAGATTCATATGGCGCCAAGGTTCAAGTTCTTTTTCAAAGTTGTGTGCATGTTGATATTAATGCTGGCAACAATCGTTCTGATATTGGACTTGAATCCATTCTATGGTCATGATTACATTGCCAATGGTTTAAGAAATAAACTTTGTAAGCTTCAAAACACACCTTCACCAAAGGCCATTTTGATTAGCGGTAGCAGTGGAGCCTATGGTGTCAACAGCCTTCAAGTGGAAAGAGAACTGGGGATACCAATGATAAACATGGGTACTTTTGCTGGGTTTAGTTTGGTCTTCATGCTCGAGTACTGTAAACCCTATATTGATGAAGGAGATATAGTGCTATTCTCACGAGAATTCAGTGTTGATACCGACGCTGCTAACTTCGAGATAAGAAATGATTATGCAAGCACAGTATTGTTACATACCCCTGCCAGACTGCCCATCATCTTTAGCAGTTACAAGTTTTTAAAAGCGTCACTCGCAGGGTTTATTCGGGCCGTACGAAACGCATGGTCGGATTATCCCAAACAGGACAATTCATTTTACTATAATGACATATGGGTTGAGGATAATATAAGAACTAGTTTCATGTCAAATGTCGATACCCTGAAGGTAGGACAATCAAAATTGCTTCTTCCAGATTCGACATGGACACTGGCCAATGAACTGAGAGGATTCAAAAATTTCGTTTCCTCGAGAGGAGGATATTTTTTTTTGGTTCCTCCAGGTGCCCAAGCAGGTATCTACAAAAGTGACAATGTCGAGGAGTACATGAGTAGTCTGAGCACCTCTACAGGTATTGATTTACTGAATGACTCAAAATCCTATTTTTTTAATCAAGAGCATGCTAGTGGAGCTCGCTGGCATCCTAATCATATTGGCAGATACTGGCGTACCAAAACGCTAATTGGAGACCTCAGATCAGCTTATAAAGATACGCTCAAGGCGGATCAGATTAGTCAGTATCCTCAAGTAATTAACATGATACAGAGTAGTGACAGGCTGGACTTTTATGGACTTGAAAGACATGATGAGAAACGGTTTAGTATTAGTCCACCAGCACCCAGACATGGAAATTACCTCCGATATGTCTATTCTAATAAGGACTATGAAGGATTGTACTATTATTTGTTAATAAAAACAGATAGTGCAGTCGCGGAGAATATCGCGTTGAGGACGTTCGTACGACAGGCATTTGACTTAAAAGATCAAATCGATGATAGCACGTATTTTTTCATGTCTAAATTACCTCCGGGCTCAACCAGGGATAATATGACAATTGCCGGTATTACGATAGCTAATGAAGATACTATGAAAGGGCATATAATTGAGATTCTCGATCAGGGATTGTTTATTGACCCTGGAGACATTCCTTTTTTCAATGTTGACGAATATCAATACCAGCAGTCAAATCAGGAACAGTTTTTAAAAAAGCGCACACTTGAGTTGGGTGAATATTTTAAGGCATTAAAAGGTATCAATGATAAAATAGTCGTGATAACCACTAGAGGTGGGCCTGTACATAGACTTAATGAGATTCTCGGGTCAATGAATGAGCTAGGATTGCTAAGTAAGTCTTTGCCAATGAATACGAGGGGTTATATTGCCATTGTCGAAACTAACGGCGCTATATGGCACGAAAGCTCAGATAGCAATGAACACCATGTCGTTCTAAAAGGAAACAAGAGCTTGCCGCGAGTCTCTAAGATGGAGCTTCATAGTGGTAGCAATGCTACTGTGAAGTTTAACAATAAGCAATTAGGAGCCAACGCGTCAGGCCTCAACCTACTAGTTCTGGATGCAGGCACTTATGAGCTATTTGATGCTATTGATGTGCCGCTACATGAAAATGCTCAATTAAAAATCAATCGTACCAAGTTCAAATATTAGCAAATGGAGAATGATATTAATGAGCACCAGGGGGTGCATTATCTTCAATTTCTGAAGCAAGTCCATAGTTCGTTCAACCCTATGTACTATCTGGAAGTAGGGACTTCAGTCGGTCATTCACTTGCAACTTCTAGCTGCGATAGTATTGCCATTGATCCCAATTTTAGTTTTTCAAGCAACCCCTGCGCTGGCAGGAGAAGAACCCTGCTTTTTCAGCAAACCAGTGACTCATTTTTTCAAAATGAAAATGTATTCGAGTTCTTCCCACATGTCGATATAGCATTCCTTGACGGTCTGCACTTATTTGAATTTCTTTTAAGAGATTTCATTCATTTGGAGCCTTATACCAAGAAGAACTCAATCATATTCATGCATGATTGTTTGCCATTAAACGAGAACATGGCTGGAAGATCAGGTTGCGGAAATGAACTATCCGAAAATGATCCATATAAAAGCTGGTGGACGGGCGATGTTTGGAAAATATGCTATGTACTAAAGGAGCTTCGACCTGATATCAGCATGACCATATTGGATTGTCCACCTACAGGCTTATTAGCTCTCACTAATCTTGACCCATTATCAAAAGGTTTATCAGAAAATTATTTTGATATAGTTAGGAATTATATGTCCCTGGACAAAAAAGAGGACTGGCTGGGCAGTTTACATAGAGATTTTCCCTCGGTATCATCTAGGGAGATATTGAGATACCCCAATCTTTTTGAAAGATTTTGGATATAATCGCAAAGTTGCAGTAATCATCCACTCTCCCTTGTCGTTTAGTATACGTTTCACTGTGGTTTTTGAGATTGTGGTCAGTAGTATCCAAAGTATTCGTTCACTTCAGCAAATTTTTTATTGAGCAGAGCTATCGTTTTATTATCTAAGTGTTTCTTATGATTGTCAGGCCAAACCTGTCGAATATGCTCGCTTGTCCTTTCCTCTCGTGGAAATATATCATGTGTGTTAGTGATCAAATCAAGATCCCCTTCGGAAATAGGAAGTGAAAGAATTGTTGATAGCTCCTTTATCCAACTTCTTTTTTTACTTATTATTTCCTCATACTTAAATACATGCCAGTTAGGGTTGTCTAGGACCTTTAAATACGACATGTAGCCCAATCGAATACTCTCAGCATTATTAAGTGCAAAATGATTTATGTCTGAGGAATTTGCTGCTTTTTGTCTCTGAAGCATCATAGACCTGGATCTGCCATTAGCAGGTATAAAATGACTGTACTTCACAGAAAAATACAGCGATGTTAGGATGTCTAACGGCTTCCTCACAAGCAATATTTTCGCTAGACGGTTGATATTAACATTGATCTTAGGATTCAAATAGTGACGAAATCCCAGGTAACCATAGCCCTTTTGAAAAATGATATCCTCAATATCACTTTGTATGTCCTTTGTAGCAACTCCTTGGAGAAAGGCTTGATCATGAATTGACACTGTAGGGACATTGTTAATTGTACACAGATCAGACACAACAGAATTTTGAAGAGTTGAGCCTGATTTGACCATTGAAAAAACGAAAAAGCTATTAATAGCTCCCGGAGCAGGAAATTCGATACTATACCTGTCTTTTGTCTTGGAAACGAATGTTCTTACCGTCTTCACTGCGTTAAAGTTTGACTCTTTCCATGCAGGCTATTCATATATTTTCAAGACACCTTTTTGATAGGTTTAAAAGTGCATTCTTCGTGTTGTCATCCTTTGTGGAGAGGCTTAATTGATAATATTCTGCGGATGCTACCTTCTTATTGCTCTTGAATTCATGGTAAATTGCATTTAACAATATTTCTCCCCCTTCATCGCGGTTTTTCAAAGTTTGAATAATTGCTGAGAGACTTGCGATGATCCTTTTTTTTGTTTCTTGAGATTTCAACATCGTTTCGCGAAGTAACAGAAGATATTTTAGTTCTTTTGAATGATGATAGGCATTAAAGAAATTCCACATTGCTTCTAAAGGGTTTTGAAGGGACAATTGAATGTCTCCTAGAAGATGATAAGTCCAATAGGCTTTTGGGTTATGGATTAGGGCAATTCGCGCCATTGTTTCCGCTTTATCCTTTAATCCCATTTTAAGAAGTACCGAACTATATCGATGAAGATACATGTAATTTTCGGGCCAATCTTGAACAACTATCTCGAGCAAAATTGACAAATCACCGTGATCACTTATTTCACTTATCAATAGGTCAAGTGCATGTCCGAGATTTTTTTGGTCAAAAAACTTATCAACTCGATACTTAATGGACAGATCAGCAATAATGGAGGCGTTCTGTGAACAATTTTCAAACGGTGACGCTAGGCACATCACTTCAATCAACAACTTTGTGTTCTGCTGAATTCTTATTTTGTTGGGTAAGCTTTTGATCAAGTGATTATAGTTGTAATCTATTGTAGGTCTGAGGCTCTCATACCATGACCCTAATTCTTCTATTGACAGCTTCAATAGTTTTTCAACTTGCTCGTACGCAGCTGCCCTGCGTTGTTTGCTATCCATGATCAGGTCATACGATTCGTCAATTAAGCCATCAAAAGTCTGAAACCCTAGTTTCCTAAGATTGCTAAGAGAGTATGGGTTACCAAAAACGACAAACGGATGTTTGTTGTAAATTGGCTTGAAGAGTTTTTCTGTATAACGTATCACATGTCCTGAAGACATTTCAGATTCTGAAACTATGCTGAAATAGCACTTGCTATATGCATCTAGCGAAAGACTTTGTGTTTTCTCACTTTTAAGAATGTCAGGCTCGTTGATTGTTAGTGGTAGTTCTTTTACAAGTCTGCCGTATCCCTGAAAAAGATGCGCTTCACCTTGATGTCTTTTTTTGAGGTAATTTATTGAGTAATTCAGGTTGATTACATTGCTGTCATCTGCAATTTGAAACGAAACCAAGCCCTTATTAATTAATCCAGAATTATAAAGTCGTAGAAGTACGTATAGTCGTTCCGGCCTGGGGATATTGTTTAGGAAAAGGTAATAATGGCTCCTTTTGGAGTCACGTAGGTTCGTAGTGGGCTTGACCTTTTTGGTTGCAGATACAAGCAACTCTTCTAAGAACGAATGATGGTATAAGTTCTTGACGTAATAGGATTTATCCCAGCCGTATTTTTCCCCTTCACTGACGGCAATATTTTGGTGGATCCAAAGAATAGAACTTGGTGGAAGATCATGCTGGCGACCATAGCTCTCTAGTGATTTAAGATAAGCATAATTGGCCGGCCCCTCTCCGGAGTTGTCAATAGCTAATAATGCCTCTTTTGCTCGGATTCTTTTTAGCGTCTCGACCGAGACCTCTCTTGAAAAATGTGTTCTATTCGCTTTGATACATTCTTCCTCCAAAAGCCACCTGGGAAGAATAGGGTTGATAAGATAAATATTAATCCCATTGTGAGGCCAAGGTTGATGGTTTAGATCAATGAAACTGATCTTCGCCAGACCTTTAGCTATCAGCTGATTAGCAAACTTACTTTCCTTGGATATACCTCGTTGATAAATAAAATTAATTACTAAGGTCATTTTCCTTCTTAACAGAATATATAATTAGTTAATATGAAGTTTTCGTTTTGACCTTTTTTGCTACAGATGGCAACCAGAAAAAATATCGTTTTAGTCCAGCGGTTATTGACCTACCAATCCGCAATGAATCAGAATTTATAAGGTCAGTGTATTTTTTTTGTAATGTGATATACTGTTCATCATTATACGGGGATAATCTGATCGGAGCGTTTAAACTTCTTTTACCTTTTTGCTGGAAATACCTTTGATCTGGGTTACCGTGAAATTCAAAAACAATGTACTTCGCCAACCTGTCTCCACTGTTGTGCAAGTCATGAGGAAGTCCAGAAGGGATATATAGCATTCGAAGGGCAGACACTTCTTTGTTCATCACTGTAATGCTACCTTCCAATAAAAGAATAACCACATCATAACTATCTATGTGCTGAAGATAACCGCCCCCCGGTTCTACAGCGGAAAGATGACAATGGAGGTTATATAAGTCGTTCGTCTCCTGGTTGAAAACCAAATGAGACTTGTACTTACCTTCCTTACTATTTATCAAATCAAAATTCAATTCATGCTTTGAAAATGGTTTTACTTCAGTACTGTTGAATTTTGATCTTCTCCATTTGAACATCAAATAAAATAAATCTTGTTCGCTAGTCGCTTTGATTGTATGGCTGAAATTGGATGGGTAATAGACCATTTCATTCTGTTTCAAAGAGACGACCATACGCGATTCTGGGGATAGAATTGAAGCCTCACCTTTAAGTACTATCAGAATTTCTTCTTCTACGTGAGTATGTGGTTCGTGAGGTATATTGCCTTTTCTAAGATTAGAAACATGGCACGTAATATGGTCAAATGTCGAATTTCTATACTCGAAGAAGAAATTTGGAACATACCAATTTTGATCGTTTAGAGGGGTTGGAGTGAGAGTCTTGGAAACGAAAATTTGATTAAGAGAAACAGTGTTGTTCAAATCATTCGAAGAGGGAGGCGTTTCAAAATAGTTTATTTCCAAATCAGCATCTCCAGATATCAATAGACATGGCGGTTTCGGAAAATCGTAATATTTAATCTCAGAGTCTAGAGAGCTCGGTTCCCACAACTTTATTTGGCATTCTGTAGATGCATAAGAAAGCAAAAGAGCCGTACGTGTCAGTTTAGAATGATTAATGGAAGAATGCCAAAGCCTTCCGCTAAAAAAAACAGCATCGCCCACGGACATGTCCATGTTGTGAATGTACGCCCAATCGTCATATTTTTTGGCTAAGGACATGACGTCTCCATCAGTCTTAAGATCTACTTTTTGCTGTTTGGACAGGGATAACAAATCAGATTTAAAGTTATGGCTTCTGGGTATCAACCTTAAACAACTCCTTAATGACGAGTTCTCAAGAGGAATCCAGACATTTACCATTTGCTTGGTTGTGACAAGATGTTCTGCATCTGCATGCCATCTATGATGCATACCTGGTTTCCTAATGACTAATTCACTTCCCCACAGCATCAGATTTTTGCCGAGCAACTGATGTAACCTTTCCAAGATCAACGGATGACACGCCAAATTATAGATCGCTCTGTTGGTGATTGCTAAGCCCTTATTCCAACTTTTCGGAGGGTTAAGTTTGTGAACCTTTTCATAAAGTGTTTCGACTTGAGCTAAGTCTAGTACACGTATGGGTTGAATAAACCCTTTTTCATCGAATTGGTCCTTATCCATCACAATCTGTAAGCTTCATATACGGGATTATACCAAATAGAACTTAATATAGGTCCGTTCGTAAATCTAGTGATCTACAACGCAAATTTAATTTAGGAGTTAATTCATTTTTAAAGCTCTTTAATCAATCAGTTTTGCTAGTAATACTCTTCAATAGCGTGACTAAGAGCTCGTAAAATTTAGTAACGTTGGGCTGACTTAGACTTTCCCATCTTGTCCAAACAACTAAACCGAACGAGCTTAAAGCAACCGGCTTGAGTAATAAAAGACATACCGTCCCAAGAAGTGTGTCCAGATCTAGAGTTGAAAAAAGGTTTCCCACAGGATAACTTCATAATTAATAACGACAAAACCCACTGACATCAAAAATACACGCCAACCCTTCGTAAATAGTTCACTCCCACACTCCTATCGTCGTGCTCTCCGTTCACACGCAAATCTCCGCTCGCGTACTCATTCCGCCCACTCCATTCGTACTGCTGTGGCTCGCATCCGTAGAGGTTGAACCAATCATAGCACAATACGCCGGGAAATTATCAATGAGATTACGGTTATAAACCTTATATAAGAAAAGTAACCGCAGTAAACCTTTAAAAAATCTTTAAAGAAATCTTTATATATATAAAAAAAGCACTTACAAATTAATGTAAGTGCTTGATTATCAAGTGATTCCGCCGCGACTCGAACGCGGAACCTACTGCTTAGAAGGCAGTTGCTCTATCCAGTTGAGCTACGGAACCATTGACTGCACTAAAGTTTCGTCAATTCCATTGACTATTGTCAAATCTATTGACTACTCGCTGTACTTGTGACTACTCACTGTACTTATCTAGCATGAGTATTCTCTTTTGCAAAATAGCCTTACCAGAACCTGTTTTGAAGTACTTCTCAAGACTTTTGGCTTTAGATATTGCATTCACAGCCACATAAGCCTCTATCTCATAAGGTCTGTATGCCTTAGTTGACTGTGTTTCTCCATTGTTGTGTTCAAGCAGCCTCCTGTCCAGATCGTTGGTATATCCAATATACCTAAAGTCCGAAGACAAGCTTTGCAAAACATATACATACCACGTAAAGAACAATTGCTGAGGCAAAACGAAGCTTCAGCGTAGTTTTGGCGGAGAGAGGGGGATTCGAACCCCCGGTACGATTTCTCGCACGCATGTTTAGCAAACATGTGGTTTCAGCCACTCACCCACCTCTCCGGGCTTTAACTAAATTCAGTTGGACGCGCTACTGTCCAAACCTTCCAGTATTATAAAGCTGAAAAATTTCAGCTCCCGCCATACCGCGGGACAGGCACTCACCCACCTCTCCGGTACTTGACCTATTGCCCTCTTTTTAAGGGAGTGCAAATATAGGTGAAGGGGTGACATTATTACAAAGCAGGTTCAAAAAAATCCATCAGAATCCTCCGCCTTTCTCGATTGTGAATAAATGTTAAAACATACCGGCGGTAATGCAATTGCCCCCCCTTTCCTTAACTTTGAATTGAAGAATAAAATTTGAATATGAGTTGGTCTGCGGGCTTTTCTTCAAGAGAGCTTATTTTAATATCACTTTTCGGTTTACTCTACCTTTTCTATCTGTGGCGTGTTATCCGCATTGCGCGAATGATGGGCACTTCCTATTCCAAGGTTTTTGTAAAACTCATCATCCGTTCTTCCTACTTCGCACTATTGATTGTTGCGCTGCTGGGACCTTCATTTGGTGAGACGAAGCGTGAGATCAAGGCCATCGGCAAGGATATTATGATTGCCGTCGACCTATCGGAATCGATGAATGCATTTGACATCCAGCCTACACGCCTGGAGAAGCTCAAGTTTGAGCTCAAAAACATTGTTAACGCCTTCAATTCAGATCGCATTGGCCTCATCATCTTCGCCAACGAGGCTTTCGTACAATGTCCGTTGACCTATGACAAAGGTGCCATCAATCTCTTTTTGGAAACGCTCAGCACAGAAATAGCCCCATACAACGGAACTGACTTTGGGCCGCCCATGGAGTTGGCCCTCGAGAAGCTCAATGACGAAGATGCGCCTGTCTCTCAGCAAAAGTCAAAGGTGATTATACTAATCTCAGATGGGGAAGACTTTGGTGAAGAGACCAACGCTATTGCTCAAAAAATCAAAGATTCGAATATTAAATTATTCACGCTGGGCATAGGCACAGCGCGGGGTAGTAAGATCATGACGCGCAGAGGCTTTAAAAAAGATAGAGAAGGAGCTGATGTGGTTACAAAGCTTAATCCGGCCTCACTAAAGCAGGTGGCCGCTAAGACAGGTGGCAAATACTTCGAAATCAACGAAACTAAAAATGACGTTTCGAGATTAATAAATACAATCAGTGCCATCGAAGGAGAACTGACGGACGCCAAGCAAGTAGATGTATCCGCCAATAAGTACTACTACTTCCTTGGATTAGCACTGCTACTAATGCTAATGGATGTATTGATCAATGTAAAAATTATCAGGATATGAAACTGACCATGTGGATACTGGGATCGCTCCTGCTGGCTTTTATTGATATCAATGATATTGCAACTGTCAATGCACTCAAAAGGTCTGCAGAGCAAGCGTATATGAATCAAAACTATGAGCAAGCCGCACAGGATTACTCAATGCTTATCGACAGCATGCAGGTGGTAGACGACAGGGCTATGCTCAACCTGGCACATGCGTACTATCAACTGAGCGACTCTTCCAATGCACAGAATAGCTATCAGCGGCTCACCATGACCGATGATAAACGACTCAAGTCTATAGCTTATCAGCAACTCGGCATGTTGAACAGTTCCCCAGACCAGCTTCAGAAATCCCTCCGTTATTTTAAGGAGGCAGTGCGAGCCAATCCGGCCAACGAAGAAGCGCGGTATAACTACGAACTAGTCAAGAAGAAACTTCAGGAACAAGAAGATCAGCAGCAAGACCAAGAAGATCAGGAGAAGGAAGACCAGGAGAAACAGGATCAGGAGAAACAAGATCAAGAGCAGAAGGAAAACGAAGAACAGCAGGATCAGGACCAACAGAATCAAGATCAGCAGGAGCAAGACCAGGAGCAGCAGCAAAAGGATAGCGAAGAGCAGCAGCAACAGGAAGATCAAGAGCAGAAAGAAGGCGAGCAAGAACAACAGGAACCGCAGGAAGGCGAAGAGTCTGACGAACCCAAGGAGGATCAGCCAATGCCTAGCCCTTCTGAGAAACTAGAGGAAATGAACCTCAGTGAGGAAAAAGCAAAAATGATCCTGGAGGCTATGCGCAATAGCGAGGTACAGTATTTACAACAAATGAAGAAGAAAGCCACGAAGAAGGCTGATAGTAAAAAACCAGATTGGTAATCAACGAACCCATAAATAAAGATTAGATGCAAGAGGTATATATCGTGTCTGCCGTGCGGACACCTATCGGAAGTTTTGGAGGACAGCTCAGCGGCATCACCGCCGTACAGCTCGGCTCGACAGCCATCAAAGGAGCCCTGGAGAAGGCTGGAGTCTCCGCCGATCAGGTAGATGAGGTCTACTACGGCAATGTCGTATCAGCTGGCCTGGGTCAGGCGCCAGCCCGACAGGCAGCTGTAGGTGCAGGCATTGGCTACAACGTCCCATGTACTACCGTAAACAAGGTATGCTCGTCGGGTATGAAAACTGCCATGATCGGTGCGCAGACAATAATGTTAGGGCACGCTGACATTGTTGTGGCTGGTGGTATGGAAAGCATGTCCAACGTACCCTACTACATCCCAAAAGCTCGATTCGGACATAAGTATGGCCATGGTCAGTTAATAGACGGATTGATGCATGATGGCCTTTGGGAGGCGTACAACAACTTCCCGATGGGTAACTGTGCCGATAATACCGCCAAAGAAATGAACATCAGTCGGGAAGATCAGGATGCTTACGCTATCCAGTCCTACACCCGATCAGCTGAAAGCACAGCCGCCGGCCTTTTCAAAGATGAAATCGTCGGTGTAGAAATACCTCAGCGAAAAGGTGACCCGATCGTGATGGATGAAGACGAAGAGTACAAGAACGTATCCTTTGATAAGATTCCTTCGCTCCGTCCCGTATTTAGCAAAGAAGGTACAGTCACCGCTGCAAACGCATCCACGATCAATGACGGTGCTGCCGCACTCATTCTGGTAAGTAAAAGGAAGATGGAGGAGCTTGGTCTCAAGCCCATCGCTAAGATCAGAGGCTTTGCAGACGCTGCTCAGGAGCCGCTATGGTTTACGACTGCTCCATCACTCGCGATACCCAAAGCCATGAAAAATGCGGGTATCGAAAAAAGTGATGTCGACTTCTATGAAATCAATGAAGCATTCAGTGCGGTGGCATTAGCCAATATGAGAACGCTCGAATTGGATCCTGCTACCGTCAATGTCTTCGGTGGAGCGGTAGCGTTGGGTCACCCACTTGGCGCTTCCGGCGCGAGGATCATGGCGACCTTGAGTAATGTGCTCAACCAAAAAGATGGAACCATCGGTGTAGCGGGTATTTGCAATGGCGGTGGTGGTGCATCCGCGATCGTCATCGAAAGAGTATAATCGTCAGTCAATAACTACGGCAGCCTTGCGTTGAAAGTGAGGCTGCCTTTTTATGAAAATCGTCCTCCTCTTATTTGCGCTCTCACCTATTACATTAGCTGCTCAGCAGCTCGTCCAGACTTACTACGACTCGACACAAACCAAGCCTTTGGAGCGCTATACCATCCTTGAGGGCGATAGCTCCAGGATCGACGGACTCTACATCCAACTCAGTGAAACCGGCGACACACTGATCACCGGAGAATTCAAAGACGGCACCAAGCACGGTGTTTTCAAAAACTTCTATCCCGACGGCTCACTGCAAAGGGTGACCCGGTATTCGGAGGGACTCAGACAGGGCGAAACGCTCGTTTACTTCGAGACCGGCATCCTGCTTCAAAAGGGCTATTTCGAAGATGACACTTTGGTCAATGAGCTGACCAGCTACTACCCTACCGGAAAAATCCAAAGTACGACAGAGTTCAAAAAAGGCCAACCCGATGGAGTCGTTAGAAAGTACTATGCTGATGGAGAGCTGAAGCAGGAAATCTATTATGCCAATGGCAAACCCAATGGACCTGAAAAAACCTACTATGAGAACGGTAATCTCCGAAGTGATATCAACTATGTAAATGGTATGATTGACGGGCACCTGCGTACCTATTTTGAAAACGGCAATCCTGAAACCGAGGCATTCAACTACCGCGGAGAGAAATCCGGTAGCTACAAAACCTTCCATACCAACGGGCAGCTTAAGTATGAGGGCACCTACGTTGCGGGAGCATTGTCAGGGCCGGTCAATACTTACTATGATGACGGTAGTCCTGAGCAGATTCTCAACTATGTCGAAGGATATCGCGTTGGCGAAAGTCAGGCCTTCTATCCAGACGGCCAACTCAAGCAAGAGATCAACTACGGCAATGCCGAGAAGACCCGTGTCATCACTGACTATAGTACTGAGGGTAAAAAGCTAAGCGAAAAAACCTACAAAGACGACTTCAAGTCAGGTAAGTGGAAGTACTACAACGGGGATGAAGTAGTCATACTGGAAGAGTCGTACGCCTATGGCAAGAAGCAGGGCACAGAGATGGCCTTCAATGAAAACGGTATCAAAATCAGGGAATCACCCTACAAAAATGACCGTAAGCACGGTGAAGAGCGACTATACTTCCCTGATGGCGAGATCTCCGAGCTCATCACCTATGAATTTGATCGCAGACAAGGACTGTATATCAAATACGATGAGACTGGTAATGCACTGGAAAAAGGCGAATACCATAGGAATCAGAAGCATGGAGAGTGGGAAAGCTATGATGCAACAGGAAAACTCATATCGAACATCACATATAAATATGGAGAGATTGTCCCTCAGTGAAAAGTTAGATAAGCATAACAACTCTTTTATCGTTTTTACTCTTAGGGCATAACGCCAATATAGGTTCTTATTTTTGTTTTTATGGCCCTAAAATCGCTCAGAGAGGGTTTTATCTTTGATTAAGAATAAGTCAAGATAAATTTATGACTGCCTGTAATAATTCCTAATAAGCATAATTAAAATTATTAAATATAAGATGATCAAAATATAATAAACATCGATTTAGTAGTGACCTTTGCAGAATACTTAAACGTTTCGCAATCATGAACTTATTAAAACCCTTTATTATTATCATTTCCATATATCTCATTTCACATTCACTTCTTGGCCAAACCTGCTCAAGCTTTACAGACGCAGACTGGCGTATAGGATCAACGTGGGACTCTCATAAAATTTCACCTTGTCACACCTCGGCTGTGTATAACTGCCACGGATTTGTGCTATCGTATCTTGAGGATGGTTGTCAACCTTCTTATTTCACGACGCAATCCCCACCTTATACGTGTCCTAACGATCAAGGAATTTTAGGCACAGGTGAGATAACCAATAACCCCAAATTCATGAAGGTCTGTACTGAGGCTCAGGCAGATGCTATAGTTTACAACTCAAGTGCCGGGCCACACTCTGCTGTTAAAGTATCAGCAGGATCAGGATATAAATACATCTCGAAGTATGGTTCAGATGGTCCTTTGGTATCGCACAACAGAGATGGCTCCTATTATCATTACACACAAGCCGCAACATTTGCGAGCTACCATGCTTATATAGGGACAATTCAAGGCAGTACATCAGTCACGGGAACCAGCAATGTAACCTACAGTGTCAACAACAAATCAGGCGTTACCTATTCATGGTCGATTATCAGCGGGGGTATTTACGCTTCTATTCAAGGTTCTTCAAGCGGCAGTTCTGTTACCATTAAGCCAAAGCTGAGTGGCAATGTGACATTAAAGTTGACAACATCCTCTTCCTGTGACATCAACCGTACGCAGACCATAAATCTATCCATCAATACGAATGTCTGCCTGGAAGGAAGCTATACCAATGCAGGCTCTAACCCGTTTTTTCTTAACACATCAAACAGCGTAGGTACAGGATCAGTATCCACGGATGTCAACTGCACTGGAGCCTCCAGCTATACCTGGCAGAGGACTTCTGGCACATTGAGCTACTATGCCAATGGTGACGACTTATCATTCACTATGACGTCTGGAGCCTCAGTGAGCTTTTTGGTAACCGCCAAAAGTGGAAGTACAACACTCGCTACACGTACCATTTCCTTTTACAATTTTGGTTCCTTGATGGTCTACCCCAATCCCGGCTCTGGCTTTCTTGACATAGATGTAGTTGAAGGAGTCGAGTTGGATATCACCATGACCAACGAGAAGCAACAGTTAGCCAAAGAGATAAAATCGTATACTGCCGGTAGTAAGGCTGACCTGAGTGAACTCGCACCAGGCAAATATTACATCAGTATTTATCATAAAGGCGAAAAACTGAAAGATCACATCTTAATCATTGAGAAATAATGAAAAGGTTCATTCGATCTCTAATCGGCATTTTATCCTTGATGCTCAGTTTTTACGGCACTCAGGCACAGGAAACTAAAGGCAAGTCTTGGTCAATTCAATTCACTTCAGGTGTTTCCTTGCCAGTGGGCAAGTTTAGTAAAATGGATGTAAATCAGACAATATCTATGGTGGAAGCACTTGGTGAAGGATATTATCAATGGGAAGGCTTCAATAAAAATATGAATAATTCTGCTGAAATAGGATTTCTCTATACAATGAGTATCAAGCGTCAACTAAGTGGGAATTTTCATGGATTTGTTGATTATATAAGCACTCAACATAATGTTGAAACTGATCCTGTTAGAGATTTCTATTACGATACCTTTAGCTTTTTTCCTACTCAAAGGCTTGAATTCAGACAAGATAATTACAGATTTAGAGGACTAATCGGTGGGATTGGATATACTCAGTCATTAGGTTCGTTTTTCATTGATTTTCAGCTTGGATTGGGATACACCAGCTTGGACTACCCATCTTATTCATGGATTGTTTACGGTACTAAGGAAGGTACTACAGGAGTAGGATCTGACTATGTCAACATAGCTCCTCATTCGAACCCAACATCAATGGCACTAAGTGTTATTAGTGGGGTCAAATACCCTCTTGGTAACTTTTTTATTGGTGTGGATTTTAGCTTCATGACCGCTAATTTTGAATATGCAGTTGATCTTAGATCTCCTGGAAATCGTCCTATAATCCGCGATGAAACCATCAACTATAGAGTGCTGAATCTGGGATTAATCGTCGGCCTTAGGATTTAAAAACCATTTCCATCCTTCACTGGCATCACCTAAATTTGCTGCCATGTCAGACGCTATCAAATCCACCGATTTCGAGTTTCAAGGCCAGCAGAGTAAATATTCTGGTAAGGTTAGAGATGTCTACTCTTTGAAAGACAAGCTCGTGATGGTCGCCTCTGACCGGATCAGCGCCTTTGATGTGATCCTACCGGAAGCCATCCCCTACAAAGGACAGGTGCTCAATCAGATCGCTGCGAAGTTTTTAGACCTCACCAAGGATATCGTACCCAACTGGGTGCTGGAAGTGCCTGATCCCAATGTGACTGTAGGCCTTAAATGTGAGCCATTCCCGGTAGAGATGGTGATCCGTGGCTACCTGGCCGGTCACGCATGGAGGGAGTATCGGGATGGTAAGCGCGTACTCTGCGGTGTGCCCCTACCGGAAGGGTTAACAGAAAATGATAAACTACCGTCTCCCATCATCACCCCAACGACAAAAGCCAGCGAAGGGCATGATGAAGATATATCACGTGAGGAGATCATCGCACAAGGGCTAGTGTCAGAGGAAGACTACACGCAACTTGAGCGCTACACCCAGTCGCTGTTTCAGAGAGGAACTGAGTATGCGCAATCAAAAGGTCTGATATTGGTGGATACCAAATACGAGTTTGGAAAATGCCTGGGCGAGATTAAGCTGATTGATGAAATCCATACGCCCGATTCTTCCAGGTATTTCTACGCCGATACCTACGAGGAATTGCAGGCGGCCGGATCCCCACAGCACCAGTTATCAAAAGAGTTTGTGCGTCAGTGGCTCATAGAGCGTGGATTTCAGGGTAAGGAGGGTCAGCAGATACCGGAGATGACACCTGAGGTAGTTCAGGATATATCAAATCGCTATATTGAGCTGTACGAAAAAATAACCGGTGAGCCCTTCATTAAGGACGATTCTGATAAGAAGGCAGAAAGAATCAGAATGAACGTAGAAAAAGTGCTGTAAGAATGGAACAGGGTCAACCTTTTACCGTTAACCCTGTGATACTTTCGAAATAAGAACCCAACCATAGAAAACTGATACAGATGAAATATACATTAGATAAGCACGAGCAATACTGCAAATTCAAGCCCAACGAGGAAAAAATAGATTCGACTATAGCTCCGGTTTTTAAGTCAGAGTTTGTGACCATGCAGGCTGAAGGTGTCAAAAATGTCATCCTCGACCTGTCGGATGTCAAGTACATGGATTCATCCGGCCTCAGTGCATTACTTGTAGGCAACCGTATTTTCACCGAAAGTGGTGGGATCCTTGTACTTTGCAAAGTAGGCGAGCACGTGATGAAGCTGATCAGTATCTCTCAGCTTGACAAGGTATTGAACATACTGCCCACAGCAGAAGAAGCGGTCGATGCGATCTTTATGCATGAGATCGAAAGTGGCCTGACCAGCGAAGAGTCGGAAGACTAAAGTCGGCTCTACTTGTCGCTAGAGGTAAAGATACTGGGCTCCAATGCTGCGGCACCAGCCCATCACCGCAATCAATCTTCTCAGGTTGTAAGAGTTCAGAACCAGACCTTTTTGGTTGATTGTGGTGAAGGCACTCAAATGCAGGCCAAGAAATATGGTGTAAGGATCAACAAGATCAACCATATCATGATCAGCCATCTGCACGGAGATCACTACTATGGGCTCATGGGCCTCTTGTCCACGATGCATTTGTACGGTAGAGCGACGAGCCTCCAACTCTATGGCCCACCCGGACTATCCGAAATCATCAGTCTGCAACTGCGCTATTCGGAGACTGCCCTCAACTTCAATCTGGATTTTCATGAAATAACCCCGGGCGCTTCTGAGGTGATTTTTGAAAATCAGTACCTAACGGTTCGTACTTTCCCCCTCGATCACAGGATTCCCTGCTCTGGTTTCTTGTTTCAAGAGAAGCCCAAGAGGAGAAGAATGAATAAGGCAGCCTTGCAGGAAGAAATCCCGCCGGTGCATATCAATACACTAAAGGATGGCAAAGATGTGCTGGACGATGAAGGTAATGTCAGGTACAGCAATGACTTGTACACACTGCCTCCCAGGCGCTCATACAGCTATGCCTATTGCTCTGACACCAAATATGACGAGTCTATACTTGAGTATATCACAGGTGTCAACCTGCTCTATCATGAGTCAACTTTCACTAAGGAATTTGAAGATCGCGCTCAGGACACATTTCACTCCACTGCCGAGCAGGCAGCACAAATCGCCCGTAAGGCCGGGGTTGACCAGTTGATTCTGGGGCATTTTTCTAATCGATACAAAGACCTAACACCGATTTTGCTTGAGGCGAAGATGGTTTTCGAACCATCCCGATTGGCAATCGAGGGCGAAACCTTTATAATTGACACTTAGTATGTCAGAGGCCGAAAATCAGAAGAAGAAGGTTCACCTTTTTATTATCCTATCGGGAATATTCCTGACGAACGCCATCGTCGCTGAGATCATAGGCGTGAAGATATTTTCCGGTGAAGCTACATTGGGACTGGCACCTGCCAATATTAACCTGCTCGAGGGTTTCATACTCGACTTCAACCTCACAGCAGGAGCTGTGATTTGGCCGGTGGTCTTTATCACTACCGACATCATTAATGAATACTATGGGAAGAAAGGCGTGCGTAAGATCAGCTTTATCACCGCTGGTTTGATTGCCTACTCTTTTGTGGTCATCTATGTCGTCACGCTGCTTCAGCCTGCCCAATTCTGGATAGAGGTGAACAATACTGACCCTACCGGAAATGCCTTCAACATCAACTATGCATTCAAGACCATTTTCAGGCAGGGATTAGGCATCATTGTTGGTTCATTGACTGCCTTTCTGATCGGACAGCTATTGGATGTGTATGTCTTCCAGAAACTCAAAAGGATCACAGGTGACAAGATGATCTGGTTGAGAGCCACTGGATCTACCCTGGTATCTCAATTCATAGACAGCTTTGTCGTACTTGGGATTGCTTTTTATATACTCGCGCCCGAAGGGGCTCAGTGGAGTATCGCGCAAGTCACCTCAGTGGGTTTGATCAATTACATCTACAAATTCTCGGTGGCCATCTTGCTTACTCCCCTACTCTACCTGGCGCACTATCTGATCGACCGCTACTTAGGTAAGGAGCTATCGCAACAAATGACCCGAGAAGCGGCTGAGGGTAGCGAGGGGTTCTTTTAGACTTTTTGTCGATAGACATCACAGATGATTGCGGTAGCTATCGCAGCATTGAGTGACTCTGCACCCCCAAATCTAGGAATGGTGACTGGGTGGGTGATGAAGGGTAGCAAGTCGGATTGAATGCCATGAGATTCATTGCCTATCAGTATGGCACAAGCCTCCTGGAAACCAGTGTTGTGAACATCTTCACCCTCTAGTAACGCACCGAATACAGGGTGTCGGTAGTCAGTTAAAAATTCCGGTAGGGGCTGCTCATGCACCCTCACTCTGGTAAACGAGCCCTTGGTGGCACTGATGCACTTAGGATTGTACTGGTCGGTGGTATCCGGTGAGCAAATCAATTGCTGAATACCATACCAATCTGCAATCCTGACGATGGTGCCGAGATTGCCGGGATCGTTGATGTTGTCAAGAACTAATACAGGCCGGGTCAGGTCAATGGACTGCATATGGTCGGGCATACTGACCACTGCCAATGCGGCGTTGTTGGACTTTAAAGTGCCTACTTTGGTCAAGTCTAGCTCATCTACAAGCTCCACATCGATTGCATTTGACTGTTGCCTGATATGCGTTTGATAAAATTCCTTTGTAGTATAGAGGCTTTGAATGCTGAGGTCAGAATGGAGCAACTCCAACACGCTCACCTTACCCTCTACAAGAAATGCGCGCTCCTGTTTTCGGTATTTTTTTAATTGTAATGATTTGATGAATTTTGCTTTTTTACTCGAAATCACGGGCGGTCAATTGATTAGGTGAGGCTTCTAGCACGACTATATATAACTATTCTAGCACTGTTCCTGACAGGCTGCCTGGGCACCAGCTACCTCAAAGAAGATCAAAAACTCCTATATAAGCAAAAGCTCAAAGGTGCTAAGGGCCTGGATAAAGAGCAGCTTGATGCATACTTCCAGGATCGACCTAACAGAAGACTTCCACTGATCCAATGGTCGCCGTATATTGACATTTATCAAATAGGTAAGAACTCATACGATTCGTCGAAGTACTTAAAAAAGAAAGCCAAAATTGATACGGCCTTCCAAAAGAAAATCGCGCAAGCCGGTGACAATCAGCGTAAGGCGTTAAAGCACCGCGCTAAGATGAACAAAAAGCTCGCTAAGCAGGATCGAGCATTAAAGGAGGGAAATCTATTTATGCGCTGGGGTGAGCCGCCTGCGGTCTTCGACAGTACAAACTCCGAGCTGACTGTTGAGCAGTTCGAGAAATACTTGCACTCCAAGGGCTACTTCAATGCACAGGTCGATTATTCTGCTGAGGTATACAACCGGCTAGTAACCGTGACCTATACAATCGATCGGTCACAGCCCTATGTCATCGATTCACTTTTTCGCACTGTTCCTGATAAGAAGGTCGATTCGCTAGTGATGGCAAACCTAAAGGATAGTAAGCTGAAGCTGGGATCTAACTATGATCAGGTTGATCTGACTGATGAGCGTGAGCGACTCAATGAGTTGATGGTCAACAACGGCTACTATGATTTTAGTCGGCAGTATATTTCATTTGAGGTGGATTCATCCAGTTTGGACAACAATAACGTCATCATCCATACTATCATTCGGAATCCGGCTGATGCTGAAGCCCACAAAATATTTAGCCTTGACTCTGTCTTCTTTGTCACAGATGCCAATGTTGTCAACCAACCCCGCTCCAGACAAAAAGAAGAGTATAATGGGGTGATCTACAACTACTATAAAAAGCGCTATTCAAAGAAAATCATTGATTGGCGGCTATTCCTTTATCCGAACCAACTCTATAGCAAGGAGAGTACGTTTGAGACCCAGCGTCAACTCTCCAACCTTGACGTTTATAAGTTCATTAACATCAAATATGATACTACAGGTGGCCAGTTTATCGCTAATGTCTTCACCAGTCCACTCAAGAAGTTTGAGACCTCCAGTGAAGTAGGTGTCAACGTTAGTCAGGGACTCCCGGGTCCGTTTGTAAACGCCAGTCTCAAGGTCCGCAATATCTTCAATGGTTTGGACAACATGACCCTGACAGGACAGTTTGGTATCGAAGGAGTCGCCTCAGCAACCGAACAAAACAATGTCTACTCCAGCGTCGAGTATGGCGCTAATCTGGCTTTTAACTTTCCTCAGTTCCTGTTTCCGTTAGGTAGTAACTACAAGAGTAAAATCGGTCAGAACAACCCTCAAACCAAGCTCACTGCAGGACTCAACTTTACAGATAGACCGGAATATCTAAGAAACAACGTCTTTACCAGGATAGATTATTCATGGCAGAAGAATGACAGTAAAAAATACATCCTGACGCCAGGTGATTTCAGCTTCATCGATTCTGAGTTGAGTAGTGAGTTTGATTCATTGCTGAATGACCTTGCAATGAGTGGCAATAATCTAAAAAACTCGTTCCTGCCCTCATTTGTATCCAGCTCCTCATTTGCGGTAGTCTACAACTTCAACAACTACGGCAACATCATACGCAAGTCCTCTTACCTTCGCCTGTTTACCGAAACCGGCGGCAACCTGCTGAACATCATTGGCGACAATCCGTTTGGCGGCAATCTTGAGTACTACAGATGGTTGAAATTCAACGCAGACTATCGCGCAATCCGGCCTACCTCTCAGTATAGTGCCATGGCGTTCCGCATCAATACGGGTGTTGCTTATGCCTACGGCGATAACGAAACCCTACCTTATGAGAAATTCTTTTTCGCGGGAGGTAGCAATAGTATCAGGGCCTGGCGTCCTCGAAGGCTTGGCCCAGGGTCATCAAGTCAAACAGATGAAGATGGCAATCAGATCAATGATTTCGAGCAGCCTGGCGATATTATCATTGAATCCAGCATTGAGTTCCGTCACAAGCTTTTTGGTTTTGTAAATGGCGCTATCTTCCTGGATGCGGGCAATGTCTGGACCATTAGATACGAGGAAGCCCGACCAGGTGCCCAATTCCAGTTTGATAGGTTCTATCGTGAGATAGCCATAGGCGGGGGTTACGGTGTTCGATTTGATTTTTCGTTCCTACTTCTGAGGCTCGATACGGCGTTCAAGATTTATGACCCTTCCAGAAATGGTGGCACATTTATATGGGACAAAGACTTCAACAATACAGAATACCAGCAAATCAGAGATCTTATCATCAATATTGGTATTGGTTACCCTTTCTGATAAGTTGTGATGATAGATAGTGAAATCAGCAGAGATGATTAACAAAGAGGAAATAACGGAATGGTACAAAGGTCTTCAAGACAGCATATGCAAGAGTCTGGAAGATGCTGACGGTACCGGCTCTTTTCAGGAGGATGCCTGGGAGCGACCCGGTGGCGGAGGTGGAAGATCAAGAGTCCTTCGAGGGGGACGAATTATTGAGAAGGGGGGCGTAAACTTCTCTGCGGTCTGGGGTAAAACACCAGAGGCCATCTTAAAAGCATTGAAGCTAGAAGAAGCGGACTTCTATGCTACAGGTGTCTCTATAGTACTCCATCCGAAAAATCCTATGGTGCCAATCATTCACATGAATGTGAGGTATTTCGAAATGACCAATGGGGTCTATTGGTTTGGTGGTGGTATTGATCTCACCCCACATTATGTAGATAGTGATGATGCTGCCTACTTCCATAAGGCACTCAAAAAGACATGTGACAAGCATGATCCAGAGTATTACAGCAAGTTCAAGCCTTGGGCAGATGACTATTTCTTTATCAAGCATCGCAACGAGACGCGCGGCATAGGCGGTATTTTCTTCGATCACCTCAAGGCTGATGATCAGCATTCCAAAGAAGACCTATGGGCCTTCGTACAGGATGTAGGCAATACCTTCGCTCCGGTCTATACCCATTTCATGACTAAAAATCATGATGTCCCCTTTGGTGAGAAAGAGCAAGAATGGCAACACATTAGAAGAGGCAGGTATGTCGAGTTCAACCTGGTGCTGGACAAAGGCACGAAGTTTGGCTTGGATACGGACGGTCGCATCGAGTCTATCCTTATGAGTTTGCCGCCACTCGCCGGCTGGGAGTACAACTATCAGCCCCAACCCGGATCAAGAGAAGCGGCAACACAAGAATTATTGATTAAAGGAATTGATTGGGTTTCCAAATGATTGAATGGCTCTCCCGAATCGACCATGAGCTCTTCGTTCTGCTCAACAGCCTTCATCATCCAATCCTGGACAGGGTAATGGTCTTTTTTAGTGCAAAGCTCGTTTGGGCACCCTTATATCTCTTTCTGATCTATTGGTTGTTCCGGACATTCAAGAAGAAGGGAATCATCTACCTGGTAGCAGCACTTCTGGCTGTCGCAGCGACTGATCAGCTTACCAGCAGTCTCATGAAGCCCGGGTTTGAACGACTCAGACCTTGCCATGACCCGAGCCTGACGGATAGCATACGCATAGTCGACGGATGTGGAGGCAAATATGGCTTTGCATCGGGGCATGCGGCCAATACATTCATGCTGGCTTTTTTCTTCGTCACGCTGTTCCGTGGTAACAGACATTTCCTCTGGCTGGTGCTTTGGGCGGGAATTGTGGCTTATAGCAGGATATACCTGGGTGTGCACTTCCCCGGGGATGTGCTGGTCGGCGCAATACTTGGAAGCCTGATTGGCCTTGGCTTTGCCAAAACAGCTGAGCTAATTGGCGCTAGAGTAGGTTAAGCTTATTGAACAGCCGCTCCTTGTAGCTAGCTCCTATCGGAATAGGCTTGGGGCCCATGTGGGCGTGCATATCTTCAATGAATTCAATCTTGCGTGTATTGACGATGAAGGAACGGTGGATTCTTGAGAAAAGGCTACCGGGAAGCTTGCGCTCAATACCCTTCATCGTATGGTGCACGATGAACTTGCCCTGATTTGTGTTAAATATTATGTAGTCGGCCAAAGCTTCTACAAACAGAATGTCCTCCAATGGAAGACAAACTAATCTTGAATCCGACTTTACAAAAATCTCTTTAAACGACTCAGCGAGTAGTCGCTGCTTCTCAATATTATTCTTTGCTTTATCAGTAGCCTGAAGAAAACGATCGTACTCAAGCGGCTTTACCAGAAAATCGGTGACGCTTCCCTCGAAGGCTTCAACCGCATATTTTTCTTCAGAGGTAGTGAAGATAATCTGGTAGGCACCACCTAATTTCTTCATTAGTTCAATGCCCGACATACCCGGCATCTGGATGTCCAAAAAGATTATGTCTACATCAGGATTTTCATGCTTGGTGAGAAGTTTGAAAGCCTCCTCTCCATTGGAGACGGTATGAGAAAGATTGAGATAGTCGGTCTTTTCCACAAACTTTTGGACGACCATTCTCGACATTTCTTCGTCATCAACGATGATGCATTTCAGACTCATTCAAACTAACTTTTAATCAATAACCCTTCGTTATCCTGGCAATGTACTTCCCAATAATATCAAATTCTAAATTAACAATGTCCCCTTTTTTTATTTTGTGGAAGTTAGTGTGATGGTAGGTGTACGGAATAATCGCTACCGTGAAACCTCCTAATCGAGAATTGAAGCAAGTGAGACTGATCCCATTCACAGTAATAGAGCCTTTTTCAACCGTCACATTGCCTTCGTTGGGATCGTAGCTGAAGTCGTAGATCCAACTACCCTCTTTTTTTTCAACACCCTCACAGATGGCGGTTTGATCCACATGCCCTTGCACAATATGACCATCAAATCGGCCGTCTGAAGCCATGCAGCGCTCAAGGTTCAGCCTGTCTCCGACCTTTAGGCTGCCCAGGTTGGATTTGATCAAGGTCTCCTCTATGGCCGTCACACTATGGACACCATCATTAACGCTAGTCACTGTCAGACACACCCCATTGTGGGCAAGGCTTTGATCTATTTTTAGCTCGTTGCTGATTTCAGAACTGATCTTGAAAATCTTGTTTGTGCCTTCTGTATCAATAGATTCTACCTCTCCAATAGCTTCAATTATTCCTGTGAACATATCCTCGACTTTGCAGCAAAAGTCAAGTATGGCTGTCTATAATCCAATCCAATTATGATAATTTTGGAAGGTATGGTCGATAGTTACAAGCACCGGGGCATGCGCAAGTCACTGGTCAGAGTTATTCAACAAAAAGGCATCAACAACCCCGCCGTGCTAAAGGCCATAGGTGCTATCCCCCGACACGTCTTTTTTGATGAGATTTTTGTTGAGCACGCCTATCAGGATAAGGCTTTTCCTATCGGCGAAGGTCAGACGATCTCTCAACCTTATACGGTCGCCTTCCAAACTGATTTGTTGGAGGTGAAAGCCGGGGATCGTGTATTGGAAATTGGCACTGGCTCAGGCTATCAGGCCTGTGTGCTTTGTGAGATGGGCATTCAGCTATACACGATTGAGTATCAACGCAAGCTGTATGAAAAAGCCAGGGTCATGCTTCCCAAGATGGGATATACGCCTCGTTTTTTTCATGGAGACGGCTCGCTTGGGCTACCGCAATATGCGCCCTACGATGCGATCATCGTCACTGCCGGCGCTCCGACCATCCCCTCCTCTCTAATCAAACAACTTCAGGATGGAGGTCGATTGATTATTCCGGTAGGTGATGCCCGATCTCAAAAAATGGTGAAGCTGACTAAAGTGAATGAAAAGCAGATAAAGAAAGAGGAATTTGATAGATTCAGCTTTGTGCCACTACTGGGTGAGCAGGGCTGGAATAAGTAGGACTATGGCGAAAAAAAAGAAGTTAGCAAAGGAATCAAAGGTGACCATGACCGAGCTGGTGTTGCCCAACGACACCAATACACTCAATAATCTCATGGGTGGCCGGCTGATGCATTGGATGGATATAGTATCGGCGATCGCGGCTCAGAAGCACTCAAACCGTATCGTGGTGACTGCTTCCGTAGACAATGTATCATTTAGTAAACCGATCCAGCTTGGAAATGTAGTCACGCTGACGGCTCAGGTTACGCGGAGTTTTAGCTCGTCGATGGAGGTATTCATCGAGGTGACTGCAGAGGATATACCTGGCAATAAGAAGATTGAAAGTAACAGTGCCTTTTTCACTTTCGTGGCGGTGGATCAGTCTGGCAGGCCTATAGATGTGCCAGATGTCGTACCCGAAACAGAAATCGAAAAAGAGCACTATACAGGAGCACTCCGCCGAAGACAGCTAAGGCTGGTACTCGCAAAGAGAATGAAACCCAATGATGCCACGGAGCTCAAGTCACTATTCAACATCTAAGCCATGAGTGAAGAAAAGGGCTATCTGAAGTTTCTAATTAACGAACCAATTTACCTGGTAAAAGAAGTAGACTCATCGACTACAGCGGTGACAACCCGCAGTGAGCAGGCCATAGAGCAAAAAATCGAGCCTCCAACTCTCGTCAAGTCGGATAGAGAAGTTGCAGAACCAGCGGCAAGCGCCGTAGAACCTGAAGTTCAGGAAATAGCAACTGAGACGAGCTCTGAAGAGACAGAAATGGCTGCTCCTACCAAGAAACTGTTGGTCATCTATCAGTTCGAAGCATCTGAACCTTTGCCGGTGCATCTCAAAAAGCTAATGCTCAAGATCATAGAGGCGGTCGGAATAGACGTGATGCAGGGTGTATACGTCAACCAGAGTTTTAAGGAAATACCTTCTTCTCTTACTGATTTTGAAAACGTTCTAATTTTCAGCTCTTCGACTGAATTGGGCCTTGAAGGATACAAGATGACAGCTCTGTATGAGGCGCAGCAGTTTGGGAAGACAAGGGTACTCGTGTCAGATGAGCTTCAACAGCTGGATCAACAAGTTCCTTTAAAAAGAAAGCTCTGGGGAGTATTGCAACAAATGTTTCCTAAGGACTAACCAAATATCTCTTCTAATCTCGCGGTGAGTGCTTCGCCACGGAGGTTTTTGGCAATAATCCTGCCCTCTGGATCCAATAGAAACGTTGCGGGAATGGCACTCACCTTATAGCGCTGAGCTGCTTCGGACTGCCAGTATTTCAAATCTGAAACATGCATCCATGGTAAGCCATCAGCCGCGATAGCTTTTAGCCAATCGTCTTTCTTTCTGTCAAGCGAAACACCGTACACCTCAAACCCCTGATCAGCAAATCTGTTGTAAGCCTTAACTACTGTAGGGTTTTCAACCCGGCAAGGTCTGCACCAGGCAGCCCAAAAATCAATCAGTACATATTTACCTCGTAGTGAACTTAGTGCAATATTGTCACCATCCGGTGAAGGCAATTGTATCTCGGGAGCCACTGAGCCAATAGCTGTCACCGCCATGCCATCCACTTTGGCGGCCAGTGAGGCGGTGTACGGGCTGTTAGGTAGTGCTTCCTCAAATCTTGTGGACAGGCTATCCAGGAATGGGAAAACACTCTCCTCATCTTGAAAATAGCTCACAGCAAAAACGGCAGCAATCGAATTACCCATTTCCCAGATAGTCGACTTCAAATCGCTGGTATTCTTATTTTGCAGATATATAAACTGCTCTTGGATATCCATAACCGTCTCCATATCCCCAGAGGCTCGGGCTTGAACGAACTCCGCCTGAAGCATCTGCACATTCTCTTGAAAGCTCTTCGCCAGATCACGCGCTCTGGTAAGATGATCTGTATCGACCGAACCGGTTACTTTTACATCCCCGGCGGGCTGATCACCAGCGGCAACTACCTGTACGTCTGTATCGTCAAGAATTACATTCACGTACTGACGATCGGTAATATTTATTCGGTAGAAGGTAGGTTCTAGTACCTCCACCCTACCGGAATACTTGCCCTCAGCATCCAGCATGAACGAATCCTGAACAATAACACCTTCATCCCATATCTTTTCAAGTTTCACCAATGAACCCTGAGGGTTGGTTACATGTAAATCAAGCTGAATAGTATTCTCTTTTGCAGGTTTGTCACAACCAAACAACAAAAACCCAATAAGTACTAGATAAGCATACTTCATCATTCTCTCAATTTACGTTCAAATCATCTGAAGGCAGTGCATATTTCCATAAGCCGCTCACACAACTGATTAAGCGTTATTTTGCTGCTTTTAGTTCACTCAATATCTTCCTGGCTGCAGCAGGAACCCGGGATAGACCTGTTATATCACTACCACCAGCTGTAGCAAAAAACGGCTGACCTCCACCTCCACCGCGAATCTCCTTGGCGAGTTCTTTGACCATATTTCCTGCATGTAGATCATACTGTTTTACCAAAGCGTCATCTACTACCACCGATATCTGCGGCTTGCCCTCAATATTTGCAGCGAGTACCATCACGAGATTGTCAATCTCGTTTTTCAATTCGAAGCTCAGTTTTTTGAGAATATCTGCTGATGGCATTTCTACCTCTTCAATTAAGATGTTAATACCATTATCACTGGTCACTTTAGACTTAAGATCCGACTTTACCAGCTTTCCTTTCTCTGCCAATAGTCCTTCTATTTCCTTGGCTAGCTTGGACCGCTCCACCACCAACGCTGTGATTGCTTTCAAAGGATCCTTCGGATTCTTGAGCACTTCTTTCACTTCATTGACCAGCTGTACCTGGTCAGCGATATATTGCTCAGCGCGATCGGCCGTCACCGCCTCGATCCTTCTCACCCCTGCCGCTACCGAGCTTTCCGATAGGATCTTCAAAAATCCAATATGGCCTGTCTGAGGCACATGCGTCCCACCGCATAGCTCTACCGAGAAATCCTTATCGAACGTAATTACACGAACAAATTCCCCATACTTCTCTCCGAAGAGTGCCATGGCACCCATCTTCTTGGCTTCTTCTATGGGGGTATTCCGCTTTTCGTCTAAACTGATATTCTCACGGATCTTTCTATTGACGATCTTCTCCACTTCCGCCAGCTCTTCATCTGTCATCTTACTAAAATGTGAGAAGTCGAATCTCAATACCTTTTCATCTACGTAAGACCCCTTCTGCTGGACATGATCACCTAGCACGATTCTCAAAGCCGCATGGAGCAGGTGCGTAGCGCTGTGATTACTCATCGTCAATTGCCGCTTCGTTTTGCTGACAAAGGCTCGATATTCTCCTTCCAGGTTAGTAGGAAGTTTCGGCATCCAATGGATAATCAGATCATTCTCTTTCTGAGTATTGCTCACAGTCCACTTCTCATCTCCATCAGTGATATAGCCTGTATCTCCCACCTGTCCGCCACTCTCTGCATAAAATGGCGTCTGGTCAAATACCACCTGAAAGGTTGACTTGCCCTTCTCCTGCACCTCGCGGTACTTGGTGATGTGCACAGGTGCTTCCAAGTGATCATAACCAACGAAGGTCACTTCAGCATTATCCTGAACCTCAACCCAATCACCCTTATCAACCTTGGCAGCATCTTTGGATCGTGACTTCTGCACAGCCATTTCCCTGGTAAAGCCATCTTCATCAACCTTTAAACCATTCTCTCTCGCTATCAATGCCGTCAAATCAAGAGGAAAGCCGAAGGTATCATATAGTTCAAAGGCGGCCTTACCATCAATGGTATTGTCCTGATTTTTGAAGGTTGGCATTAAGCTGTCTATGCGCTTCAATCCACGATCCAGAGTTCTTAGGAAACTAGCTTCCTCCTCCATGATTACCTTGGTAATGAAATCGGCCTGCATTCCCAGTTCCGGGAATACTTCATCAAACTGCTCGACAAGTACCGGCATCAACTTGTACATGAAAGGCTCCTGAAATCCCAGGAAGGTATATCCATATCTGACCGCTCTGCGCAATATTCTTCGGATCACATAGCCAGCCTTGACATTGCTCGGCAGCTGGCCATCAGCTATCGCAAATGCTATAGCCCGAATATGATCTGAGATCACTCTAATAGCTATGTCAGTTGTCTCTTCCTTTCCATAGGTGACTCCAGCTGCTTTCGAAATAAACTGTATTAGTGGCTGGAAGATGTCAGTATCATAGTTGGACTTCTTACCCTGGATAGCCATGGCCAGTCGCTCAAATCCCATACCCGTATCCACATGTTGCGCAGGTAAAGGGTTAAGCTGACCATTGCTTGCACGATTAAACTGCATGAAGACAAGGTTCCACACTTCGACTACCTGGGGGTGATCGTTATTCACCAGATCAGCTCCCGGAGTAGTCTTGATTTCTTCCTCAGACCTTAAGTCGATATGAATCTCTGAGCATGGGCCGCAAGGGCCGGTATCACCCATCTCCCAGAAGTTGTCCTTTTTTGATCCATAGAGAATACAGTCTTCAGAGATTATTTTTTTCCACTCATCATAAGCTTCCTGATCAACAGGCAGTCCATCTGCCTCATCACCACCAAAAACCGTCACATACAATCTGTCTTTGGGTAGCTGGTAGACCTTAGTGAGCAGCTCCCAGGCCCAGGCGATTGCTTCAGGCTTGAAATATTCACCAAAAGACCAATTGCCTAACATTTCAAACATTGTATGGTGGTACGTATCCATGCCCACCTCTTCAAGGTCATTGTGTTTACCGCTTACCCTGAGGCATTTCTGAGTATCCGCGATTCGATTGGACTTAGGTTCACCATTACCAAGGAAATAGTCCTTGAACTGATTCATACCCGCATTTGTAAACATTAGGGTGGGGTCATTTTGCACCACCATGGGCGCAGAAGGCACAACCAAATGGCCTTTAGATTCGAAGAAGGACAAAAACTGCTTCCTAATGTCTTTTGAATTCATACTGCAAGTTCTCTTATACCCAGGCCATTGCCTGACTTTTCAATTGAGGCGAATTAATCGTATATTGCAACGAAGAATTGAACCATCCGTATAGTGTTTTTTGTATTTAGCTGATGTCAAAATCAGCCTCAAAATTAGATAAAATACGATTGTCGTAGAGGTATGGCTAGAATTAAATATTATTATGATACCGAATCCTGTAAGTACGAAAGGGTCAAGGTCTCAAGCTGGGACATTGTTACCAATCTACTAGGATTCCTCTCTGTATCATTGATCTTAGCGGTGGGTATTTTTTATGCTTACAGTACTTATTTCGAATCTCCGGAGGTCGCTCAATTGAAAAAGGAGAATGAAGAACTAAAGATCTACTACGATCTTTTAGCAAACGAAATGACTGCAGCTAATCAGATGCTCACCAACCTTCAGGAGAGAGATGATTATGTGTATCGCGTGATCTTTGAAGCCGACCCAATCCCTTCATCAATTCGCACTGCGGGTATAGGTGGAACCAATCGCTATAAAGATCTAATGGACGAAGACCTGGAGCGAGAAGACTTAATTGTTGATACTTATGGAAAGATCGACAAGCTCAAAAAGCAAATGTATATCCAGACCAAGTCTTATGATGAAATTCTGGAACTGGCCGAGAACAAAGAAGCACTCTATTCGGCCTTGCCAGCTATACAACCTGTCTCTAACAAGGAACTCAAGCGCCTATCCTCTGGATTTGGCATGCGTACTGATCCTATCCTCAAAGTAAGAGCAATGCACCCTGGAGTGGATTTTTCCGCACCGAGAGGTACGCCCATTTATGCTACTGGGGATGGTGTAGTGCGAAGGGTTAGCACGACTTACGGTGGCTATGGCAAGCAAGTAGAGATTGATCACGGTTTTGGGTACGTCACCAAGTATGCTCACATGGATCAATTTACTGTCAAAAAAGGCCAAAAAGTCAAAAGAGGTGAGCAAATCGGTATGGTAGGTAATACAGGCAAGTCTACTGCGCCACATTGCCATTATGAAGTAATAAGGGATGGCAAAAAAATAAACCCGGTTCACTATTTCTATCAAGACCTTGATCCGGGCGAGTACGAGGAGATACTGAGACTTGCCTCTATCGAGAATCAATCATTGGGTTCCTACTAGGAGATAACTATCTCTATATCAAGAGTATTGAAGCAACCTGAAATCGGGTTGCTTTTTTTGTATACAAAATGTGGAAAACTAAACCGCCTAATTGCTTCTATCAGACATTCAAATACATACTTTTGAAGACTTGATTATCAGCAGTTCATGACAATTCGCTTCTCCACAACGTCTGTTTTAGATTCCTTCATTAGAGACAAAAGCGAACTAGCCAACAGCACCGTCATGCGCAATTTTTATAATCAATTAGCAAGTAGTTTCTATCAACTTCTAGGATCTGAACGGCGTGATAGTAGAGACTCAAAATGTGGTCTATGCGGAGTTCCTGAATTAGCATTAACCATTGGTGATGCTGGCATTATTAACTATATTCAACACTGACACAAGTGCCCTACAAGGAAAAAGAAATAGAGAAAAAATACTACACCATCGGAGAGGTCGCCGATGACCTGGGTGTAGCCACATCGCTCATCCGATTTTGGGAGGGTGAATTCGATATTATCAAACCTAAGAAGAACCGAAAAGGCAACCGTCAATTTACAAAAGAGGATATTAAGAATGTCAAGCTGATCTTTCACCTGGTGAAAGAGAAAGGCTACACCTTGCAAGGTGCCAGAGAATTCATCAAGAGTGATGTCAATGCCGCGATGGATAAGGTTGAAATGGTAGACTCCCTCAAAAGGATCAGAGGCTTTTTGATGGAAATAAGAGATCAATTATAGACGATCATGAGTGAAGGAAAGCGCTATCAAGTAGCGCTTGGACTAATTCCAGGTGTTGGAGACCAGCTAACAAAACAATTGGTGAGCTATTGCGGTAGCGCTCAGGCCATCTTCTCCACACCAACCTCAAAACTTCAAAAAATACCAGGTATTGGATCTAAACGGATTTTGGACATTAGTCTCGAAAACCGACTCAAAGACGCAGATCGTATCATTGAAGCTTGCTCGAAGCAAGACATTCAGATTCTCTTTTATACTGACAAAGCCTACCCGTCTCGACTGAAAGCCATTGCCGATTCACCTTCTCTACTATATTTTAAAGGGAATGGTGACCTCAATGCTCCTCGTACCGTAGGGATTGTCGGTACTCGTAAAGCTACCGACTATGGGAAGGAGGTAGTTGATCAGCTCTGTGCTGAACTGGCCTCCGTAGGTATAGTTACAATTAGCGGCCTGGCGTATGGTATCGATATACATGCCCATCGGTCTTCCCTAAAAAATCAAATACCAACTTTTGGCGTATTGGCCGGGGGCCTGGATAAGGTGTACCCAGCTGTGCACAAATCTACTTGCGAGCAGATGGTCGAGCAGGGTGGCCTCCTATCGGAAAATGCATTGGGCACAAAGCCTGAGGCACACCTCTTTCCAGCACGCAACAGGATCATCGCTGGGTTAAGTGACGCGTTAATTGTGGTAGAAGCTGCTGAGAAAGGTGGTGCGCTTATCACTGCGGATATTGCTTATACCTATAATAAGGATGTCTTTGCCGTACCCGGAAATATCACCAATACCTACTCGAAGGGGTGTCACGATTTGATCACCTCACAGCGAGCCATTCCCTACACGAAGATCAAGGACTTGCTGTACAACATGAACTGGGATCTCGGAACTGGTGAACCAGCACCTCCAAAAATCCAGTTGGATGATTATGAGGAACCGGACAAGTCAATTTTGGAAGCACTCTCTCATAATAAAGAGGGGTTGCAAATAGACCAGTTGGCCTGGAAAACACAAGTGCCGCTCAATAAGCTTGCCTCCAAACTCCTGGAATTTGAATTTGCGGGAATAGTGAAAACACTACCAGGCAAGCGCTACAAACTAGTCTGATCCACCATTTCAGAATGGTCACTGGAAGCTCGGAAGTAATTATACATGTAGGTCAGTCCTAGAACGAACAAACCCGCCAGTAGCCCCATTAGTACATTGACTAGCGGGCCCGCAGATAGTGCCATTCTGATAAGTACAGTGGCAAATGCAAATGATGAATACCTAAAAATATTGTAGTACCGTGTGGTGTAGCGCACAGAATAGAGTAGCACAAGTATATCGGTAAATATTAAAAACAGGTAAAAGGTCTTGATAGAAGTTTCATGAGCTCCTTGAACAAAGAATTGATAGATATCATAAACGCCCAAACCAAGAAAGACTAGTAAAATGCCTGATGCTAAGACTTGCTTGAACCGCATGAACTCATACTGCTCTTGATCCGTATCTGTAATGCGTTCGTGACGCTGGATTTTATAGAAAAAGCCGATGATCAGAAAAATAATCAGAGCTCCAAAAGCATCATAAAACATATAATAGAAGTCAGGCTCGCTGAGCTGATCCAATGTAATTGTCCCTCTGAGAGCACCGAACTCTTTAAAAGCAGATCTTAACAGTATAATAGAGAAAATCTCAAACTGCTTCCCCAAAGCATCCGCCACGGATTTTGGAAGAATGAATATCAATCCGAGTATTTCAAAAATCAGTAGTACAGAGAATGAAATATCAATTGATATAAAGAACGGGATATCCCGCTTAATTATCCCAAAATAAGAGAGTCCGGCTAATGCCAGACCAACTAGAAAGCTAAAAATCAGAAGTCTGGAAATGAGCACAGTTGTAAGTCTGCCATGCCACACCTTCTCGGCCTTTTCAAAAAGCGATGTTAATGTCATTGAACGATAATAGTGAAAGACTCAAATAAATCTATTGCGAATTCTAAAGTATAAACCCTGATTCAGCTAATTGATGGTTTTGCTAAATTGAATGGCGGTGGACAAAATTAGATGTAAAATCCATGTTGGGCACTAGTTGTATCTATTGAAAAGTACTGAAGCATGACTTAGAGATTCCAACCAAGCCGCCTCATTGATATTATCACTCGCACCAGTATCAGATAAGTATTCCAGAAGTATCTCTGTAGCCATGTTACCCACAAGTTCATCCTTGGCCATGGGACAACCTCCGATACCGAGGATAGCACTATCGATCCTTCGGCAACCTGCTTCATAGGCAGCTACTACTTTTTCTTTGGCTGTAGTCGGGCTTGAGTGCAAGTGGGCCCCAAATTCTATGTGTTGATAATCAGCCTGCACTTTGGGAAATATATCTCTGATAGTTGCGGTGGTAGCTGCGCCTATAGTGTCCGCCAATGAAATAATGGTAATACCGAGAGCATCCAGCTTTTGGACAAACTCCGAAATGTAAGAAGCATCATAGGGGTCACCATAAGGATTTCCAAAGCCCATGGACAAGTAAACTACCAACTTTTGGTTCGTACCTACACATATTTCCTGAATACCAGCTACCGTCTCAAGTGCTTGATCTATTGACTTGTTGGTATTGCGCTGCTGGAAGGTTTCTGATAAGGAAAGAGGAAATCCCTGATGGGTAATCTCTGCAAAGCCGGCGGCATCCCTTGCTCCACGTTCGTTGGCAACAATAGCAAGCAGTTTTGACTTTGTATCCGTAAGATCGAGTTGTCCAAGTACCTCGACCGTATCCCGCAGTTGAGGTATTGCTTTTGGTGAAACGAAACTTCCAAAGTCGATTGTGTCAAACCCTACTTTTAAGAGTTGGTTGATGTAGGCAGCCTTGTCTGCTGTTGGGATAAAATCATGCAGGCCTTGCATGGCATCACGTGGGCACTCGATAATCTTCATAGGTATATTGTCTACCCAAAACTAATTAAAGAATTAGAAGAGCGCCTTGGCGATGCTCAAGACAGGATCAGATTTACTCATGGTGTAATAGTGAAGGACCGGTGCTCCTTTGGCCATTAGATCCTTAGATTGTTGGATACACCAGTCTATACCGACCTGTTTTGCGGCTTCATTGTCCTTACAATCATCAAGTGCATCGACCAGGTCGTCCGGTAAATCAATGTGGAAGATGCTCGGTAACACCTGCATCTGCTTTTTGGTAGTAATCGGTTTGAGTCCGGGAATAATCGGCACTGTGATTCCCTCGGCGCGGCAAGTATCCACAAAGTCAAAATACTTTTGATTATCAAAAAACATCTGCGTCACGACGTACTCCGCGCCCATCTCTATTTTCATCTTGAGATATTTGAGGTCGAGTTTCATGTTTGGCGCTTCGAAATGCTTCTCAGGATATCCGGACACCCCAATGCAAAAACTGGTCGGGTGGGCATTTTGTAGCGAGTCATCCAGGTACTGCCCATTGTTCATGCCTACTACCTGATCAACCAGGTCTGTTGCATAATTATTTCCGGTAGGCTCTGGTCTGAAGCTTTTCTCGGTAGAGAGATGATCGCCACGGATGACCAGCACATTGTCAATACCCAGGAAATTGAGGTCAATCAACGCATTTTCGGTCTCCTCTTTGGTAAACCCACCGCATATGATATGCGGAACAGGGTCGATATGATAACGGTTCTGAAGTGCCGCACAAATACCTACTGTGCCCGGTCGCTTACGCGTTGCTATACGGTCATAGCCTCCGTCCTTTCGTGGTTTTAGAATATACTCCTCACGATGATAAGTCACATCAATAAAAGGTGGCTTGAACTCCATCAAAGGGTCAAGCGCATCAAATATTTTTTGAATGTTTTGTCCCTTTAGTGGGGGCAATATCTCTATCGAGAATAATGTATCCTTAGCCTGAGCAAGGTGTTCGGTAACCTTCATGGTTGATTATATTTCGTAGTTAAGGTTGGGAGATAGCCACTTCTCAGCTACCGCCAATTCCATATTCTTTCTTTTGGCATAGTCATCGACCTGATCTTTTTCGATCTTACCCAGGCCAAAGTATTTGGAGTCAGGATGAGCAAAATAAAATCCACTTACGGATGAAGCGGGATACATGGCAAATGACTCAGTCAAACTGATACGAGTGTTCTTTTCTACTTCAAGCAGATCGAAAAGAATCCTTTTCTCCGTGTGATCCGGACATGCAGGATATCCTGGAGCCGGGCGAATTCCCTGGTATTTTTCACGGATAAGAGACTCATTGTCGAGTGATTCATCCTGAGCATAGCCCCAGAATTCTCTTCGCACTTTGGCATGCATCAGCTCAGCAAAAGCTTCCGCAAGACGATCAGCCAGTGCTTTGACCATAATAATGTTGTAGTCGTCATGCTCAGCTTCAAACTTTGCAATCATCTGCTCGATCCCGATACCAGCGGTGACAGCAAACCCACCCATAAAATCAGCCTGACCTGTTGGCTTTGGTGCCAGAAAATCGACCAGTGAAATATTCGGCAAGTTGCTCGACTTCTTTCCCTGCTGTCTCAGAAAATGAAAACGTGTAATCTCCTCCGATCGATCTTCGTTCCATATGACAGCATCCTCTCCATCCGCATTGGCCGGGTAAATTCCTATCACTGCCCTGGCTATCAATGACTTGTTGATGATGATATCGTCCAACATTGCGTTAGCGTCATCAAGCAACTTCTGAGCCTCAACGCCTATGACCGGGTCTGTTAGAATCTTTGGGTACTTGCCCTTGAGCATCCAGGTTTGGAAGAAGGGCGTCCAATCGATGTATTCTCTGATATCCGATAGGTCATAGTCATCAAAAACATGATTACCCGTCACTTTCGGAATAGCCGGAGAATATGAAGGCCAGTCAATCTTGGTTCTGTTTCGCTTTGCCTCTAAAAAGGAAATGTAGTTCTTGTCCTTCTGTCGACTTTGATGCGCTTCTCTGAGATCAGCATATTCTGCAGTAATCTTATCCGCAAATGCATCTTTGGAATCTTTGCCGATCAGCTCTCCGGCTACCGGGACACTTTTGGATGCGTCGAGCACATGCACAACAGAGCCACTGTAGGCTGGGGCAATCTTAACCGCGGTATGAATCCTGGAAGTAGTTGCTCCGCCGATCAGTAGAGGTGTTTTCATTCCCTTCCGCTCCATCTCTTTAGCGACGTGGACCATTTCATCCAACGAAGGAGTAATCAGGCCACTCAGGCCGATGATATCAACACCCTCCTCTTCAGCCCGCTCCAATATCTTCTCAGCAGGCACCATTACGCCCAGGTCAATGATGTCATAATTGTTGCACGCCAACACCACGCCGACAATGTTCTTACCGATATCATGCACATCACCCTTGACAGTGGCCAGCAGTATCTTTGCATTAGCCTTCTGATCTCCTGCTGCTTTTTTCTCTTCTTCCAAGTAAGGGATGAGATGTGCCACGGCCTTCTTCATCACCCTGGCGCTTTTGACCACTTGCGGTAAAAACATCTTGCCTTCTCCGAATAGTCCACCAACGACATTCATACCATCCATCAATGGGCCTTCAATAACCTTCAATGGACTCTTTAGCTTTAGTCGAGCTTCTTCAGCGTCTTCCTCAATATGATCGATGATTCCTTTGACGAGCGCATGTTCCAGGCGCTTTTCTAAAGACTCTTGCCTCCAGCTGTCGTCCCTTACTTTGATCTTCCCATCGCCCTTTACCTGCTCAGCAAACTCAAGCAAACGCTCAGTAGCATCGGACCGGCGGTTGAGTAATACATCCTCTACCCTCTCGAGTAGCTCTTTTGGTATCTCATCATAGACCTCTATCATACCTGCATTGACGATACCCATGTCCATACCCGCCTTGATACCATGATAAAGGAACGCACTATGCATGGCCTCACGCACGACATTGTTGCCTCTGAAGGAGAAGGAGACATTGCTCACGCCACCGCTGATTTTTGCACCCGGGAGGTTCTTCTTGATCCATTCAGTAGCCTGAAAAAAGTCAACCGCATTGTTGTTGTGCTCATCTATACCCGTCGCAACGGGAAAGATATTAGGATCAAATATGATGTCTTGCGGAGCGAAATGCACCTTATCAACCAAGAGCCTGTAGGCTCTTTCACAAATTTCGATTCTGCGTTCATAGCTATCCGCCTGTCCATCTTCATCAAATGCCATGACGATTACAGCCGCCCCGTATTGCTTGATCTTCCGTGCCTGATAGAGGAACTCCTCCTCGCCACCTTTCAAACTGATCGAGTTAACGACAGCCTTACCCTGAACACATTGGAGTCCTGCCTCTATGATATGCCATTTCGACGAGTCAATCATTACGGGAATACGAGCTATCTCCGGCTCGCTGGCGACAAGGTGCAGAAAACGCACCATGGCCTTCTCACCATCGAGCATCCCCTCGTCCATGTTGACATCCAGTATCTGCGCTCCCCCTCTGACCTGATCGAGTGCTACATCGAGCGCCTCCTCATACTTATCTTCCAAGATGAGTCTGGCAAATCGCTTCGATCCGGTAACATTGGTGCGCTCACCAACATTCACAAAGTTGGTATGCTTATCTATGATCAGCGGCTCAAGCCCTGACAACTTCAATGGCGGTAGTTCTTTGGTCATCTTAAACGGTTGCTAATTGGGGTACTACGCGGGGCTGATATTTCGCGGCGGTATTGGCTATCGCTCTTATATGATCGGGTGTCGATCCACAGCAGCCACCTACGATATTGACCAGATGCTCTTTGAGGTATTCTTCTATTTCTGCACTCATTTCTTCAGGAGTCTGATCATATTCCCCAAACTCATTGGGGAGACCAGCATTGGGATGGGCACTTACCAGAAAGTCAGACTTCTTCGCCAGAACCTGCAAATACGGTCTAAGCTGTTTAGCCCCAAGTGCGCAATTGAGACCGACACTAAGCAATGGAAGATGAGATACGGAAATAAGAAACGCTTCCGTTGTTTGGCCTGATAAGGTACGTCCACTTGCGTCTGTGATCGTACCCGAAACCATGATAGGGTACTGTTTCCCAACTTC
This sequence comes from uncultured Roseivirgaceae bacterium, assembly GCA_964351595.1. Classification (GTDB taxonomy): domain Bacteria; phylum Bacteroidota; class Bacteroidia; order Cytophagales; family Cyclobacteriaceae; genus UBA6059. The sequence continues at coordinate 64,233 of CAYGOT010000001.1, read as the reverse complement.
TACGAAGAGTTCATCCAATGCCATCAGAGCGGCCTTGGCGTTAAGTGTATCGAAAACGGTCTCAACAAGAAACAAATCAACTCCCCCTTCCATCAAGGCTTTAGCTTGTTGCCGGTAGGCTGTTTTGAGCTCTTCAAAACTTATGGCCCGGTATCCAGGGTCATTCACATCCGGCGACAGTGAGGCTGTCTTGTTGGTAGGCCCCATTGAACCCGCAACAAATCGCGGCTTATGGGGCTCCTTAGCAGTAAACTCATCAGCCACCGCTCGGGCTATTCTCGCTGATTCATAGTTGATCTTGTCAACCATGTGCTCGAGGCTGTAGTCGGCCTGAGCGATGGTAGTACCACTGAAAGTATTCGTCTCTGCGATATCAGCCCCAGCTTCGAAGTAAGTAGCATGAATTTCCTTTAAGACCTCCGGCCGGGTTAGACCTAGCAAATCATTATTACCCTTTAATGGTGAAGGGTGATCCTTTAATTCCTCATTGCGGAAATCATCTTCCTCCAGTTTATAGCGCTGAATCATCGTGCCCATTGCACCATCCAATACCAATATTCTCTCTTTGAGTATTTCCTGAATACTATTCATCCATTCCCTTTTTACAGTTGGCTTATCAGAAGAATCGAGTGAGAAAGTAGAGGTTGGTCTACTTATCTCTTTCAGCAGCGGCTGAATAAGGAGTTAGCACCGAAATTCTTCCCAGACTGGCTAGAAGAAAAGGTTGCTAAGACGTCATCGGGCCTAATCCCTCGGTCTTTCTTGATAAGTGTTGCAAATATAGGTGGCGAATTGGGAATATTATAGATTATCTGCAGGAAAGGAGAGAAAGTCAGCATCCTTAGGCTCGTCTGGACGCAGACCAATGATAAATCAACACCAAATCAGCGATCAATAGCCCTCCAAACTCGCGTGTACCTTCAATATATGGCTTATCGGACATCATCTCTCCCGCAATCTCCTCGACATTAGAGGTCGTGAGCCAGGTAAATACATTGGGCAATAGAATGAGTGACCAAACGGTAATGATACCGATCAACGAGATGAGTGTATATTGATGATACTTGTTGAAAAATGCACCTAAGCTTACCATAGCCACAATTCCATAGATTGCGATCCAAAGCAATGGATCGGGATCATTGAACTGCACCGCAGCAAACAAGAAAAAAAGCACGGCCAGTGTGGCGTCTATGATTTTCTTTTGCTTCAAAACTCCACTCTATAGGTTAGTATCGGAATCAAGCCAAGTTGCTCACGTCTGACAACCTTTTGCTGCACTTCGTCAAAATCGTAGAAAGCTGTATTCTTTCGATTGGTTAGATTTTGGATGTCCAGGTAGATCATGCGTGTATAGTTTGACTTATTTTTCGTCCATGCCAGTCGCAAATCTAATCGAAAGTAGTCTTCATATTGAAAAGCAAAAGGATCGCCTTCCTGAGTAGGAAAGAGGAAGAATGGCGCCTGATCAACTCCTCTGCGATAATCTCTCAGACCTCCTTGCCAGATCGATCTCACATTGATACTAAAACCATTATCCCTCTTTGTGTCGAATTCCTTCCCCATCGTAATATTTAGTGCGTAATTAGTATTGAATCTCGTATCGTACTCCTTCCCTTCCAACGTTGTGAATTTAGCGTCCAGTAGACTCAAGCTAACCAAATAGTAGAAGCTCTTGGTAAGCTTCTGCTCTAGTGTGGTCTCCCACCCGTATGTATCGCCGGAACCTTCTGGCGTTAGCCTGTACCAGGCATCTCCGTCAAAGTAATTGAGTACTGAAAAGTCAGAATTGATTGACACTGGCACATCACTATAATGCTGCCAGTAGACCTCAGTTCTGAAGGTGGTTCTTTCCGAAATTGTCTTTTGCCAAGAGAGATTGGTAATCTGAGAGTGAAGCATACCCATGGCTTTATTGGGGTATCGGTAGCCATCCGTTACAACGGAGTTACGCAGATTGTAGTAGATAAAGGGTGACATCAACTGACTATATCCGCCACTAGCCAGCCTTAGCTTGTTCTTCTCATTCACTTGGTAAGTGAGCGAAAGCCGAGGATCAATTTGAAAGTCAGTATTCAAATCCTGATAGTTGCCCTGCAGCCCTAGCGCCAGTTCTAGTTTTTGACTAATCCGCCAACGAGTATCCATGTATGGAGTGAGAAGCATAATTTGCTCATCATCGATATTCATGGGCGCTAGTTCAAGAAACCTGTAGTTATCGCTCTGACGATTTATGCGGTAGTCGTAGAGATTAACATAGGTGCCTACTTGGTAGCTAAAAGCACCATCCGATCTGACCCAGGAAATGTGTGATGATGAGAGCGATTCACGGTAGTAGTCGTAGGCCGAGGCATTCATAAATCCAGTCAGGTCGCGCTGCTGCTCATCTCTGACGCTTTTTTGACTGGAGAAGACTGAAGACAACTGGAGTATTCCCCCACCCAGCGATCGATCGTAGGAAATCCCTGCTGCCGCCATATGTCCGTCCGCGGTGATATCAGAGCGGTCTTTATCCTCCTCCCACTCTGTAGGATAATCCAACACTTCACTCTCATTGATGCTCTTACAACACAAACAAAACACAATGAAGATGACAGCGTGTAGTGGAAAGTTAATATTGAAAGCAAGATCCTGAAAGCTGATGGACTCACCTCCAAAATCGACACCCATGGCGGATAGCAAACCAACTGTACTGTAGCGGTAGTTCGCGAGATAGCTGGCTCCACCTTGTTTGATCGGCCCCTCAGCAGCTACATCCAACCCTAAGAGTCCAGCCTGCAAGGTGTATTCCCTTTTCTGATTATTTCCTGCCCGCATGCCTATATCGAATAGACCACCGATACTATTGCCGTAGGTAGCGTCAAAGGCACCATAGACGAAAGCAGAATTTGACATCATCTGTGTGCTCAGGATATTGACGCCTCCACCGTTTTGCGTAGGCCGATCACTCAGTGTTCCGGCATTGCTCAAATGGTTAGGATTGACGATCTCCACACCTTCCAGTCGCCATCGCAAATGGTTTGGCGTATTTCCCCTAACAGAAACATTGTTGTTCTGATCATTAGTAGAAGCAACCGCAGGCAATGAAAGGGTAAGCCGTGCAGGGTCAAAATAAGTGACTGCATAACGCATGGTCTCTTCCATGGTAATGGATCGAATGCCATCCATCTCTTTTTGACCATTCGCTGAGATGACTACCTCACCCAGTTCATAAGTAGCGGAGCTCAGTTCAACATTTAACGCTAGTTGCTTACCAGCTTTTACGAGCACTTCCTGAACGATGAGCCCTTCGTGACCCACAGCACTGAAGAGCAGGTTATGCCTACCCGGGTCAAGATCTAATTCGAATTGGCCATCATCATCGGTAGAGGTACCTACGTCGGTACCCACTACCGTAATGTTAGCTCCAACAATGGGGGCGAAGCTTAGGGCTTCTTTGACACTTCCTTTAACACTCTGTCCGTAAACCTGCTGTGTCCACAACAGCATAATCAACCCTACAATCCAACGCATAACCTATGTGACTATACTAAGTCTGACACGTTCTTATAACTGATCCCGATGCTCTTCAATGGGTCATCTGACTGATCCTGCTCTACGAAGAAATGGGTCATCCCCGACTTGTCCTTGTTTGCAAAAATGGTCTCGAAATCAATGATACCATTACCAACTTCGGCAAAACCGCGCTCTGTTGTGTCGGCCATGTCCTTGACATGCCAAAGCGGCGTACGTCCCGGGTACTTCTCGAAGAAGGCTAAAGGATCAAAGCCTGCCTTTGTAATCCAATAGAGGTCTAACTCCATTTTCACCAAATCAGGATCAGTATTGTCCAGGATATGATACATGGGCAGCATGCCTTCCATTTCGACAAACTCAAAATCATGATTGTGATAGCAAAGCTGCATGCCAGCGGCCTTTACTGCCTCTCCCGCTTTATTGAGTATTTCCGGTAGGGCTCTGTAGTGCTCAAGCGACCGCTCACTTTCCTGTAGAAAAGGCATGACCATATACTTTTGTCCTGCCATGGCAGCATGATCCACAGCCTGCTGCCAACCATTGGTCAAAGTTCCTAGCGCCTCCGGCTGGGACAGTCCGGTACCATGGTGGCTGCTGATTGGACTTAATCCATACTTCGAAAGTAGCTCGTAAAAGTCCTCCGCCGATATTCCAAAGTATTGACCATTGTTATAGCCGAATATCTCGACCTGATTGTAGCCTATTTCCGCCACTGACTTCATTGTAGCTTCCAGGTCTTGATCGATCTGATTTCTTACGGTGTAAATCTGTAGCCCAATATCTTTGTTCACCATCGCTACCTCTGACACAATTTCCTCAGCGATGGTCTCCTCTTTTTTCGCAGATGGTGCACAGCCCGGTATCAAGGCCATACCCGCAGCGGCTACTCCTGCCGTCTTTATAAATATTCTTCTCGTTTTCATAGGTTGGGGTCGTTAGGTAATTCTCTAATCTTGATATTTCTGAACCAGACAGCATCTCCATGGTCTTGCAGCGCAATATGGCCTCCTTCACGGGCGGTACCAAAGTCTGGCATATCCACAAACTTGCTGTCCGCTATCATCGCATCCCACTCAGGGGTGCCGAATTGGTATTCGACCACCTTGTAGCCATTTTGCCAATGCTGAACATAGCCATCCCGGACAATCAGTCGGACGCTATTCCATTCTCCTGGAGCATTGGCTGTCACAAATTTCGTCTCGATCAAGTCGTACAAATCTCCGGCCCGGTGTTTCTCTATTTGTCCATCAGGGTGACGCGCATTATCCAGGATCTGCATTTCCATTCCCGTCTGCCATACATAGTCGTACTTTTCGTCTTCAATGACGTTATAGATAATGCCGCTGTTGCCTCCTTCGGATATCTTCCAATCCAGCTGCAACTCAAAATTCTTGTAAGTCTTATCGGTGATGATGATATCACCGCCATCTGATGCCTGCCAGCCTTCATCGCTGGCATCCTTACCTGCAAACATCAGTGTGCCGTTCGTCACTTTCCAACGCTTACCGATCTGGTCACCTTTAAATTTCCTAAGTCCTGCAGTGCTCTTTCCATCGAACAACAGTTTCCAGCCGTCTTGCTGCTCCTTATCAGAAAGCGTGTTATGTGCCACACTTACCGGGTTAGTAAAGCCTGGCTCGGACCCAATGACATTGAGGGTATACCACGCCTCAGTGGTCCAAAGCTCCAAATCTCCACTGCCGATGAATGGTTTAGCAATTCTGAAGTAGACCACATGGTTTGGTTTTAGCCCGTCCAGCTCAATAAAAACCTTCTTTCGATCATCAGATAGATGGAATGATTTAATATCTAGTTCCTCAAGATCCAGCTTTGGGCCACCATATTCAGGCGTAGGTAGATAGTACCACTGCTGTACTTCAAAATTGCTCGCATCCACTTTCTCACCTTCTTTGATCGGCTGAGTAAACTCGATTTCGAACCCATTGGACTTGGATCTTACAGCCAGCATCTCGAATACGGGACGATCCTGATAGACCAACCGCTGCACGCCAAACCACTTCCTACCGGAATGCGACCAGTTGCCTGTAGAGCCGACTCCACCCACATAGAGCGAACCATCAGGCCCCCAGTCGATGCGGTTGATACCGGCCATCAAACCTTGGGTGAAGCGGAAAACAGCTCCTTGATATTCCCCATCTACTTTCTCAGCAAATACACGCTTGAGGCCACCATGCGTCACTTCTCCATGGATCATCTGTCCTTTATAAGGCCCGACATTAATGGCGATAGGCTCACTTGGCGAGTTTCCTATTTCATCTTGCGGTAGCCACACTACTGGCAGCTTCTCTTTGGTGTTCACAGTGCCTTCAGGATCTACAGAACGTGAACCGTAGAATTGCCCTTCTTTGACATGGACTATTTTACTCGCGGGCAACCAATCACCCTGATTATCCGCTACGAAAAGTTCTCCGTCGACACCTTCACCGATTCCGTTAGGTGTGCGCAGGCCATAAGCAACGAACTCTGACGAGCCATCCTTTCGGCTGATCTTGACCACCTTGCCCCTATCGGGAATCTGTGGCTGTGCACTGGCGCCTCCGGGCAATATTGCGGTAGCAAGTGTACCATAGAAGTAGCCGTCTTTATAAACCAGTCCGAAGGCAAACTCATGGAAATTGGCAGATACGCGCCATGCGTTGCTGAAGGTCCGGTATTCATCTATCAGCTCATCTCCATCGTGATCAATGAGTTGTGTCAATTCCTGCTTTTGAAGTACATAGATCGTGTCTTCAACAACTTTGATCCCCAGCGGTTCTGCTAAGCCACCTGCCACTTGCTTGACAGTGATTTCAGATGGGTCCGTGCTAGTGTGATTTCGGATGCGATAGATCGCACCAACAGAATCCCACGTAGAGATAACCATACTACCGTCGGAAAAGAAGTCAATGCCGCCAACCTTTGGCTCAAAACCATCAGGAATGGCCTGATAGAGGTCGAATGCCGGGTGTACATCTTCCAATGGTCGTTGATCACCTGGGATCGCCTTGACCAGCTTGGCATCCGAAACAAAGACCCTGGTCTCGGTATAGTCTTCCGCCGTATGACTCAGCATGTCCTCAGGCACTACGACAAACTGCCCCGCTTCTTTATCAAAATACTGGAAAGAAGCAGCCGCACCCCCACCTTTTTGGAAGTAGACAATGCGAACAGCATGCTCGCCTTCTTCAAGGTACATCTCCCCATCCTTCGGCTCAGGACCATGGAGATCCCAATGATTAATAATCTCTTTATCATTGATATAGAGGATTGAGCCATCATCGGTGACGAGTCTGAAGGAGTAGCTTCCCGTCTGCCCGATGATCAGCTTGCCCTTGAACTCAAGCACAAAGTTTTCCATCATATCAAAGTCCGCCTGTTCTCGACAATGTATCTGAGTAACCGGGCCGGCCTTAATAGGCTGCTGCGACAATACCACTTCCATGTTGGGTTGGTCACCGGAGAACGGATACAAGTGGGCAGCCAGGCCAGGGCGAGCACCGCTAAAGGTAGGTGCTTCGTTCGGTAGCTTGATCGGAATGGTCTTCACACCAAGATGCCACTCACTGGCGTCACCGCCTGCATCTCCGTCATCAAGCGAGAGGATGTACCGCACCATTTCCTTCGCATCTTCCTCTTCTAAGGTTGCATGAGGCGTCATGGGGACTTCACCCCACACTCCTGTTCCGCCTTTGATGATCTTTCCTGCTAGCATCTCGGTCACCTCTTCCGTATCCGAATACCGTCTCGCAACAGTGATATAAGCAGGACCGATGGTCTTTACTTCCTCGTTGTGACAGGTCTTACAGTCGCTATTGTAGATAAGGGTCTTACCGGGATGCTCGACCTCATCGCTAGTAGCCACCGCACCACCGTCCGCTATCTCCAACCGGTCAAAACCTGGGTGATAGAATACCTTGAGTTCTGCCTCACCATTTTCGGAGAAAATCAAATCACCCGTCACGTTCCAAACACTACCTCGATCATAAGACTGCTCTTCCTTACTCTTCATTTCAAAATTTCCAGTCGTGGAGTAGTCCGAATCGACTTGTAATGAACTAAAAACCGTGTTAAGCCTCAGCTCAGTACCCGCTGGCATTCCCGAAACTGTAAATTTTCTAATCAATCCATTCTGATTGCCTCGCTTAATATACTCTGGATTCTCTCTTACCAGAATATGGTAACCTGATCCTTTGAGTTCATAGCTGAAGACCACTCCCTCATCGGTCAGCCGATGACCTCTAAATTGCACTTTTGAAGGTGGGGAGGATTGTCCATTCATGGTAATGCTCCAATTGCTTTCATCGATACCGCCAACGAAGTAGTCGTACCCCTTACTGGTCGGCTGTGGACCATGTACTGTCGTGTAGACGGCTCCTTCGAAGTTGGCTCCCCCTTTCCAGACTTTATAAAGGTTACCATTCTGAGCACTGTAGGCTACCCACATTTCATCGTGAAGTGCGGCAGTGACCATTCTGGCCTGTTCGTCAAGTACAGATCGGAATACCCAGGGTTCTCTTGGCCGCTCTGTCGTCTTGGAATCAGTCCCACAACTGGCAAGAATTAAAACGAAAATCAGCCCTAAGGCTGATCCCATTGATTTTAGATTGATCATATTGATTGGTTTATAACCTTAATATTTTTCTGTTCGTCTCATCATCCGTACCCGCGTCAGCGAAATCGTCAAATGCTTTGTCTGTCACTTCGATGATATGATCCGCAATAAACTTCGAGCCTTCAATAGCGCCCTGTTCGGGGCTCTTGATGCAGCATTCCCACTCCATGACTGCCCATCCGTCATAACCATATTGCGATAGCTTGGTAAAGATCGACTTGAAGTCCACCTGTCCATCTCCTAAAGATCTAAATCGACCCGGTCGGTCAACCCAGGAAGAGTAACTACCGTAAACCCCAGCCTTTCCGCTGGGGTTGAACTCCGCATCTTTGACATGAAACATACGAATATGCTCATGATAGAAATCAATATATTGCAGATAGTCAAGCTGCTGTAGCACAAAATGACTCGGATCATACAGGAGGCGTACGCGTGAATGATTATTCGTTGCTTCCAGGAAGCGTTCGAAAGTCACTCCATCATGCAGATCCTCACCTGGGTGCACCTCGTAGCAGACATCTACGTCCTGCTCATCAAACTCATTCAGAATCGGAAGCCATCGGTTGGCCAACTCCTCAAATCCGGCCTCCACCAAACCGGCAGGTCGCTGAGGCCAGGGATAGACATAAGGCCAAACCAAAGCACCGGAAAAAGTCGCGTGTACGTTGATTCCTAAATTGTGACTGGCCTGTGCAGCATACTTGAGTTGCTGTACAGCCCACTCTGTTCGGGCTTTGGGATTGCCATGCACTTCCTTAGGCGCAAAACCATCAAACATCTGGTCATAGGCCGGATTTACAGCTACAAGCTGACCTTGCAGGTGCGTACTCAGCTCCGTGATCTCCACTCCGCATCCTTCAACTTTTCCCTTGAGCTCATCTGCGTAAGTCTTACTCTTGGCACATTGCTCTAAGTCGATGCATCTGGCATCCCAGGTAGGGATTTGTACACCTTTGTAACCGAGCTGGGCAGCCCATCGGCAGATGGACTCCATATCATTGAATGGTGCAGTATCACCCAAGAACTGGGCTAAGAAAATTGCAGGTCCTTTGATCGTCTTCATTTAATTCTTTATTCTGTTTAATTCCTCCAATAAAACATCCATCTAACGGCCTTTAGCAATTGGCATGATGAACGGAATGTGTTTCTCTAAGCCGAAGCAAACCTTGGTCTGTGGCTCGCTCCACCTTGGTCTGTGGCACACAGACCGTCTATTTCCTACCCTACCCTCGGCGTTTGAGGTCTGTGTGCCACAGACCTTGGAAAGCGGACCTTGGGGACGCTTAAATCAGCTTATTCTCAATCAAAATGATACCCAGCGCTGATCAGACTTATGCGACGCTAGCACTGCTTCAATAAACTTCATGCCGCGTACTCCGTCCTTCACATTAGGGAAAGCTCCTTCCCGGAAACTCTTATCTCTGATTGCTTTAGCCATACCGTTGTAAATGTTACCCATGGCATCAAATAACCCCTCAGGGTGACCAGGCGGTAACTTGGTGCTCTCTTGGGCGAATTCTGATAAGAAATCGTAACCCGGCTTGATCACGCGCATCGACTCACCCTCGGGGTGGTGATACAGGTAATTGGGGTTTTCCTGACCCCATTTCAAAGCACCTTTATCGCCATATACAGCAATTTGAATGTTATTCTCCTCTGTCGTGGCTATCTGACTTGCCCGGACAATTCCTTTGCATCCATTGTTTAAGCGGAGTAGCGCCGTGCCATCAATATCCAGGGGATTGTCCTCATAGAGGTACTCCAAATCCGCTAGCACCTTCTCGACTTCAAGACCAGTGGTGTACTCTATCAAATTGAAAGCATGAACGCCAATATCGCCAAAGCAGCAGCTCTGACCTGACCTGGCAGGATCAAGGCGCCAAACATTCTTTCGCTTCTCGGCCTCATGAATGACGGGATTTATCCAACCCTGGTAATACTGCGCATCCACCTTTTGCACCTTGCCGATAGCACCAGATGCAATCAGGCTCTTCATTTCGCGTACCATCGGATAGCCCGTGTAGGTATGTGTCAGGCAGAAATGTACCTTATGCTCATCCACCAATTGCGATAGCTCCTCAGCCTCAGCGGCTGTGATCGTGATCGGCTTCTCGCATATCACGTGAAACCCATTTTCGATGAGTTTTTTACTCATCTGATAGTGAAGAAAGTTAGGTGTGGCGACTGTCACAGCTTGAATACGCTCCTCTGCCGGCAGCTTCATCTCACCTGCAATAAACTCATCAAGGGATGGATAAACACGATTATGATCAAGGTCGAGCTTGTCAGCCAGCTTCTTTGTTTCCTCGAAATCAACGCTAAATGCTCCTCCATAGAGTGCATACTCGTCCATCATGCTTGCGGCGATGCGATGAACAACACCTATGAGTGAATCGGCTCCACCGCCGATCATGCCAAGTCTTATCTTATTTCCCATATTATACTTTGTCGTAAGTGATCTTTTCGTTTTTGAAAGTCAATAAAAATATGACCAACACAGCTGCCGAAAATCCTGCCGGAATAATCCAGATCGTCGACCAGTCGTGCCCTGCCGGGTTGGTGTACATATCTGATATCTTTCCTGCGGCCCAAAAACCAATCATCATTCCAACGCCGTAGGTGGCTAAGGTGATCAAACCTTGAGCTGCACTTTTGTATTTCTCACCAGCTTTAGAGTCTGTATAAATTTGTCCAGAAACAAAGAAAAAATCATAGCATATGCCATGCAGTGCAATGCCAATAATTAACATAAACATCAATGAGTCTCCATTGCCATATGCAAACAATAGATATCTCAAGGCCCAGGCGGCCATTCCTATTAATAATGTCATCTTTATACCAAATCTTCTCAAAAATAGTGGGAGTAGAAGCATAAAAAGGACTTCAGACATCTGGCCAATAGACATTATTCCTGTGGCATATGAAACTCTTTCCTCGGTAAGAAAGATATTTGTTAATTGATAGTAAAATGCAAGTGGGATGCATATTAAGACTGAGGACAAGAAGAATATTAAGAAATTTCGATCTCTCAATAGACTTAGAGCATCAAGGCCAATTATCTCAGAAAGAGAAATTTTTTCATCTTTCGCAGCATTCGGGGGGGTTGCAGGTAATGCAAAACTGAATAATCCAAGGGTAGCTGATGCAATAGCTACCATTAGAAAAGTGTTACTAAGCATTCCCGCATCGATATTAGATGGGGAGTCCCACCCGAACAGAAAACTAATCACCCAGCCCGCCAATATCCAACCAAGTGTACCCCAAACGCGAATTTTAGAGAAGTCTTTTGAGGGGTCATCCATTTGGCGAAATGCCACAGAGTTGACCAAAGCTAGTGTCGGCATATAAATGATCATATAGCCTAGAACAAAAGGGTAAAAACTGCCAAAGTCTGTTGCGGTCGCCATCATATACATCAGGACTGCTCCGATCAGATGGATGACGCCAAGTATTCGCTCTGCGTTGAAAAAGCGATCAGCGATCAATCCAACAATGAATGGTGCTATGATAGCTCCCCAAGATTGGGTAGAATATGCCATACTAATTTCACCCCCCGTTGCACCAAGGTTGCTGCCCAGGAAAGTGCCCATTGTGACGAACCAGCCGCCCCAGATAAAAAATTGAAGAAACATCATCAAGCTGAGCTTGATGTTGGTGCCGTTACCTTGCATAGTGTTGGTTTTAGTGGTTAATCCCGTTCGCTTAGTTAACTCTCAAAAAGAAAGCTGAAACTTTAAAAAATTTCCAATTTGAGTCAACCTGCAACCTAATTAAATCAAAATTTAGCGAAAGCTGACCGATTGTATTTCCGAATGGTCATAAAAAAAGCCGCGAAGTGCGGCTTTTTTTAATGCAATCGTTTTCGATTATACCAGTTTCATCTCGGAGAGCACAGCATTCATGTTTCGCACTGCGTCAGCACTCGCATTGAACTTAGCCTGCTCATCATCATTGAGCTTGAAGTCTACGATCTTCTCCCAGCCATTCTTTCCTACTACTACGGGTACCCCAATACAAATATCAGACTGGCCATACTCACCATCAAGATATACACAGCATGGGAATAGTTTTTTCTGGTCTCTGACGATGCTCTCTACCAGGAATGCGCCAGCAGCTCCGGGAGCGTACCATGCAGAAGTACCTATCAATTTTGTCAATGTAGCTCCACCGACCATGGTGTCCTGCACTACCTGATTGAGTCTATCGGCGCTCAGGAAGTTGGAGACTGGTGAGCTGTTGTACGTAGCGTGTCTAGCCAATGGGATCATGGTGGTATCGCCGTGACCACCGATCACAACACCTTGTAGATCCAGCGGGCTACATCCAATCGCCTCACTTAAGCGGAACTTAAAGCGGCTGCTGTCTAGAATACCGCCCATGCCTATCACACGCTCCTTAGGCAGGCCGCTTGCCTTAGCAGACAAATAAGTCATCGTATCCATCGGATTACTAATCACGATAAGGATAGTGTTGGGAGAATGCTTAAGGATATTGTCAGTAACAGACTTTACGATACCGGCGTTGGTGCCGATCAAATCTTCCCTGGTCATACCGGGTTTTCTGGGAATACCTGAAGTTATCACTACCACGCTGGAGTCAGCAGTAGCAGCGTAATCGTTCGTGGACCCGATCACTTTGGAGTTGAAGCCATTCAGTGTGGCGCACTGCATCATGTCCATGGCTTTACCTTCAGCAAGACCTTCCTTGATGTCGAGTAGTACTACTTCTTCGGCAAGCTCTTTTCTGGCTATATTCTCTGCACAGGTGGCTCCTACAGCTCCTGCTCCAACGACTGTTACTTTCATTTTTATTATTGGTTTAGTGAATTGAAATATGCTTATTGTTCGCAAACAAATCTACAAAACGATCTGGGATTTAAGGTTTATTGTACACAGTATTACACCAGTGCCATTTCTGATCTTGATCACCTATCGGAACTATTCTAGTGAGGTGGTCGATATCAGAACAGGTTAGGATCGATATTTAATCCATTGATCAGAAATAATTGTTGTTAATCGCTCATGGCTAATTTTCAAAACTTTTGAGTTTATAGTGAGCGGAGATCCGCACATCTTATAGTTAGATTTCATTCCGGTTTTAGCCAGCCAGTTACTTGCCTTATTGATATACTGCTCTGGTTTATTTGTTTGCAAGATGATTGTTCTCCGAAAGAGAAAAGTATACGTCTTTATACCTGTTATGTCATCCCATTCAATTAAGCCCACACTAAGGCCACTAGAACGATCATGTATACCCAACTCATCAATTATTAACCCGGGTTTACCATCCAAAAGCTTCTTTGTAAACCATAGAGACAATGCACCAAAAGAAAGTGCTGATATAGTTTGAATTATTCTATAAATGATGACGAGGTGATCACCAAAAACCGGAGTTATCAAAGAATCCGGCAAAAATGCTAAAATGATAGAAGCTAAAAAGATCAATACCGAAATGATCGACAGAACCATGAGCTTAGATTTGCTCTTTTGAATCTCAATTCTACCTGTCATTGAGCTCATTTCTTTGTTAAGCAAATTTTTAGAATAGATTGACTGGAGTCCAGAATCTTATACTCCTCCCCAATCCTAAGTCCCGGTAACCAAATAATATCATTTTGATCTCCCAACACCGCTTGTCTCGATTTCAAGTTGAGTGGCACCTTCTCATCTATCAGGATATCACTGACCTTCTTCCTGCCTTTCATGCCCAGCGGCTGGATGCTGTCCCCCTCTTGCCATGTGCGCATGGTCAGCGGCCATTGGATTTTATCAGCGTCAGCTTGGAGCACATCGTTGGTACGCTGTAATTTCCAATCTTCCCTTTTTACTATTCGAACCTGATATCGAATGCCAAGGAAGACAAACTCTCCTTCTCCCTCGATTACAACAGGTTCTGCTTGCTCCTCTTTTTTTGGAGTGATCACTATCCGGTCTCGATCACAAACCAAATCGTACTCAGAATTGCTGAACTGGCGGCCTGATCTCCGTCTCGCATCATCTACAATATCTTCAACCTCCGCATAGCTAAATCCAAAAGGTCGAATGATTTCTGATAAGATCAATGCTCGGTGAGGGTGGGCACTCAACTTGGCGGTATCAACAAATATCACATCGGTCTCTCGCTTCACGAGTTTTTTCTTCCAATGATCAACTTCATCAGCCAACCATGATTCCACGGCGGTAATCCGCTGGGAGGATTGCCAGATAGATTGCTCCAGAGATGGGTTGATCTGTTTGAGCACGGGCACCACCTCATTTCTGATCAGGTTACGACTGTATTTATTGGATTGGTTGGAAGCATCTTCCCTCCACTGAATACCTTCTTCTTTGGCAAAGGCTTCAATTTCATCCCTGCTGAAGGCTAGTAGCGGACGCACGAGTTGATCCGTGACAGGTCGAATACCATGCAATCCGGCAATGCCTGTCCCTTTCGCTAAATTAAAAAACACAGTCTCTGCGTGATCATTGCGGTGATGAGCTGTAGCTATGAAGTCAAAGCGACCAACTGACTTCAGCTCCTGAAACCATTCGTACCTTAGGTCACGAGCAGCCATCTGGGTCGAGATGCCTCGCGCTTTTGCTAAAGCAGCGGTATCAAACCTTTTTGTATGAGATTTCACTCCCAGCTGTCCCGCCTTCTCTACTACAAAAGCTTCATCAGCATCTGACGCCTCTCCCCTGAGCCCAAAGTTGCAGTGCGCCACCTCGAATGACAGACCCAATTGATGAAACAAGTGGAGCATAACCATGCTATCGACACCACCGCTCACCGCCAATAGATAATGTTGCTTCTGATGATCATCAAGGCATTCCGATAGGAAGTCAGTAAAGCGGTCTGTATTTACGGTGCGAGGTGCCACACCGCTAAATTACCCATTCCATTTTTCTGGTAAGAGGAAGAGAAAATAGAAATCTAGCTCATCAGGCACCAGTCGATATCTCATTTCGTTTATGCTCAGAACTAAGCTACTTTTGCTGCTATGAGGGGTTACTTCCTGCTGGTTACTGTTTTTTTCCTTGCTATGTCCTTTTCCGGTCATGCTCAGCGCAATAAAAAGCTGCAATATCGGGCCGATAAACTGGAGTTTATGAAGGTGGATGGCGAGCAGATGCGTAAGCTGATGGATAATGTCGTGTTTACCCAGAAGACGACTACCATCTATTGCGATTCGTCCTACTTCTACCCCAAGGAGAATAGAATGGAGGCTTTTGGCAGGGTGCGGATTGTAGATGACACTGTAGTCATTACTTCTCGAAAGCTGACCTATGACGGAGAGAATAGAAAAGCATTGCTCCGTGAAAATGTGATCTATAAAAATGGCCATCAGACGCTCTACACTGACTTCCTTAATTATAATCTTGAGACTAGGGTCGGGGAATTCTTCAATGGTGGCAAGCTCGTAGATGCTACGAATACATTGACCAGCAAGGTGGGAATATATTATTCTCAGCAGGAGTACGCGGTGTTTCGTAGAGATGTGGTACTCGTATCGCCGGAGTATACGCTTAAGTCAGACACCTTAAACTACAACACTACCACCAAAATAGCCGTAACACCGGGCCCCACAGAGATCATTACTCCGGATGGTGTAAAGCTCGATGCGCTCGGTGGGGAGTACCTCACAGAAAGTAAGATTACCGAGTTCATCTCAGGTGAGGTGGAAACTCAGGATTACATCCTTGAAGGAGATGAACTGTTCCTCAATGATCTCGAGCAATACTACACTGCCAAAGGCAATGTGCACCTCACCGCCAAAGCCAGAGATGTGATCATCATAGGTGACGAAGGATTGTATTTCAAGGCTCAGGGTATCAGTAAAATTTATGGCAACCCGGTGATGAAGAAAATGATGCAGCAGGATACATTTTATTTGTCCGCTGATACGCTTTATGCTATTGAGAGTCCGGTGCGTGAGAAAAAGCGCATTCTTGCCTACCACAATGTGAAAATCTTCAAATCAGACCTTCAGGGTAGGGCCGACTCCATTGCCTATTTCCTTGCAGACTCAAGCATTCAACTCTATGATGATCCCGTACTTTGGGCCAATTACAGTCAAATCACTGCAGACTCAATAGGCATTCAACTGGTCAACAATCTGATCGATCAGATGCTACTGCGTAAGAATTCATTCATTGTCTCAGAAGACTCAATGAGGCAGTTTAACCAAATCAAGGGTCGAAATATGGTCGCAAAATTCGATTCATCCCGTATTGACAATATCGATGTGAAAGGCAATGGCGAAAGCATCTACTACCTACTCGACGAAGGTGATTCGATCCTGATGGGACTTAATAAAATGATCTGTAGCGATATGAAAATCCGATTTGGTGCGGATAACGAATTGAGCAACATTACATTCTTCAAAGATCCGGAGGCACGCCTGATCCCGCCGCATGAGATCAAGTTTGAAG
Organism: uncultured Roseivirgaceae bacterium; assembly: GCA_964351595.1. Classification (GTDB taxonomy): domain Bacteria; phylum Bacteroidota; class Bacteroidia; order Cytophagales; family Cyclobacteriaceae; genus UBA6059. Next base: position 47,697 of record CAYGOT010000001.1, on the reverse strand, counting down.
ACACGCGGCTTGATGGGTTTGCCTGGCGTGAGGTAGAAAGACCCGAACTTTATGATGTAGCCTACTACTTAAAGCCCGAAGGCTATAAAAAGAAGCCTCTGATTGAGCTAAAAGAAGTCGACCCTTCCATCAGACCCAAACTCCAGCCAAAGAAAAAACCGCCTGCTACTGACAAGGAAGCTAAAGCCGGAGGCAACTGAACCCTCCTAAAGAGCATTTGCGTAGTGAAAGTTGACCAACAATACTCGGCACTTTCCAGAGCAACCATGATTAATGAAATATCAGTATAGAGGTCATCGTTCTCAGCATTGTTAATTATCCGTGATACCACTATCTTTGCACGCTTATGTCAAAAACAAGCCTTACAAGCCGATTTCTCTTAATCCTGCTTGTGGTTTTCATCTCATCTTGCACTGAATTCAGGAAAATCCAAAAAAATGGAGACTGGAAAGAGAAGTATGATGCGGCACTGAAATACTACGAGGAGGAGGACTATTACAAGGCCAGTGTGCTGTTTGAAGACATCCTGCCTATTATTCGGGGTACCGAACAAGCAGAGTTAGCCAATTTCTACTTCGCCTATGCTTACTATTATCAAAAGCAGTATGTGTTAAGTGGTCACCATTTCAAGACCTTCTTTGACACTTACAACAGAAGTGAGTACGCCATGGAGGCGCTATACATGCATGGATATTCGCTCTACTTGCAGTCATCTGACTACAATCTCGACCAGACCGGCACTTATCAGGCAGTAGCGGCACTTCAGACTTTTATCAACAGATACCCGTATAGTGAGTACTCCGAAAAAGCGACGGAGGTGATTGATGAGATGCAGTTTAAGCTTGAGACCAAGGCTTTTGACAATGCCAATCAGTACTACAAGCTCCGAAGATATAAGTCGGCCATTGTGGCCTTTGAAAATTTCCAAAAAGACTATCCTGATTCCAGATATCAGGAAGAGGTTGCCTACTTACTTTTCGAGACAGAGTATTCTCTGGCTCGCGAAAGTATTGCCTTCGTTCAAAAAGAGCGCTTCGAAAAGGCAGTAGAATATTATCAAGATATGGTCGATGCGTATCCTACAAGCGAATACGTCAAACAAGCAGAAAGCATGTATGAAGATACCATCGAACGATTAGAAAAAATGTCATCCAATACTTTATAAAATTATGGCTACACAAGCAGCATTAATTACACGAGATAACGATCAGCTAGCAGCTCCTACCGGAAACATCTACCAGAGCCTGGTTGTGATTGGCAAAAGAGCCCGTCAGATCTCTGCAGCACAAAAAGAAGAGTTGAGTAACAAGCTTTCTGAGTTTGCTTCAACTGTAGATAACCTTGAGGAAATCTTCGAAAACAGAGAGCAGATTGAAATATCGAAGTTCTACGAGCGCATGCCTAAGTCATCCAGCGTAGCAACTGACGAGTTTCTTGAAGGTAAACTGTACATCCGCAAGCAAGAAGAAGAGGAAGAAAATAACTAATTTCCCTGCATGCTTCAGGGACGCAAAATCCTATTAGGTGTATGCGGCAGTATAGCCGCATATAAATCTCCTCTACTGGTCAGGCTCCTCATCAAGGCAGGAGCAGAAGTCAAAGTCATTCAGACGGTCTCTTCAAAAGATTTCGTGACGCCTGTCACACTGGCCACCGTTTCTAAAAACCCTGTACTTTCCAGTTTCATCAAGGACGATAGCGGCCAATGGAATAACCACGTCGATCTAGGCCTGTGGGCTGATCTGATGGTCATCGCACCACTTAGTGCCAACAGCCTGGCAAAGCTTGCTCACGGCTATTGTGATAACTTACTCACCGCTACTTACCTATCGGCAAAATGTCCGGTCATGCTGGCTCCTGCGATGGACTTGGATATGTACCAGCATCCATCTACCGCCAACAACTTGTCTACCGTAAGAGAATACGGCAATCAAGTCATCCAAGCAGAAAAAGGAGAGCTGGCTAGCGGGCTGGTAGGCGTTGGCCGAATGGCCGAACCAGAATCCATTGTAGAAATCATCGAGCGGCATTTTGCTGCTGTCAACACGCTCAAAGGAAAACGAGTACTTATCACTTCTGGCCCAACCTACGAATCTATAGATCCCGTCAGGTTCATTGGCAATCACTCTTCTGGTAAGATGGGTCTTGCGCTGGCCGAAGAGGCAGCCATGAGAGGAGCCTCTGTGACCATGGTGAGCGGGCCATCTGGATTAAGCTCTAAACACCCATCCATCTCAGAGTGGAAGGTGCGCACGGCCGATGAGATGTACCAGGCCACTGAAAGCGAGTTTCCGGATGCAGACATAGCCATTTTTGCAGCGGCCGTATCGGACTATCGACCCGAAACTGTCGCACCACAAAAGATCAAAAAAGATGATGAGGAAGTCGTCCTAAAACTGGTCAAGAATAAAGATATCGCCATGGAAATGGGGAAGCTCAAAAAGGAGCACCAGTTGACAGTCGGGTTTGCCCTGGAAACTGAAAAGGAAGGTGCTAATGCACAGGAAAAGCTAAAAAAGAAGAATCTGGACCTGATCGTACTCAACTCTCTCAATGATGGAGGAGCTGGTTTTTCTCACGACACCAATAAGATCACGATATTTGGGGTTGATGATAACGGGCATGAGTTTGAGCTAAAACATAAAACTCAGGTAGCGAAAGATATATTTGACAGGATAACAGACGTTATGCCATCATGAGAAGATTCGGACTTACCATTTTGGCGGTAGTGATCTCAACTGTCATGTGTCTCAGCCAGGAGCTGAACTGTCGTGTGATCATAGATGCACAGCAGGTGCAATCTACAGAGCGAGACATTTTCGATGAGATGGAGATTGCCTTCGCTCAATTCCTTAACGATCGGAAATGGACAGATGATAACTTCACCAATGAGGAGCGAATCAATTGCAATCTCATTATTACTATCTCCTCCATGCCTTCTATTAGTAATTTTGAGGCCTCTGTCCAGATTCTATCCGCTCGCCCCGTTTTTGAAAGTAGCTATGAGTCCATTTTGCTGAACTTTGGTGATCGCGATTGGTCATTTGAGTACGCTCCCTCACAGCCGCTCAACTACAATGACAATGCTTTTAATAACAATATCACCTCATTATTGGCATTTTATGCTTACGTGATCATAGGACTCGATTACGATAGTTTTGAAAGCATGGCTGGTCAGCCTTACATGGAGCGGGCCTGGCAGGTAGTCAACAATGCGCAGCAGTCTGGTTTCGCTGGCTGGAATCAATTTGGCTCAATCAGAAACAGGTACTGGCTGGGTGAAAACCTGGTCAATCAGCAGATGGAACCTCTACGCGAGTCGATTTACACCTACCACAGACAAGGTATGGATTTAATGCAAACCGATCCGGACAAGGCGCGAACAACGATCCTCGAAGGTCTAAAGAAAATACAGCAAGTAAACAATATCCGACCAAGAGCCATTCTTACCATTTCATATTTGGATGCTAAGACTGATGAATTAGCGAATGTCTTTAGTCAGGGTAATAGTACCGTCCGTCGTAATGCCTATAATATTATTACGCAGATCGATCCGAGCAAAGCAGAAGCTTTGAAGAAGATGATCCAAAACTAGCCATGTCCAAAAGGCAAAAGCGGATATACACCGCTGACATCCCGGGTCAGGTCGAGCAGCTTTTGAAGCAAGAAGTGTCTATTATCATGAAGGACAAAAGTGTACTCCATGTCCAGCTTCTTTCCTTCAAAAACAATATTTTTGAAGCCAAGGACCTCATACTGAGAAAGCATCTTATCAATGTCGACTCAGTAGATGAGATCATTCTCGAACTGAATGCTTAGCCAACTCAAAATCCAAAATTACGCATTGATTGAGACCCTGGAGATGACACCATCTTCGTCTCTCAATATCATCACGGGCGAGACCGGCGCTGGAAAATCCATCATGCTAGGTGCCGTGGGACTCCTCCTTGGTAATCGTGCAGACACCAAGGTGCTATTTAATACTGATCAGAAATGTGTCATTGAAGGCGCATTTGACATTTCTGATTACAATCTCGGCGATCTATTCGAAGATGAAGATCTCGACTATGAGGCCCAGACTATCATTCGGCGTGAGATCTCTCCTAGTGGAAAATCCAGAGCATTTGTGAACGACACTCCTGTAACCCTGGATGTACTCAAGAAGCTTGGGGTCAGGTTGATGGATATCCATTCCCAGCATGACAACCTCAACATAGGTGATCAGAATTACCAATTGGAAGTGCTGGATATTTTTGCCAATCACCCTGACCTGCTACGTGATTATTCTAATGACTTCCATACTTTCAGAAAGGCCAGGCGAGACTATGAAGACCTCAAAAACACGGCTGATCAGCTACGACAGGAGTCTGACTTTTTCCAATTTCAATATGATGAATTAAGTAAGGCTAACCTGGTAGATGGGGAGCAGGAAACGCTGGAGAACGAACTGCAAGAGCTAGAAAATGCCGAGGACATCAAGCTTAAGCTCAACCAATTGATCTCAGCACTTGGGGACGAGGAGATGGGCGCAACAAACCTCCTGTCGAATGCTTCCTCTCTGATACAGCAGCTGAGTCGATTTGGGGATCACTACTGCAGCCTGAGTGAGCGACTGCACTCCGTGCTGATCGAGGCGCAGGATATACTGGATGAAACCAATCGCCTGGAGGAAAAAGTGACGCACGATCCGGCTCGCATCGAAGAAGCTAAGGAGCGGATCAGTCTGATTTTCAGTCTTCAGCAAAAACATCGCGTACAGACGATCTCAGAACTCCTGGCTATTCAGGCTGATCTGGAAGTCAAGGTCGAGAAATCTTCCAATATCGATATTGAGCTGGAAAAGTCGCTGACGAACCTCAACAAGACAAAGGCCAAAGCTGAAGAAACCGCCAGCGAACTATCCAAATCAAGAAAATCAGTTCAAAAGAATATAGGAATTCAAATCACGGAGCTACTTCGAAAGCTTGGTATGCCTGAAGCCACCTTTGAAGTGACCATCGAGGCTCAGGAAATGGACCATTCCGGTAGGGATGCGGTACAGTTTCTCTTCAGTGCAAATAAAGGTGTAGCACCTCAGGATATCCGACAGGTAGCATCCGGTGGTGAGTTTTCAAGGCTGATGTTTTGTCTCAAGTACATCCTCGCGGACAAGACTGCCCTGCCTACGATCATATTTGATGAGATCGATACTGGAGTCTCTGGCGAGATCGCCAAGAAAATGGTAGCGATGATGAAAGAGATGGCGCAAGCGCATCAGGTGATAGCCATTAGTCACCTGCCACAGTTTGCAGCAAAAGGAGACCAGCATTATTTCGTTTACAAAGACAACTCCAGCGATCGGACCATCAGTAAGATAAAAGTGCTGGATGAAGAACAGCGTGTTTTTGAGATTGCCAAGATGATAGATGGTGATAACCCATCGTCGAGTGCTGTACAAAGTGCGAAGGATCTGATCGCACAATAGATTTGCACGATCCACGAATTGCAAACTGATATTCGCTAATCAAGAAGCACATTAACTACTTTTACAATCTGAATTAAATCAAAAGTCGACATGTCATTCAACTTACTGAAAGGAAAAAAAGGAATCATCTCCGGTGCACTGGACGAAAACTCAATAGCTTGGAAAGTCGCCGAGCGTGCCAAGGAAGAAGGCGCCACCTTCACACTCACTAATGCACCTATCGCATTGCGTATGGGCGGAATTCAGCAGCTGGCGGAAAAATGCGAAGCGGAACTCATTCCTGCTGATGCCACCTCTACCGAAGATTTGGAGAATCTATTCAACAAGTCCACCGAAGTACTGGGTGGCAAAGTGGACTTTGTACTCCACTCGATCGGCATGTCGCCGAACGTACGGAAGAATCGCTCGTACGGTGACCTCAACTATGATTGGTTCCAGAAATCACTGGATATCTCAGGACTATCATTCCATAAGATGCTCCAGACCGCAGAAAAGCTCGATGCTATCAACGAGTGGGGTTCGGTCCTTGGCCTATCGTACATAGCAGCGCAGCGCACCTTCCCTTTTTACAATGATATGGCAGAGGCCAAGTCACTATTGGAGTCGATAGCACGCAGCTATGGTTACCGCTATGGCAAAGCCAAAAAAGTGAGAGTCAATACAATCTCACAATCTCCCACTGCAACTACCGCAGGATCTGGCATCAGCGGATTCGATTCCTTCTTTGGTTTCGCTGAGAAGATGTCCGCCTTGGGCAATGCACCGGCGATTGATTGTGCTAACTACTGCGTATTTATGTTCTCTGATCTTAGCAGAATGATCACCATGCAGAACCTTTATCATGATGGCGGCTTCTCCAATGTCGGTATCTCTGAGGAGATCATAGAGGCTTACAGCAAAAAATAATACCGGAGGCCCGGATGATCACTTTCCCAAACATTAAGATTAATCTGGGCCTCAGGATTACCTCAAAGCGAGAGGACGGTTACCACAATATAGAGTCCTGCTTCTACCCTATTCCCTGGTGTGATGCGCTCGAGATTACAGACGCTGATCAGTTCTCTTTTGAAAGCAGAGGCCTCCCTATTCCAGGTGAGTCAAGTTCTAATCTTGTTGTAAAGGCTTACGAACAACTCAAAAAGGACTTTGATCTCCCTCCTGTCAAAGTTCATCTACTTAAGTCCATACCAATGGGTGCTGGATTAGGTGGTGGCTCAGCTGATGGGGCATTTATGCTCAAGCTGCTCAATGAAAAATTCAAACTGGGCCTGGTTGACGAGCAGCTAGAGGCCTATGCCCTTCGATTAGGAAGCGACTGCCCTTTCTTTATCAAGAATCAACCTGTCATTGCTAAAGGTCGTGGTGAGGTATTTGAGCCCATCAACCTCAGTTTGGCTGGTAAGCATGTCGTGCTAATCAATCCAAGCCTGCATATCGGTACCAAAGAAGCCTATGCCGGAGTTGTTCCCCATACACCTGAAACTGAGTTGAAGGAGCTACTGGAAAAGACGAGCATTGATGGATGGAAAGACATTATCAACAATGATTTTGAAGTTTCAGCATTCAAGCTCCATCCAAGTCTGCAGTTATTAAAAGACGAACTCTGCAACAAAGGTGCTCTTTACGCTAGTATGTCCGGATCTGGCTCTACGATATATGGCATATTCGATTCAGATCCTCACCTTAGTATGGTGGGTGGCCATAGCGGGAGAACCTTCCAGTTGGACTGAGTAGAAATAACTACTCTAGCTCATCGCCAGGATACTCGTCAAGAAAATCCTGATAACCCTTTCGAAGACTTTGTGCAATTGACTTAGAGATTGCAAAGTGAGTCTGAATGATTTCAATAAGTATTTTGGGATTGTCTTTAAATCGCGCCATCTCTGCTACGCGATCAAAAAAGTTAAAGCCAAACTCCATGTACATTTCCTGAATAGCATAGACGTCTGCAAGATCTTCTACCAGATCCGGATCCATATTGAGTACTGCATTGGTGATGGTGGCTGCCTTCCATGCGTCTATGGAAAGTACGGGATGAGCATAGGTCCAGTTCACACCTTCATAGTCATCACCGAGGCTGTCCAGCAGTTTCTTTTCACTGGCGATCGCTTCGAGGTATTTATCAAACTCTACCAAAGATGAATCAAGCTCCAATACATTATCATTTATCTCTTTCTTGATTCGCTGATAAGAGTCTTCAGCCAATTGCTCATTGAGCGTGTTTTCACGCCAGTGATTAAGGCCCAGCGCCAGGAGCACAGCAAATACCACAGAGATGAACTCAATAGCAATTTTACCTACGTTCTGTTTATTCACTTTCATAGATGAGCGTCACAATGAACCAATTAAATATAGAAAAATCAAGTCTTAAAAATAGGCCCTTGGATGCCTTTGTCCATGGCAAAGTAGGCGGAGGGTGTCAGTCCTGTGAATTTCTTTACTTCTTTGATAAAGTGCATCTGATCGTAGTATCCGTGGATATAAGCCAATGAACCCAAACATTCGACGGTAGGGTCAAAAGGAGCCTTCAAACATTGAAAGAATCGAATTAGTTGGCAGTACTGCTTTGGAGAGATCCCCAAGTGCTCCTGAAACCTCCTTTCGATGGTCTTAATAGAAACATTAAGCTCTGCAGATAAATCATTGATCTTCACGCGACCATTAGACTGTACTATGCGGCTCGTGATATAATCAAACAACTCGTTTCCAATGCGCTTTGAGCGAATGAGCCTACTGAGGAAATAATCATTGATAAGGGCTATCTGCTGCAAATGATTCTCGGCACCCAACAACTGCTCTTCCAAATCCCGGATATCACTGCCAAAAAGATACTCGGTGGGAATCGACTGATTAATAGTATCCGTCAAGAGGATGTCAGTGAATCGGTACAGACCCGACGGCTTAAACCGAACTGCTAACAGCACCTCCCCTGTCATTTTCACATATTGAGGTCGAGTCTTCAATCCAGCGACATGACTTTTGCAACTGGTCACATCGGCACTCTTGGAGCTAAACCTCCTCTCGATCTTGTGAATGGTGAAGACCAGCTCCACCGTATTGTCAGGTACTATCAAGTGATCTCTATCGCGAAACTCAGGACTATTGGAGAAGGTCTCCATCCAAATGCAATCAATGTACTTGCTTAAGGCTGGATTGACCGGGTAGGCCGTATAATGTCGATGACAATTTGAAAAAATGATTGAAGACATTGCATTGAATGTACGTAAGTCCGGTCTTGATGTTAACTTTCTTTGCTCAGTCGGCCAGTTCAACTGTTGAAAGGAGCCGATCGTCGTTCACACGAACTATACTTACTACAATTAGCTCTGCATATGGATGTTCTTTTTTATATTCTGGTAAGCCAATAAAATCAGCCCTTAAACACCTCTGAAGGCAAATGTCGGGTTAATGTCAGGTCTAATTCAAGGTAATAAATTGCCAGGATATCGACCTTCGCCTAGTCTTGTCAAAAAAAGAAAATGGAACAACTCAAACAACCACAACTAGGACAAACGATCCTTAACCTGCGACAGCTAAAGAAGCTTACCCAGGAGGAGCTCGTCGAGCAATGTAACATCAATGTGCGCACGTTACAGCGCATAGAAGCGGGAGAGGTCACGCCTAGAGATTTTACTGTCCGTGCCATACTCACGGCTTTGGAGTATGACATAGATCAGGTGCAAAAGAGCATCGAGCAGAAGTCCGGCAATCGCAAACTCCAGATTGCCTGGATTGCCGGTGCGGTCTATTTCCTACTCGGAGTGTTCGAAGCGGTAGCCGATTTCACAAGATTTACAGACGACCTTCCCTTCTACTTCAATCTGGTTTACACCAGCATTAAACTCGTGGCTGTCATCTCCTTTGTACTATTCATGATGGGCTTTGTGGTGGTTGGTGAGCGATACAACAACTCCATAGTCAAAATCGGTGCTTGGCTGATGGCCGCTTCGGTCGCCATTATAGGCATCTATGACATCATATCCCTGTTTTCTCCCATGACTGAGGAAGAGTTTTGGCTGATCAAGGGCGGAGAAGGTGTCATGTTTGGTGCGGCTGATATCGTGTTTGGTATCGGGCTTTTTAAGTTTACCAGCGAGTTGGGCAATATGGCTAAGGTGGCAGGGGTATTGGAGATCATAGCAGGGGCTATGTTTCTGACTTTTATTCTGGGCATCCCGGGACTATTCGCCTGGTCTGCGGCGATAGTGGTCGAGGTAGTCATCCTATACCAGTGCTATGACAGGCGCTCCGCTGTAGGTCAGTAGTATCTCCTACCGGAATGATCCAACGAGCGACCGGCCCAGGTCAAGCTGAAGTCCTGAGTGCAGTTCTGCGTCGCTCGTACCTTTTGATGATCGGATATAATAGTACGGATAGCAGTATTAGTCCGGTACCCCAATAGAATCCCGGGTTCATTTCTTCCTTTTCACCGAATATCACCACGGCGAGCAGGATGCCATATATGGGCTCCAGATTGACGGTAAGGTTGACCGTAAATGGTGTCAGCCTCCTCATGATCTTGACGGAAATCGAGTACGCATACACCGTACAGACCAGACCGAGAATCAGCAACCACAGCCAATCCATTGATTGCGGTAGCGCCATGTCTGACATACTCCCCGATAGTAGCAGAAAAAAGAATATCGCCACAAAGGCACTGAGCATTTCATAGTAGGTGATCACAAAATGATCATGCTTGATCGTCAGCCTTGAATTGATAATCGTAAACACCGCCGACAACAAAGCCGCGAGGATGCCGACCACCAGTCCCCAAATATATCGTACCTCTACGTTGAAGATGATCACAATACCCACTATCGCAATGAGACCGAGTACCGGCTCAAACCACTGCAATTTCTTTCCCTTGATCATAACAGGCTCCAGAAGACTCGTCCAAAGTGAGGTGGTGGCCATTCCAGCCAGGCTGACCGAAGCTGTCGACATCCGCGCTGACTCGAAAAAACAGATCCAGTGCAATCCAATCAGCAAACCCGTTCCTGCAATTTTAGTAATCTCTCTATTGCCAATGCCATAACTGCCTCTGCGGAGAAGGATCAATAATCCCAGTCCAATAGATGCTATTAGGGTTCTGTATAGCACCACTTCGACAGCTGGCAAGGTGATAAGCAAGCCCAATACGGCCGTAAAACCCCAGATGAGGACTGTGAAATGAAGCTCGAAATAATCTTTTGCGGTAGCACTCATCGAGGTACGGTATGGTACATCAGTAGCCCTATGAAGGAGAAAATGATGTTGGGAATCCATATGGCCAGCAGCGGCGGCATAGAGCCTGCCTCGGCACTCGCGCGTGCCATGATAAAGAAGATGATAAAGACGAACGCGATCAGGAAGCCCAGAGCTATCTGGAAGCCGGCACCTCCTCTCGCTTTACGAGCCGAAACGATGACGCCAATGAAGGTGAGGATCACTACCGTGAATGGCTGAGTGTAACGGACTAGTTTTTCTACAATATAGATGAGTGTGTCATCGGCACCTCGGGATTGCTGAAGCTCTATGTAGTCATTGAGCTCAGGCATGGTAAATGTCTCGTGCAGGTGGTAGCTGTTTTCAAAGTCTGACGGCCATATGGCGATCGTAGTATCCTTTTCAAAACCTCGCTCAAATACCTCCCCATTATCAACCAGCTTTCGCCGATTCCATGCTTTCAATTTCCATTTCCGAGAGGTTGAGTCCCATGCCATCTGTGTCGCAAACATCTTCTCCTTGAGCTCTGTGCCTTCAAATGTCTCGAGTGTCACCCGGTAGCCAATATCATTTTGGTTGCTGTAGCGATCCATATAGACATAGTCCTGCGGCCCGACCTTAAAATGGATATTTCGCTCTGAGAAATAATAAGCTCCCTTGATATAAGCGATTTCAAAGGCCACCCTTCCTTTGTTGGCAGTGGGTATGATCCAGCCGTTCAGGCCAAAGCTCATCGCACCAATGATCGTCGCAAAAATGGCATAGGGAACCATCATACGCACGAAACTGGTACCGCTGGCCAGGATCGCCACAATCTCCGTTCTTACCGCCATATTCGCAGTGACGAACACCACCGCGATGAAAGCGGTTATAGGTGTCAAGAGACTTGCGATATATGGAATGAAATTGAGGTAGTAGAAAAGAATTTGCCGGGCGTTCAGATCATTTCGGATGAACTTGTCATTCTTCTCCGTGAAATCGATCACGATAATCACAAACACGAGTATAAGCACAACAAATATGAAGGTGCTCAGCAGTTTTTTTAATATGTAGCGATCAAGGATTTTCATCTAGAGCCTTCTGGTGAGTTTGACAACCATCTCATTTTTCCAAACGGCAAAGGTATCGTTAAGTATATGCTTTCTTGCTTCTTTTACCAGCCAGAGGTAGAAGGTGAGATTGTGTATGCTGGCAATTTGTGCAGCCAGCATCTCTTTGCTCACGACGAGGTGTCGTAGATAGGCTTTTGTATATTGAGTGCTTACATAACCTCCGAGGTTGGCGTCTATCAACGAAAAGTCATTTTTCCACTTCTCATTGCGCATATTGATAATGCCTTCTGAGGTGAATAGCATTCCGTTTCTGGCATTTCTGGTAGGCATCACACAGTCAAACATATCCACTCCCAGGGCGATACACTCCAGAATATTCTCCGGTGTACCCACGCCCATCAGATATCTCGGCTTGTCTTTGGGAAGGATAGCGCACACCTGATCTGTATGATGGTACATCTTCTCAGCAGGCTCTCCCACTGATAGACCTCCGATGGCATTGCCTTCCCGGTTGGTTGAGGCTATGTATTCTGCCGATTGCTTCCTCAGATCATCATAGGTACTCCCCTGTACTATCGGAAATAGTGTTTGGCGATAGCCGTACTTACCTTTCGTAGAGTCGAACCGATGAATACATCTATCCAGCCATCGGTGGGTCATGTGCATTGATTTCTCTGCATACTCATAAGTGCTCGGATACGGCGGACATTCATCAAAAGCCATCATGATATCTGCACCGATGATCCTTTGGATGTCCATGACATACTCAGGGGTAAAGTTGTGCCGAGAGCCATCGATATGAGATTGAAAGACTACACCCTCCTCTTTGATCTTCCTCGTACCGGCTAGTGAGTAAACCTGATAGCCGCCCGAATCGGTCAGGATAGGCTTATCCCAGCCGTTGAATTTATGCAAGCCACCGGCACCTTCCATGATCTCCAAACCAGGTCTTAGATAGAGGTGATAGGTATTGCCAAGTATGATCTGAGCTTGCACGTCCTCTTTCAACTCTCGTTGATGGACGGCTTTCACACTACCGGCCGTGCCGACCGGCATGAAGATCGGAGTTTCTATCTCTCCATGATCTGTAGTGATTTTGCCAGCCCTGGCATTGCTTTTCGTATCCGAATGTTGTAAATGAAAATCCATAAAGCGGCTGCAAAAATATCCCTTAATTCACAATAAAAGCGGGTAGTAAACATATCTTTGCCCGCGTCACAAGACGACTATGATCAATATCCTCTCAGGTCTATTTTTAGCCTCTGTCGCCTATTTTTTAGTTCACTACTCACTTCAACTCATTCGACTTTGGAAGTGGCATCCGGCCGAAGTTGGAAATGAAGATCAGCCCATTTCCGTGATCGTCTGCGCTCGCAATGAGTACGACAACCTCAAAAAACTAATACCGCTTCTTCTTGATCAGGCATATGCCAATAAAGAAATCATCATAGTCGACGACCGATCCAAGGATGAGACCTACGACTACCTGCTTTCTCTGCAGCCAAAAATTAAGTTGGTCAGAGTAGAGCATGTCCCCGATCATGCTAATGGCAAGAAATACGGACTTACGCTTGGTATCAAAGCGGCTACCAATGATAGGCTGGTATTCACAGACGCAGACTGCTGGCCCACTTCAAATCAGTGGCTCAGTCGCATGGCAGCTACATTCGATGAGGACACCAGTTTTGTAATTGGGTATTCCCAATATGCCAAGTCAGCTGGCTTGCTCAATCTTTTCGTAAGATTTGAGACGATGATGACCGGCTTGCTCTATCTCCCAAAAGCAATTGCCAATAAGCCTTACATGGGGGTGGGAAGAAACCTCGCCTATCGAAAGTCGTTATTTATGAAGGTGAAAGGGTTTGGGCAAAAGCTGAATGTGACTGGAGGTGATGATGATCTATTCGTAAATGCTCACGCCAGAAAACTCAAAACCAAGGTAGATATCGGAGCTGACGCTATGGTTCTTTCCCACCCTAAGACTACCTGGTCGTCATTCTTCACTCAAAAGAAACGTCACTTGTCCGTTGGTAAGTACTATAGGTCTGCCGACAAGTTACGTCTGGGATTTCATTCGCTAGCGCAAATCACCTTTTGGTTGACATTTGCTATTTTAGCGTTGATAGGTGCACCCTGGCAGATTATATTGGCAGGTTTCTTCATCAAGATGACCATGCAGGCTTGGTTAATGCTTTACACCGCCCGTAAAACGGGGGATAATTTTGATTTTTGGGTGTTGCCCTTACTAGACTTCTTTTATTCGATATATATTGTCATCATGGGTACACGAGCAAGCTTCTCTAAAAGAGTAAAATGGAGTTAGAACGAAATTTTTCTGAAAAAGCGCTTAAAGACTTTAAGCTGATCGATCTGGCTGTTGATCACGGGGATCAGCAGGCTTATGCAGATTTGATGAAGCGCTATAAGAAGCCTGTTTATCATATGATACTCAAGATGGTGCGCAATGTTGATGATGCCGAGGATCTGACCATTGAGGCATTCGCCAAAGCATTTAAGAACCTCCACAGATTCAAGAAAGACTATACCTTCTCGACCTGGCTTTTCCGCATTGCCACTAACAATGCCATCGATTTTATTCGGAAGAAGAAGCTGGATACCATGAGCCTCAACACCTCGTTTACGGATGACAGTGGGGAATCAGTGAATATAGATGTGGAGGATAAAAACCTTACACCTGATCAATCTGCGATCAAAGATCAGAAGATAGAGCTCGTTCGCATGTTCGTGGATAAGCTGCCAGCCAAGTACCAGCGACTTGTTAAGCTTCGCTACTTCGATGAGCTGTCTTATGAAGAGATTGCTACTGAACTAGAAGCACCACTTGGAACGGTCAAAGCGCAGCTCCATCGTGCCCGAGAGTTGATGTACGAATTAGTCAAGGATAAGAAACAGCATATCTAGCACAGCTTGGATATCATCAGTTCTTATTTCCCAGAGCTATCGCAATATCAGACCAATCAGTTTGAGCAGCTCCTACCTCTTTACCAGGAATGGAATGCACAGATCAATGTCATTTCTCGAAAGGATATAGACGAACTCTATACACGTCATGTGCTCCATTCGCTGGGTATAGCTAAAGTCATTCAATTCAAGCCAGGCACCACCATCCTGGATGTAGGTACGGGAGGAGGATTCCCGGGTATTCCATTAGCCATTCTTTTCCCCGAGTCAAAGTTTCACCTGGTCGATTCTATTGGTAAAAAAATCAAAGTGGTCAATGAGGTCGCCGCAGCGTTAGGGCTTAAGAACCTCACTGCCAGCCATCAGCGCGCTGAAAAGGTTGCAGGTACCTATGATTTTGTGGTGAGTCGTGCCGTAACCAGAATGAAGCCTTTCATTCATTGGGTTCACCAGAAAATAAAGCCCGACGGACATAATGACCTTGCTAACGGCATCCTGTACCTCAAGGGTGGTGACTTGACCGAAGAGATGAAAGAAGTCAAAAGACCCTGGAGCGAGTATCAGCTGACCGATTATTTCGATGATCCCTTCTTCGAAACTAAAAAAGTGATTTACGTACCTTTTGGGTAGACGTATTTATCCAACCAAATCTGTGGATAACTTTTGAGCCTGGGTCTCCTACCAAGCCTTCGAATTATTTAAATTCGATCAGTATTGCCTTAGCAATTAATCCCGCTCTATGTACCTGATCTTTGATACCGAGACCACCGGTCTACCTCACAACTATTCAGCCCCTGTCACAGACCTGGACAATTGGCCTAGAATGGTCCAGATAGCCTGGCAGCTTCATGGTTCAAAAGGCGAGTTACTAGAAAACAATAACCTCATTGTAAAGCCGGATGGCTTCACAATCCCCTTTAACTCCCAAAAAATACACGGTATCTCTACCGAGCGTGCACTGAAGGAGGGGCATGATCTTAAAGAGGTACTCGAAAAGTTCACAGCAGCTGTTGAGAAGGCCGATTGGGTAATAGGCCATAATATAGAGTTTGATAATAATATCGTCGGTGCTGAGCTCATTCGTGGAGAGGTAAGCTCGCCTCTTTTGGAAAAGCCAACAGTAGACACAGCTGAAGTATCTATAGAGTTCTGTCAGCTTCCGGGAGGTCCTGGTGGACGTATGAAGTCACCTAAGCTCATCGAGTTGCATGAAAAGCTGTTTGGCGTGGGGTTTGGCGATGCGCACGATGCGGCCTACGATGTAGCCGCAACAACCAAATGCTTCTTTGGCCTCATCACAGAGCAGGTGGTCAAGCCATTTGATGATACTCCCTACAAGGACATCAAATATGAGGAACCTGATCTTGACTTGGCCAATTTTGCACAACAGCAAGACAAATCAAGTGTTGGTACCGGAGAAGCAAAGGTAGATGTAGAAGATCTAACCTCTCCATTTGTGCACCTCCATGTACATTCACAGTACTCAGTCTTACAGGCCGTACCAAATGTCAAAGGACTGGTTGCTAAGGCAAAGGAGTACAATATGCCAGCGGTGGCATTGACCGACCTGGGCAACATGTTTGGTGCTTTTCAATTTGTAGCAGAAGCAGCCAAGAACGAAATAAAAGCCATTGTAGGTTGCGAGTTTTTCGTAGCGGAGGAACGCCAGAAGCTAAAGTTTACCAAGGACAACCCAGATAAGCGATTCAACCAGGTGTTGATTGCCAAGAACAAGAATGGCTATCACAACCTGGCCAAGCTCAGCTCAATGGGCTATATCGAGGGCCTCTATGGTAATTACCCAAGGATTGATAAGGAGCTTATCCAGACTTACCATGAAGATCTGATCGCACTCACGGGAAGTCTTTCAGGGGAGATACCCAACCTCATCCTCAACGTGGGTGAGACCCAGGCTGAGGAAGCCTTCCAATGGTGGCATGAGCTTTTTAAAGACGACTTCTATGTCGAGCTGATTCGTCATGGGATGGAAGAGGAAGATCACGTCAATGAGGTACTACTATCCTTCGCCAAAAAGTATGATGTGAAATGCATTGCTGCTAATGATGTCTACTACCTCAATCAAGAAGATAGCACAGCGCATGACGTGCTCCTCTGCGTCAAGGAAGGAGAGTATCAAAGCACGCCAATAGGCCGAGGTAGAGGTTTCCGCTATGGATTCCCCAATGACCAATTTTACTTCCGATCCCAGGAAGAGATGAAGAAGCTGTTTGCTGACATTCCCGAGGCGATCATCAACCTTGAAGAATTGGTCAGCAAAATAGAAAGCTACCAACTAGCCAGACCCGTGCTTCTACCAAAGTATGATATTCCGGAGGAGTTTATAGATCCACTGGATAAGGAAGATGAAGGCAAACGAGGTGAAAACGCCTACCTCAGGCACCTGACCTACGAAGGCGCCAAGAAGCGATATCCTGAAATCACCGATGAAATCAGAGAAAGGCTGGATTTCGAGTTGGCTACAATTGAGAACACCGGCTATCCCGGATACTTCCTCATTGTGCAGGATTTCACCAATGAAGCCCGCAAGATGGGGGTGGCCGTAGGTCCGGGGCGTGGGTCTGCTGCCGGATCAGCAGTGGCCTATTGCATAGGCATCACCAATGTCGATCCTATCGCTTACGATCTTCTGTTTGAGAGATTTCTCAACCCCGACAGGATCTCCCTTCCTGATATTGATATCGATTTTGATGATGAAGGACGCGATAAAGTAATTCGTTACGTGATTGACAAGTACGGTTACAATCAGGTAGCCCAAATCATCACCTATGGCACCATGGCCGCCAAATCATCCATTCGCGACGCTGGCAGAGTGCTGGAGCTACCCCTTTCGGATACTGACGCTATCGCGAAACTGGTGCCTGAACGACCCGGCACTACGCTGACAAAGGCATTTAAGGAAATCAAGGAATTGGTCGCGATCAGCAAGGGCAGCAACCTGGAAGCCAAAGTGCTCAACCAGGCCACCGTCCTGGAAGGTTCCGTTAGGAATACCGGCACGCATGCCTGCGGTGTGATCATCTCCCCTGATGACCTTACCAAGTACGTACCTGTAGCTACCTCCAAGGATGCCGACCTACTCATCACGCAGTTTGACAACAGTGTGGTCGAAGATGCGGGTATGCTCAAAATGGACTTTCTGGGTCTTAAAACACTATCCATCATCAAGACGGCCATCATCCTGATCCAAGAGCGACATGGCATCCAGCTTGATCCTGATGAGATTCCACTGGACGATCAGAAGACCTATGAGCTCTATCAAATGGGCCATACCAACGGTACTTTTCAGTTTGAGTCTCCGGGCATGCAAAAGCACCTCCGCGCGCTGAAACCTGACCGGTTTGGTGACCTGATTGCCATGAACGCCCTCTATCGTCCCGGTCCGATGGAGTACATCCCTAACTTCATTGAGCGTAAGCATGGGCGTGAGCAGATCACTTATGATCTGCCGGATATGGAGGAGTTCCTATCGGAAACCTATGGCATCACCGTCTACCAAGAGCAAGTGATGTTGCTATCGCAAAAACTGGCCGGCTTTACCAAAGGTGAGGCGGATGTCCTTCGTAAGGCGATGGGTAAAAAGCAGCGGGCTGTACTGGATAAGATGAAGCCGCAGTTCATTGGTCAGGCCAAAGAGAAAGGTCACGATGAAGAAAAGCTAGAGAAAATCTGGAAGGACTGGGAGGCGTTTGCTGCCTATGCCTTCAATAAGTCCCACTCGACCTGCTACTCGGTAGTCGCCTACCATACCGCCTACCTCAAGGCCAACTACCCTGCCGAGTACATGGCGGCTGTGCTTACGCACAACCAGAGCAATATTGAGAAGGTGACTTTCTTCATGGAGGAGTGCCGCAATCAAGGGATCAAAGTACTCGGACCACACGTCAACGAATCGGGTATCTTCTTCAAAGTGAATAAGGCTGGTGAAATCCGCTTTGGGTTGGGTGCCATTAAGGGTACTGGTGAATCTGCTGTATCCGAAATCATCCGAGAGCGTGATGAAAACGGCCTATACAAAGACATTTTTGACTTCTCAATGCGAGTCAATTTGAGAGCGGTCAACAAAAAGACCTTTGAAGCGCTTGCCATGTCAGGAGCATTTGACTGCTTCGAAGGAGTACATCGCAGGCAGTACATCGCCAATGACGAGGGTGAAGCAAGCCTGATCGAGAAGGCCATTAAGTATGCCAACAAGATGCAGCTGGAAGCCGAAAGTGCGCAATCGTCGCTCTTTGGTGGAGAGTCCGGCATGGCTATACCTGCACCTAAGATCACTCCGGTCGAGCCGTACGGTAAGATCGAGATGCTCAACATCGAGAAGGAAGTTGTGGGCTTATACATCACCGGTCACCCATTGGATCAGTATAAGTTTGAGATTCAGCACCTCTGCAATACTTCGGTCAAACAGCTCAAAGATCTCGATAGCCTCAGAAGTAAGGGGCGCATTACGGTAGGTGGTGTAGTAACTGCTGTGTCACACCGGATCACGAAGACCGGCAAGCCTTATGGGGTTATGACGCTGGAGGACTATGATGATTCTATGGAGTTCTTCCTGTTTTCTGATAAGTACGTCAACTTCAAACAATACCTCGAGACGGGCTGGTTCCTCTATCTCAAAGGAACCGTCAAGCCACGATGGAAGCGCGAGAATGAGTTTGAGTTTAGCATCGATGATATGGAGCTGCTTGGCGAGGTACGCGAGAAGATGACCAAGGGCATTGAGCTGAGAATGCATCTCAATGATGTCAGTCCCAGTTTCGTCGATGAGCTCACGAACCTTACGGAAGAGAATCCTGGCAACTGCCTGCTGCGGCTCAATATTCTTAGCGATTTTGAGGGTGCCCCTGTGCAACTGGACTTGCTATCGCGAAAGGCCAGAATTAATCCGTCCAATGAGCTGATGGATAAGTTAGCAAGCATGGAAGAGGTCAGTTATCGCGTAATCAACTGATGGATACCCCCTCTTTGTCAGTACGATTACATATGAAAGAACATTAATATGAAGAACCGCGAACAAAAAAATCTCTACCTTCGTTGATCAATCTGAAGTACAATTAGAATTAATATTTAAGGCAAAAAATAATGGCTAAACCACTAGAAATTACTGACAACAACTTTGAGGATGTATTGAAAAGCGATCACCCAGTATTGGTTGATTTTTGGGCAGAATGGTGCGGACCCTGTAAGATGATCGGACCTATCGTAGAGGAGCTCGCAGGCGACTATGAAGGAAAAGCTGTCATCGGTAAAGTAGATGTAGACACCAATCCTGAAGTATCAGCAAAGTTTGGAATCAGAAGTATCCCAACACTATTGGTATTCAAAAATGGAGAAGTAGTAGACAAGCAAATTGGCGCAGTGCCAAAGAACGTCCTGGCTCAGAAGCTGGATGCACAGATGGCATAAGCCTGATTTTTCATCATAGATATTCAAAGCCTCGTGGCAAGACGGGGCTTTTTGCGTTTTGATCTTTCACCACCTTCATATTCTGTGTGCTACAGACCTTGGGATAGTTCTCCTGACTTGGAGATAGCTCGCAGCAAATAGGATTTCATCAACATGAGCTATCTTTACTTTATGTATTCGGTGATACGAGAAAAGATAGAAGAAGTCAGGAAACTGTGTCAGCTCCATCAAGTGGATGCCTTATCACTTTTTGGTTCTGCCGCAACAGGGGAGAACCATGAAAAAAGTGATATTGATTTTTTGGTCCGTTTTTCTGACGGTATACCCTTGCTGGATTATGCTGACCATTACTTTGAACTTCAGGAAGAATTAGCTCTGCTCCTTAATAAAGACATTGACCTTGTCACGGAAAAATCGGTCAAAAATCCTATCCTGAAAAAGGAAATAGAACGAACCAAAATTCCTCTCCTATGAATAGCAAAGTGCTGAAATATCTATTGGATATTGAAAGCATTATTGGAGAAATAGAATCAGTACTTGAGAGGACAGGTAATGATTATCTCCAATTCAGTAAAGATCAAATTGCAAAAAGAGCGGTTGAACGACAGCTTGAGATCATTGGAGAAGCTGTAAACAAGGTTAAAAAACTAGATCCATCGATTAACATTCAAGGCAGAAATAGAATTATTGGATTGAGAAATCTCATTATTCATTCATATGACTCAGTAGACGATGAAATTATTTGGGGAATACTCCACAAGGACATTCCAAAGTTGAAACAGGATATACTTCAAATTAAAGGCCAGAACTAGTCCTTGGAAATTCTCCACTACCGCTGACAAATATCCTTATAAGGACAATACCCACAAGTCCTTAAATCATCGGTCTGGGTAAAAGGCACTTCCTTATCATATATTTCCGCCAAGAGCCCTGTCAACTGCTCACGATACTCCGGCAGATAAGTCCGCATATCACTGATTGTGCCCCCACCCTTCCATGAGAGCTTAGTACTAAACCCATCCAAAAACATCTCACGAATATTGAATAATCCAAGCTCGATGGGTAATTCCTCACCATGCTTGTGTTGATAAAGCAGAGCATAAAAGAAAAGTTGGAAAGCCGCCTTATTGCGCTGCTTGTCAGCCGGATCAAGTAACGATGCTAGTGACCCCACTTCCCTACTATCCGCACCGGACTTATAGTCGATGATCCGTACCTGATCACCTTTCTGATCAATACGATCGATGATCCCTTTGATATTGACATCATAGGTTTTACCATCAACTGTAATCGGCAATTTCATCTTATAGCCTTGCTTAGCATCTCCTTCGAGTGCTACCACTTCAAAAGGAGCATAAGCCTCATCGTGTTCGAGTACTTTAAGTGCATACTTCCTCACCAGAGCTGCCATCACTATGTTGCGCCCTTCAATTTCAAACCTACCACCCTCCTTGACATGGTAGTAATGCCGGAAGGCAATGCGGATGGCTTCATCTACCGATGACTTGAGCTTGAAGAAGTCGGTCGGCTCTACGACTGCTGGCTTCTTTTTAATGGTCGCATCCTCATAGAGCAGTTCCATCGTCTTGTGCAGGATGTTACCAAACATCGCCGCATCCAGCTGCTCTTGCACCTCGTCTTCCTCAAAGAGCCTCGCCACATAGCGATAGTAGAACTTCAGACTACAATCGAGGTAAGTATTGATGGCAGAGGGAGCAAATGCATACCAGCCATCACCACTATACTTCTCCAACTGCGACATCACCTGATCATCTTTGGCGATGGTAATTTCCTTGGCCGTCCTTGGCTTGATCGGCTGGGTAATAGCATCGTGCTGTATCTCATGTGGGCTCTCGATCTCCAGTTGTCGTACGAACCTGCTCACTTCCCCACTCTGCCCAAACTCCGCCTGGGTATTAAAGTAGAATCGGACATTCTTAGCGCGCTGGATCAGGCGGTAAAACAGGTAAGAGTAGATCGCATCCTGCTGCTGGAAGGTGGGTAACCCAAAGGCCCGACGAATATTGAAGGGAATAAAGCTACCCTTCTGGGCTGTATCCGGGAAACTACCCTCATTCATGCTCAGGATGATGACATTCTCAAAGTCCAGGTTACGCGTCTCCAACACACCCATGATCTGCAAGCCCTTCAGCGGCTCACCTGAGAATGGGATTTTCACCGCCCTTGCCACCTGCCGGAATAACTTCGAGAATGTGTCTACCGACACCTCTGAGGTCTGAAGGCTCAGTATCTCATCCAGTCGTGTGAGCACTTTATGAAAATGGAAGAAATACTCACGCTCCAGTTCAAACCCAGACTCAAGCTGCTCGTACAGCAGCTTCACTACCTTATCCAGATAAGTCGCCATGGATTTTCCGGTAGGTCGCTCACCGAACACCACTGCCAGCACAGCATCCTGAGTCTCCCTTATCTCCTCCTCCGGCACCTGTATGATATTCTCTTTCTTGATCCGCGCAGTAAGGTCGCCAATCTTGTCGCTACCCCACTGCTGCAAATACGGATGGCCCAGCACCTCCAGCAGCGGCTTGTAATAATACAGCGTCTTCAAATCATGTGCCTGACGTACCCCCTGCTGCACCTGCATCAGGCTCTCCAGCAGACTATACAGCGGCGTATCCTTCAGCGGATAACCCATCGTCACATTGAGCTCGCCGATCTCCGCCGGCATAGAACTCAGTGTCGGAAACAGCATTTGCTCCTGCGGCAGCACGACCACCGTTTTTTCTCCCCTATCGGGAAACTGATTGATCAGGTCCTTGAGATAAAGCCCCGCATTTTTTGCTTGCGCCACTTGCAGGGGTACCCCAATCGCTTCAATCTTTTTCTCAGTCTGGAAGCTTGAGGCAAAGCGCTCATCGAAGGTCTTACCTAATATGGGGTCTTTCTGGTACTGGCGCAGATAAGTGCCTGCCTCCTGACCATGATCGGTCAGATAATAGTCATCGGCATCCCAGTAGACCTCCGCTCCCGTTTCTCCAACAAAATACTTGAAGATCTCCTCCTCCGCAGGGGTCAAAGCATTGAATCCGGCAAAGATCACCTTGTCTGGTTTAGGCTGGAATGTCTTATTCTGAATCGAGTCGACCACCCTTCGATAGATCAGACCCTGATAGCCCCATCGCTTTTGGACGATCTTGGCTACAAAGTCCTCATAGACCGGCAAGAGGATCTTCCAGGTCCTGAGAAACTGCTGCTGACCGGGCTTGGATTCCGGTAGGAAGCTGGCCCAGAACGACTGGATCGCCTGACGATCCTCCTCATCGAGGAAGTAGAACGTCTCGTCCAACTCCTTCTGCGACTTGATACCCTGGAATATCTGCCTGGGCGAGACGAG
This sequence comes from uncultured Roseivirgaceae bacterium, assembly GCA_964351595.1. Classification (GTDB taxonomy): domain Bacteria; phylum Bacteroidota; class Bacteroidia; order Cytophagales; family Cyclobacteriaceae; genus UBA6059. Next base: position 24,275 of record CAYGOT010000001.1, on the reverse strand, counting down.
CGACTGATCGACATCCTCAAAATCCTTGAGCAGCATATCACCCCAGAAGTAGAAACGGTCAAAGCCTTCCTCACTCTGCTGCACCTTGGTGAATGAGTTGTACAGCTCAAAAATCAGGTTGAGTGGATCGGCCAACTGGAGGTCGGTGTATTGGTAGACAAACTCCTCCATGCTCAGCACCTTCGGTGACCAAAGCGCGCGCTTAGCCTTTTGTGCTAACTCCTTTTGAAAGAATAGGCCCGCACGACGGTTGGGGAAGACCATCTGATAGTTGGCCAACTCGTCAGCATGCCTGAGTAATCGTGCCGCTACATCACCTAAGAATGATCCGTTCATAGCTTCACCGCCTTTTTATCGCCCAAATAATAGAGGTAGCCCTCGACTGACTGATAGCCCAGCTCCTGCAAGAGCTCCATGTAGCCTTGCACCTGTTTTTGATCTACAGGCTTAGGCTGCCCTGTTTTGAAATCAACGACCGTCGCATGTCGTCCATCGATCATCACACGGTCCAGTCGCTTCTGGTCACCCTTGGCGGTCAGGAGCCCAACTTCATTGTGTACCGCACGCCCTTCGCTGTACCAGTCCCGGATCATCGCATCCTCGCATAGGGCCGCCATGAGTCCGCGCACCTCTCCTTCAATTTCTTTGCTCAGGCCATACTTCCAACCCAGATTGTGCAGGGCGGGCTCCATATCGGATAGCACCACCATTTCCGATAGGATCTCATGCACGAGCAGCCCGTAAGAGATCTGATCCATGCGGGACGCATCAAAGACATCCTTACCAGAAATGCGAATCGAGAGCATCTCGCGCCAGGACGAGGTTGGGAAGATGACAGGCGCTGTGGGCTTGGTAAGCTCAGGTTTGTTGGATCGCTGTGGCAGTTGGCGGATCTGAAGCCGGTTGTCCTTGAGGTCGGACTCCAGCGCGCAGTAGAGTATATCCGCGGTGGTCTTGAGTGCTTGCGGCTTGGTCGGCAATGGTGCGTTGATCCAAAGTACCTGCTCTGCTCTGGTCGTCGCTACATAGATCAGATTGAGATTGTCGAGGTAAGCGTTGGACTGCTCGGCCAGGTAGTCCATCGCAAAATGGGTGGATTGCAATGCCGCCGTATACTTCAAGGGCAGCAATGACTGCTGCTGCGTGATGTGCTCGTCATGTACCCAAATCATGTTGTCAAAGGTCGTGTCGTGATCAAGTGTCCAATCAAAAAACGGCAGGATCACCACACCAAATTCCAATCCCTTGGCCTTGTGGATGGTCAACACTTCCATGGCATCAGTGGCCTGCCCCGAGGGAAGTGTGCGTTTGTAGCCTCTTAACTGCCACCAGGTCATAAACGACTGCAAGTCGCCCTTCTCTGTACCACTAAAGTCCAGCACCGCATCCTGAAAAGCGTGGAGATACGCCACTTCATCTGTCCATTGATTCAACCCAAACATCCTGATCAACTCCTCGATCAGCTCATAGACCGGCAGTCGCAGCAAGGTGTTCTTGCTGGCAATAAAGTCTGCCGGAAGTAGCTCCTCCGAGTCCGCCTTAAGCGTGACACTGGCTACAAGCGCCCCATCCAGAGCTTCTTTGCCCAGATAGGTCGTAATCACCTCCGTCAAAGCAATCCTGTCCTTATGATTGAGCAAATACCTGAAGATGCTCATGAGCTGTTTGACGATCGTGGCATTTCTGAGATAGAGGGCCTCCGCAGATACCACATCATAGCGATATCCATCTCCCTTGTCAGCCTCTCCGGCTTTCATAAAGGCATTGACCAGGTGCTGGGCTTCACTGTTGGATCTTACCAGAAAGGCGATTTCTGATAAGCCATAGCCGGCATCTTGCAATCGCCGGACCTGCTCGATGGCTTTCTCGGTTGTTTGTTCTTTGAAGCTGCTGCCCTTCTCCTTTTCGATAAAGTTCACTTCGATATTTCCGGTAGGACTGGTCTTCGCGGGCTTATCCTGGAAGGCTTCTCCATAGGCCATCTGCAGCTGATCGTACTTGGTGAGCAGGGCCGTTCGCTGGTTTTCCGGTAGGTCGATACCCTCCAGCGCAAGGACGAAAGCGGCATGCGCCAACTGCGGTAGCTGGGTGTAGAGGCTATTGTTGAAATCGATGACCGTGCCCGAGCTCCGGCGGTTGCTGACGAGGTTTTTCACCTCGAGGATGGACTGGTCCACATCCTGCTCGATCTTGTGCAGCAGGATCTCCCAGTCACCACCGCGCCAGCGATAGATGGACTGCTTGACATCCCCCACCACCATGTTGAAGTTGCCGCTCGCGAGACTGTTGAGCACCAGCGGCTTGAAGTTTTCCCACTGGAAGCCGGAGGTATCCTGAAACTCGTCGATCAGGAAATGGTAATAGCGATTGCCGACCTTCTCGTAGATGAACGGCGCATCGTTATCACGAATGACACCCTGCAGGAAGTCAGGGAGATCGGAGATGAGAATGACCTCATTTTCATCGCGAAAATGGGCAATCTTCTCTGCAAGGTTTTGGAGAATACCGAGGGTAAAAAGATAGCGACTCAGCTCCTGTGCGGTATAGTAGTCTTTGGCATGCTCCTGTAGGTACTGCTGCAAATCGAGCAACTGAGGGAGCAGCTTGTCCACCACCAGTTGATGGATCACCTCCTTCTGCGGGTCGGTCTTGCTGTACCATTTTTCAGCATCCTCCATAGCCGCCAGTACACGAGCGCCTGGCTCCTTTACCTCTCCGCCGGCCAGACTATAGATGTAGCCTGCAATACCCCCCTTCTTATAGGCAAAGCTATTCACATCGAACCCTGCCTGTGTGATGCTGTTGACGATCTGGTTCGCCTTGGCCTTCATCTCCGTCAGGAAAGCATGGCGCGTGGCGTTGAGTTGCTTCTGGATAGTTAAGAGCTGCGCTTTGTCCATCTCATCGGCCAGATCCAGTCCCAGGCGCTTGTACTCTTCGCTGAAGAGCTTGATCCCCAGTCTGGCAATCTCACCTTTGATATCATAGGACTTGCCCTCCAGCAGCCGCTCTTCTGAAAAGCGAATCAGCCACTTGGCGAGTTGCTTGTCGTCCTGCAAGGTCTCGAACATGGCATTGATCGACTCATCCAGTACGCGATCCACATCCATCTCGATCTGGAAGCCCCCTTGCAGGCCAATCTCCCTAGTGAAGGTCTTAATGATCCGATGAAAGAAAGTGTCGATGGTCGTGACCGCAAAGAACGAATACTCATGCAATAGCCGCTTGAGCACCACCCCGGATCGCTCCACAATCCAGGCTTCCTTTTGCCCCAATTCCTCAGCCAACTCTGCTACGAGCGCATGATCATCTTGTGCCATCTTCTGTAGGAAAAGCAGGATGCGGCTCTTCATTTCCTCCGCTGCACGGTTGGTGAAGGTCACCGCCAATATATGCTTAAAGTAATCCGGGGCTTGCAGGCTCAGCTTCACATAATTCCTCGCCAGGGTATAGGTCTTTCCCGAGCCCGCAGAGGACTTGTAGATTTGGAAGGGGGCTTGGGAGGTCTGTAGTGTTGAAGTGGTCATGGGTCTACTAAAGCTAACACATATTCGTCGAGTCAAAGAAGTTGGGAGAACCCAAATCAGTCATTCACCAATTTTTCGGAATTTTTCAATTCTATATTTATTGGGTATTTTAATGCGCTCTAGTAGTTAGGCCTAAATCAAAATTCATCAATTACTAATAGTGCCATAATGAAGGTTACGTTTACAATTTTAATATCGCTTCTTTTATTAGGATGCTCCGAACCAAAAAAAGACCGAAGTAAAACGATTTCTTTATTAATCGATGAAATTGATAGTCTGGAGTCTATTCATAAGTTTGGTAGAAAACACATCACGCTTGTGGATAGCCTGTACTCAATAGATTCGCTAAATACATTCGGATTAACTCGAAAGATTAATCATGAATTTAATGCGAGGAATGACAGTCTGGTAATTAGGCTTTTTAATCAATTATTCGATTCTGATAAATTCTCTTATTGTAACCTTTATTACGGACTGAGTCTTGAAAGGTCAGGGCTGCAAGATTCTGCAAACAAGCACTATCGCTTTTTACTTGAGAATAATGCAGATTCAATTCTCAATGGTAATCTTTCGAGATATGAAGTACTAGCCATACTTTATGGCAAAGATTCAGCATTAACAGCATTCAAGCAACTGCCTGAATCAAATGATTACTGGCACTTATTTACTCGAAACAATCTTGAAAACTATATGGGACAAGGAATGAATGAATTCATTTGGTTTCCAATTGAAAACTACGTTCCGTTGGAATATTATGCTTTAGTTCCTGACTCTCTTTTCAAGACAGGAAAGATCAATGGAATGCATAAACTGGAAAAATACTTTGTTGAACGTGGTGTGAATATTTATTATATCGGCACGGACACAAAGAATCAAGCTTATGAGTTCAGTTCAAAACCTCAATACCAAGAGAAAATATCGGCGATCAATAGTCTAATAATTACCAAAACGAACTGAGTATGGATTCCACCTTCAATCCAGAGTTTGTAACTTAGTATATCAACTCATTTAATTGATCAAGACTTTCATTACAAGACAAAAAAATGCCATTTGGATTCGGAGCAGGAGCTAATCTTCAGAAAGAGTACCATCGGCTGAAGAGTCAGATCAGCAAAAGAAAAGGTGCCAAGGAAATAGCTGAATTGTATCCTGAAGACAGGACGGTTCCCAGATACAACAAAATGTCCCCGCCAGAATTTAAGGCATTCAAGGCTGATCTTAAAAGAAAAAAGATAAGGCAAGATTGGGATCGAGGAGTTGTGATTGCCTTGCTTATTGCTCTCGGAATATTTCTTTTCTATTTGATTGTCGTCTATTGATTTGAAGCAACTCCAATTGGCGCGCGTTGCGCAGCTAAACGCGTGCCTGACTTGCCATCATTAATCAAGCAAAAAACCACATCCAATAATCCTTTTCTGACTTCATAGTCCCTGGCAGAGCTGTACCGGTATGCGGGTGATTTGGGTTTGTTATGGTCTGCACCCACCGCATCGGCGGACCGCCCCAGCCCCCTGCCTGACCCTTAGAATTCGGCAGGCAGGCTCCAGGAGGGGAGTCCTAACCCAATTGGCGTAGTTGCGCAGCTAAACACGAGCCATTTTTCGGAGGGTATTTGTTTAGGATTTGTTGCTAACTATGAAGCTGGGCATCAATTAACTAATCAGTCTTGGTACTATTTAATATACTTGTCTAATGGTCACTAAAGAACAGATTCTTTCATTGATTGAAAGCTTGCACCCCCGTAAAACTGAATTTGAATTGATTAGACTAGGTTCAAATCACGACGGTGGATACTTGGTTCCGGATATCTTGGATGGTATAGTAGCTTGCTTTTCACCTGGCGTTAGTAACATGAGCCAGTTTGAATTAGACTGCATCGAGCGTAATATTAGGGTTTTTATGGCCGATAAGTCCGTAGAAAGTCCTAACCTCAATGTCCCAAAAAGGCAGTACTCCTTTATTAAAAAGTTCATTGGATGTGTGACCAATGACGAATACATCACAATGGACGATTGGGTTGAGTCTAGTGGTTTACCCGTTGAATCTGAATTGCTGCTCCAAATGGATATCGAATGGGGGGAATACATTTCATTCATAAATATGTCACAAAGTCTTCTTAAAAGATTTAGAGTGATGGTTATTGAATTTCATGGCCTACCGCAACTATGGAATCCGACATTTTTTCGTTTTGCTCAACCAGTGTTTAACAAGATTTTAGATACACACATCTGTGTTCATATCCACCCCAACAATGGAGGAGGCATAGTTTCTAAATTCGAGGTTGACATTCCTCGCTTCGTAGAAATCACCTTTTTAAGGAAAGACTATGTTGAAACTATTGAATTCGTAAACGATTTTCCACATAAGCTGGATCGCGATAATACTCAAAATGAAAGCATCACTCTACCCAGAATTTGGTATAAGAATGATTTAGTATCATAGCTGTCAATACGTTTTGACAATCCTTGTTAAAAGCTGTCATCTATTATTTTCTAATACCAAGCTATATTTATCCGGCTATTAGTAGTCATTTTTATTTCTCCTTTTCGAACCCAAATTTGAGTCCCCCAATGGCGAGCTCCGCTTGTGACTCCAGCTATTCAAAAAAGCACTAAAACCTGTTTTAGTCTAACGTTTTTCGATAGCCGAACAAAAAGCCTAAATGAGTTGTTCAATCAACTTGCAGATATAGGTGCGATCATGCAATCTGTTCTACAAGTCTGACCAAAAAAGCCACAGAAATACCAGCCGTTGCTTTACCGCTAAACAGTAATGGGCTATTTTAATATCATGATGGAATCAAAGGAACTCATAAGAAAGGGCAAGGGCGAAAACTACAATTACTCCCAGGATCATTGCTTCGTAAAGCTTTCGTCGCGACAAACGAATGGAGAACTGTGTTTAATAGAGGATACCCTGAAGCCAGGCTTCCATTTGGCGAGGCACCATCATAAAATAATGACGGAGGTCTTCTATATGCTCGTAGGTGAGCTTGAGCTCATTTTTGATGATGAGACCATCATACTTCGTGAGGGAGATACCATCACCGTTCCACCCAATGTGTGGCATGAAGCCAGGTGCAAGGAAGGTGGGAAGATGCTTACTATATTCAAAAATGGAGAGTTTGATGTCTTTTTAGAACAGCTTTCCACCATGAGCCAGGATGATTTTGCTGATAAGGAATTGATGAAGGCTTTCTCTGCAAAATTTGATATCTATGAAGAGTAGTTCGATGTACCGAGTCGCTCACTCGTCCTAATCTGGGCTCCTTACGGCAAATAACAATTATAATCGCCGTATATATTACGGCGATTAACCCAATATCCTTCAAATTAATCATATATTTGACGTAAATATTACGTCAAATAGTAATGAAGTACTTCCATCAGAGAAATGATTGGCCCAATTTCAACTGGGATACAGGGGTTTTGCTTCCACTTGTAAGTAAAACACGTGATCTGCAGGGCAGATTGCTAGGCCGGATGGAGGCTATAGGGTTTGAACTCAGAGAGGAAGCTGTACTCGAAACGATCACAGAAGATGTTGTAAAGTCAAGTGCCATCGAAGGAGAGCAATTGAACCCAGAGCAGGTAAGATCTTCAGTAGCTAGAAGGCTCGGCATGGATATATCAGGACTACCGGAGGCAAGCCGGGATGTGGAAGGCGTGGTGGAGATGACCATGGACGCCACTCAGCGCTATGACGCCCCATTTAGTAAAGAAAGACTTTGCGACTGGCATGCAGCACTGTTTCCGACAGGAAGAAGCGGTATGTTCAAAATTACGGTAGGTGACTGGCGAGGTGATCAGCAAGGCCCGATGCAAGTCGTATCTGGTCCAATGGGAAAAGAACGAGTACACTATATAGCACCTGAAGCTGCTATACTGGAGAATGAAATGCAGCAGTTCATCGAATGGTTTAATACTGATGAGTCAATGGAGCCTGTAATTAAATCAGCAATAGCCCATTTATGGTTTGTCAGCATACATCCCTTTGATGATGGGAATGGCAGAATAGCTCGAGCTATTGCGGATACCCTATTGGCAAGGGCTGATAGAACTACACAACGATTCTACAGCATCACTGGTCAGATATTGAAGTCAAAATCCGCCTACTATGATGTACTTGAGTCTACACAGAAAGGTGATATGGACATCACGGGATGGCTGGTCTGGTACTTCGAGCGGCTGTTGGCTGCACTTGAACACACCAACCAGACATTATCAAAGGTATTGGTCAAGGCTAATTTTTGGGAGTTGCATAAGCATAGCCAATTCAATGAGCGTCAGGTTGAAATGATCAACAAGCTACATGGTCATTTCGTAGGAAAACTACATTCTTCCAAATGGGCGAAGATGATGAAAGTGCATCGTGACACGGCTCGACGAGATATACAAGATTTAGTCCAAAAAGGGGTTTTGTTGGAATCTAGCGAAGGAGGAAGAAGCACGAATTACATACTGAACCTTCCTAGATTGGACTAGTCTAGCTACAATAGGAGTAACTCTACTTATTCCGGTAGGTACCAATCTATAGCATAGACCTAATCCCGCGTCCCCTCATCCGCTCAGCAGCATAAATATTTCTACAATTTCCAAACACTTTCGCCCAGCTCTCGTTATTGTGTCTAAACATTATATGTACATACATTTAAATTTACTATAACGATGAAAACTTTTAACTATCTATTGGCTTTGGGCGCATTTGTAGCATTTGCGTTCACCACACCTGCTGAAAAAGCTGAGTATGCTATCGACACAAACCAAACTACGATCGTATGGACTGGCGCAAAAGTCGGCGGAGAGCATACGGGCAACATCAGCGTAAAAGAAGGTGGCTTCACTTTCGACGGTGATCAGTTGACCGGCGGCACATTCGTCATCGACATGAGCAGCATTACCAACACTGACCTTGAAGGTGAGTACAATGACAAATTGGTCGGTCACCTGAAGTCTGATGACTTCTTCGGCGTAGCGACTTATCCTACTTCAAAAGTGGTGATCAAGAGCGTAGTGCCTCAAGGACCCGGTCAATACAAAATAGTGGCTGACCTGACCATCAAAGCAACTACAAAGGAAATCAAATTTCCTGCATCCGTCGAAGTGAGCAATGGCGCTGTAACTGCCAAGGCGGACATCACGGTTGACAGAAGTGAGTATGACGTGCGCTACGGAAGTGGCAGCTTCTTCGACGGCCTGGGCGACAAAGTGATCTATGATGACTTTACCCTGGCTGTCACAGCAGTAGCCAAATAAAGTCTACAATTAAGAACTTAATTAGCTAAGGAAGACGAAGCTGTTTCTCGCAAGGGAAGCAGCTTTTATATTTAATACGACGGTACGGAAGGATCGACCTCTGCCGACCAGGCCAGAATGCCACCTTTGAGATTGTAGAGGTTTTCGTACCCGAACTGTTGCTCCAGTGCCTTAACAGCAGAACCACTTCTCGCACCACTGCGGCAGTGGATTACCACTTTTTTATCCTTAGCTATCTTTTCGTGCTCTGCTATCACATCCCCTAGCGGAATCAACTCTCCGTCGAGGTTAGCAAAATCGTATTCATTCTGCTCACGCACATCCACCAACTGGAAATCTTCCTTGTTGTCGATCATCGCTTTGAGCTCTTGTACGGTTACTTCTTTCATCTGCATTAAGGTTTTATGCTACCGCGAATATAATGCGTTTCTGTTGCGTAAAGCCTGATCATCCTACTACCTTGCGGTTTTTTAGACTAATACTCGCATGGACAACTATCAATTTGAGTCTAAGGCCATCAGAGCTCAAATGGAGCGCACGGCCTACGGTGAGCACTCCGCTCCCATTTTCCCAACTTCTGGTTTTGTATTTGAGTCTGCGGAGCATGCCAGGGACTTATTCGCTGGCGAAGTAGAGGGCAACATCTACAGTCGCTACTCCAATCCCAACACCGATGAGTTTATTGGCAAAATGTGCCTGTTGGAAAAAATGGAAGCCGGCTTCCCTACCGCTACAGGTATGGCGGCTATGTTTGGCAGTATTGCGGCCTTTGTCTCTGCCGGTGATCATATAGTGGCCTCAAGATCCGTCTTCGGATCAACACATCAGATCTTCACCCAGCTGCTCCCACGCTGGGGTGTGACCACCACTTATGTGGACATCAACGATCCTGATAGCTGGGAGGCGGCCATCCAACCCAATACCAAAATGTTCTTCGGTGAAACTCCCAGCAATCCGGGACTTGATATTATGAATTTGAAGCACATGGGTGAGCTCTGCAAGACGCATGGTATCCTTATGAATATTGATAATTGCTTCGCCACGCCTTATTTACAAACGCCGAAAGATTTTGGTGCTGATATCGTAACGCACAGCGCTACTAAGTTCATCGATGGACAAGGTCGTGTGTTGGGTGGCGCGATTCTCACATCTGAAGAGTTGATGGAGAAGGTGATGTTCTTATGCCGTCATACCGGCCCGGCGCTCTCGCCTTTTCACGCCTGGATACTCTCCAAAAGTCTCGAAACACTTCACGTCCGCATGGAGCGCCACTGCGAGAATGCGCTTGCTCTCGCACAATACCTGGAGACGCATCCTAAGGTCGGTTGGGTGAAGTACCCTTTCCTGGACTCGCATCCCGCCCAGGCCATTGCCAAAGAACAAATGAAATACGGAGGCGGCCTGGTCACCTTCGAGCTCAAGTCAGGTGCTAAGGACGTCTTTCCCATGCTCAATAAGCTCAAAATGCTAAAGATCTCCGCGAATCTTGGAGACACACGCTCGATTGTCACGCACCCTGCTTCCACCACGCATTCCAAGCTTTCCCCACAGGAACGTGCGTCCGTGGGCATTACCGATGGGCTGGTCAGGGTTTCAGTCGGATTGGAGAGTATTGAGGATATTATTGCTGATGTGGAGCAGGCGATTGGATAGAGAATTGTGAATGGAAAATGGACAATTGATAATCCTCATTTTCAATTCTCCATTCTCAATTTTCAACTAAGTGCATCAGCGCTTTATTGATCTCCTCAAACCCAAACCCCTCAACTCTCATCTTAAATCTCTCCGCTATCAACTCATTTCCAAGGTTGCCAATGCTGCCAAGATGTGTGTGATTTACTTCACGGTTGGCTAGATATTCTCCGCTTTCGACTTTTGCTCCTACCTGCTTATACGCATCCCTGAAAGGTACTCCTTCGAGGACTAGCTTATTGACTTCCTCCACGGTAAAGAGGTAATCATACGTGTCAGCGTCCGTAATCGAATCTTTGATAATGATATTCTGCAGCATGAACTCACTGATCTCAAGGCAGGACTTCATGTTCTGAATAGCCGGCACCAGCTCCTCTTTGAGCAACTGCAGGTCCCTATGATAACCAGAAGGTAGATTATTGATAGTCAATGTCAATGTGTTTGGCAAAGCCTGAAGCTCATTGCATCTGGCACGCACCAGCTCAAAGACATCCGGGTTCTTTTTGTGCGGCATGATACTCGAGCCTGTAGTCAGTTCATCCGGGAAAGTGAGGAAGCCATAGTTCTGACCCATGTAGAGGCAGATATCCATCGCCATCTTACCCATCGTACCCGCCAGGAAACTCATCCCGGTAGCCATCGCCTTCTCTGACTTACCTCGCGTCATTTGAGCGTAAACCGAGTTGAAGTTGGGGCTGGCAAAGCCAAGGAGGTCGCTCGTCATCTGCCGATCCAATGGGAAAGAAGATCCATAGCCAGCAGCGGAACCCAACGGATTCTGATTGACCACATCGAAAGCCGCCTTTAGGAAATTCACATCATCAGATAAACTCTCGGCATAAGCGCCAAACCAAAGCCCGAAGGACGATGGCATAGCGACCTGCAGATGGGTATAACCGGGCATTAGCTTGTCTTTGTGAGCCTCACTCAGCCCTTGCAGTGTCTGAAACAATTTCGAAACCAGATCCAGTATTTCCTCAATTTCCCAGCGTAGGTACATCTTGGTGTCCACTAGTACCTGATCATTGCGGGAGCGACCACTGTGGATCTTCTTACCCACATCACCAAGCGCCTGGGTCAGCATTAGCTCCACCTGTGAATGGATGTCCTCCACGCCCTCTTCGATGATCAATTCTCGCTTTTCAGCCTTGTGATACAGCTTAATCAACTCTGCTCTTAAGCTTTGTAGCTCCGCCGATTCGAGCAAGCCAATGCTTTCCAACATCTGAGCATGTGCCAGAGAACCCAGTACATCAAAAGGTGCCAGCCACACATCCAGGTCACGGTCCTGACCGACTGTAAATGCTTCGATACGGTCATTAATCGCTGTTTCCTTTTGCCAGAGTTTCATATTACCAGTGCTTTTTTCAATTCGAAAATCTTATCTATCAACCTGATGTATTCGTCAATCCCTTGTTCTATTTCATTCACAAAGATGAACTCATCCGGCGTATGTGATCTCTGAGATCTGCCCGGACCCATTTTCACGGTAGGGAAGTCCATCACTGCCTGGTCTGAGGTGGTGGGAGATCCAAACTGCTCAATCCCCAATGCTGTGGCTGCTTTGAGTGCAATGTGATCCTTAGCAATAGCACTGGAATTTAGTCGAAGAGAGCGTTCCTTCACTTCCGCTTTAAGGTGCTTTTTGATGATCTCAAGCGTTTCGGAGTTGGTGTAAGCATCAGTAGGTCGCACATCGATCACGTAGGAGCATCTGGCGGGAATCACATTGTGCTGACTTCCCGCATTGATCACCGTCACCGTCATTTTTATTGGGCCAAGGTGCTCAGAGACCTTCGGGAACTGAAAGTTTCTCACCCAGTCCAGGTCCTTCATGGCTTCATAGATGGCATTCACACCTGTCGATCGTGCGGCATGTCCTGCTTTTCCCTTCACCAAACAATCGAGCACCATCAAGCCCTTTTCGGATACGGCCATGGCCATCTCGGTGGGCTCTCCTACGATTCCCAGATGGATCTCCGGCAATTCCAATAGGATAGACTCTACTCCCCCCCTACCGGAAATCTCCTCCTCGGCTGTAGCGGTATACACCAGGTTAAAGGGCAAATCCTCCCGACTATGGAAATGAAGAAAAAGCTGCATAAGGCTTACCAAACATCCGCCTGCATCATTACTTCCCAGGCCATAGAGCTTACCATCTATGATTTCGGGTACGAAAGGGTCGCGTGTGTACCCTGCGTTGGGCTTCACTGTATCATGATGGGAATTAAGTAGTATCGTAGGCTTGGCCGGATCGAAGTGTTGGTTATAGGCCCAAATATTATTTCCCTTTCTTTCAATATCAACTCCCTCCGACTTGAGCGTATTACTGATCAACTCGGCAGTTCGGTCTTCCTCACGGCTAAAGCTCTGTATTGAGATGAGCTGCATGAGCAGATCAATCGCCTGGTTCCCACGGGTCTTCGAACTATGCATAGATTCTGGTGCAGTCATTAAATTCGGCTATTGCCATATTTCCTATTTTGTCATATTTACAAATGCTCACTTCACTAACACCACTCTCGGCTACCGCCATTGCGTTTTCGAGTTTAGGTAGCATTCCACTGTGGATAATCTTCTCCTCTTTCATGGCTTCAAACTCTGTCCTGTCCATCTTCTTTATCAAGGAATTGAGGTCTGCAACGTCCCTTAGCACACCCACCAGTTCGAATGCGTAGATCAAAGAGACATTGTACAAAGTACTCATCGCTTTGGCCACCGTACTGGCGATGGTATCTGCATTGAGGTTAAGCAATTGACCTTTTTTGTCATGCGTCAGTGGTGCGATGACGGGTACGTATTCGGAGCTCAGCAGATTATTTATCAGGTCAGTATTTACCTTGTTCGGCTCTCCGATCAACCCATAATCAATCCCGTTGAGCGGGGGTCTCAGAGATGATTCGATGAGGTTGCCATCGGCTCCAGTCAGGCCAAGTGCATTACAACCCAGGCCCTGAAGCTGAGCCACGATCCGCTTGTTTGCTTCGCCGGCATAAGCCATGGTGACGATCCTGATCATTTCCTGATCCGTCACCCTGCGACCGTCGATCATCGAGACGGGTACCCCAAGATCACTGGCGAGCTGAGTCGCCAGCTTACCGCCACCGTGAACCAATATTTTCAGGCCATCAAGCTTTTGAAAAGAGTCCAGAAAATCCGTCATCATGCCCTCATCATTCACGACCTGGCCACCCACCTTAACTATATGTAGTGTCTCCTTAGTCATGAACTCATCAATATGGTCTTCAGCACAGCCTGCGCTGCGCAGACCCGATTGGCCGCCTGCTTTAATATGACAGAGTGCTGGCTGTCCAAGGCATCATCCGAAATCACCACATTTCTCCTCACTGGCAGGCAATGCATGAGCCTGGCATTATTCGTCTTCTTCAGTTTTTCCAAAGTCACCATCCACGATCGATCATTAACAAGTTCTGCATAGTGTTCGTAACCCGACCAGTTTTTGACATAGACAAAATCTGCACCCTCCAAAGCTGCTTGCTGGTCATGTACCACTTCGGCTTTTCCAACAAACTTTGATGCTAGTTCCAGCCCTTCGGGATGCGCTATGGTAAAGTCATAATCCGTCCTGTTCATCCACTCTGCAAAAGAGTTGGGCACTGATTGCGGTAGCGCTCTCACATGTGGTGCCCAGGTCATGACCACTTTGGGCTTCTTTGTTTTTTTCAGTTCCTCGATAGTGACTAGGTCTGCTAAAGACTGCAACGGATGAACCGTGGACGACTCCAAATTGACCACAGGTACTCCCGAGTATTTGGCAAAGTACTTGATCAGATGCTCACCATAATCCTCCTCTCTGTCCTTGAGAGAGGGAAATGAGCGAATGCCTATAATTTCGCAATACTGTCCCATCACTGCCGCGGCATCTTTGACATGCTCGATGGAGTCACCATCCATCACTACACCGTCTTCCGTCTCTAACGTCCATGAGTCATGACTCATGTTTAGCGCCATCACATTCATGCTAAGGTTATATGCGGCACGAGTCGTGCTCATCCGTGTACGTAGGCTTGGATTCAGAAAAATCAACCCCAGTACCTTTCGCGTACCCAAATCGTCATACACTAATGGATGAGACTTGAGGTTCATGGCTTCCCTGGCCAGCGCCATGGGGTCAGCTACGTCATCTACGGATAAGAAATGCTTCATAATTGCTAATATGCTATTGTCTTTAGATTCAATCCTTGATTTTGATCAAGCCCAAACATGATGTTCATGTTTTGGATCGCCTGGCCAGAGGCTCCTTTGAGTAGATTGTCGATCACCGTCACCACTACGGCTGTACCATCAATAACTTCAGGAAACACAATTGCTTTGTTGGTATTGATCACCATCTTCAGGTCCGGGTTTTGGTCAGTCACATGCGTGAATTTTGCATTATCGTAATAGTCTGCGTAGAGATCGAATAGCTCCTGATTGCTCTTCGAAGTGCGGAAGTGGCTAGTGGTGATGATGCCACGAGGGAAGTTTCCCCGATAGGGAATGAATAATAGTTCGTTCCTAAAGCCTGGCGATAGCTGAGTGATGGATTCACCAATCTCCAGTAGGTGTTGGTGCTTCAGTGCTTTGTAGACGCTCATGTTGTTGTTTCGCCAGCTAAAGTGTGAAGTTCTGGAGAGGGATTGACCCGCACCAGTTGATCCGGTGATACCACTGATGCTCACATCTCCCTCAACTGCATTAGCTGCAAACGCGGGTAATAAGCCCAGCTGTATGCAGGTGGCGAAACAACCTGGATTTGCCACTTTGTCTGCGCTGACTATCGCATCATGATTTAATTCCGGTAGGCCGTAGACAAACCCATCACTGGTGTCACAGAGTCGGTAATCATGACTTAGGTCGATGATCTTAGGATTGCCCGGCAAAGTAGTTTCCGTTATGAAGATTCGCGATTGGCCGTGCCCTTTGCATAAAAACACCACGTCCACTTCCTGCCCGAATCCAGCGGAGAATCGCATGTCTGTCTCACCGATGAGGTCTTGGTGAACTGAGGACATAAGATTGCCAGCGTTGCTTTCGCTTTGGCTATAGGTGAGTTCTGCCGAGGGGTGATGCAATAGGATGCGTGTCAACTCGCCCGCGGTGTAGCCTGCTCCTCCAATGATTCCTACTTTGATACTATTCGCCATTGTGTAAGCTTCTGTAGATTCTTGTCTGATTGCCAAATATTTTTGCAAACCCGCGAGCGTCCTGAGCCGTCCAGCCCTTGTTCACCTCACCATAGCTACCAAAGCCGGTTTGCATAAGGTCATTCGGAGAATTGACGCCCAACACCTGAAATCGGTAAGGTGCGAGTAAAACTTCGACCTCTCCGGTCACATGCTGCTGGGAGCTCTCCAAAAACTGCTCAATATCCCGCATAGCCGGGTCAAGAAACTGTCCTTCATGGACCAGGTTGCCATAGGTGTAAGACAGTTGATCTTTGATTTGGAGCTGTTGCTTCGTCAGCACATGTTTTTCCAAGAGATGGTGTGCTTTGATCAGGATCAAGGTAGCTGCAGCCACAAACCCCACGCGACCCTTAATCCCTATGATGGTATCTCCCACGTGGATATCACGACCGATTCCGTATGTATTTGCAATCCCATTCAACTCATTAATCAGGTCAATGGGGGCATATTCCTTTCCATTAAGTTCCACTGCCTCACCCTTATTGAAGCTTAGCTTGATCCTCGTCGGTTCTTGCTTAGTCACCTCAAAAGGAAAGGCCTCCTCTGGCAAGAACTGGTCGGAAGTGAGCGTTTCCTTACCCCCAACTGAGGTGCCCCAAAGCCCCTGATTGATAGAATAGGCGGCTTTTTCCCAGTCTCCTTCTATACCATGCGACTGTAGATAGCTAATCTCTTCCTCTCGAGTTAGCGTATTATCCCGAATAGGTGTGATAATCTCCATATCCGGACAAATGGCATGAAAGATCATATCAAACCTGATCTGATCGTTTCCTGCCCCGGTGCTACCATGCGCAATGGCATCAGCATCAATTTTCTTCGCATACTGAGCTATCGCAATCGCCTGAAATACACGCTCAGCACTTACTGAAAGTGGATAGGTGTTGTTCTTCAGCACATTCCCAAAAAGGAGATACTTCACACCTTGCTGGTAATATCGTTCCGTTTCCTCAATGACCTGATAGTCGACTACTCCCAGGATTTTGGCCTTGTGTGCTATTTCCTTAAGCTCTTCCTCTGTAAAGCTGCCCGTGTTAACCGTTACACCATGCACTTCATAGCCAAGATCTGCTGATAAATGCTTTGCACAATAGGAGGTGTCCAATCCTCCACTGTATGCCAGAACTACTTTTTTCATAGCACCTTGATTTTAGTAAGTAGTGTAGATTTCTTGATGCGCATAAAACGCTCCCAAAGTCTGGACTTAGTGATGAAATTCCACTTTTTACGTTGTTTTTCTTCAGGGTCATAGAGCATACCGGTACAAAGACAGTTCGCCTGGCCTTTACTGGTAAGTATATGATAGTTCACACAGCTACTACAGCCTTTCCAAAACTCCTGATCATTGGTCAGCTTTTGAAAAGTGACGGGGTGATATCCAATATCGGAGTTGATCTTCATCACAGCAAGGCTGGTGGTCAGACCAAATAGTTTTGCCTTAGGGTACATTTTTCGGGAGTGCTTAAACGCGCGCTCTTTGATTTTCTTAGCCAATCCATGCTCTCTGAATTTCGGATTGACGATCAGACCGGAGTTCGCCAAATACTCACCATTGCTCCAGGTCTCGATATAACAAAAGCCAGCAAACTCGCCCTGCTTGGTAGTCGCGATAACCGCTTTGTTCTCAAGGATTTTCTTTTCGATATAGCCGGGAGACCTCCGCGCAATACCTGTGCCCCGCTTTTGCGCGCTATCGGCTATCTCGTTACATATTTCTTCAGCATAGCTTAAATGCATCGCATTGGCCACCTGAATGATGAAATCATACATTGTGTAGAATTAAAAAAAGGAAATTATGAAAGAAGTCTGGGGTGGACAACCGCGTAGGCTGTCATTGATTATATAGTAGGCCTGCGCCTACCCGGAATCCTAACGGGGCAAGGAAGTATTGGCAATATGTAGCTGTTGTGAGCCATTGTCGGAAGTAAAGAAAGTAAGAATAATGAACTTGACAAAGGCCGAGTGAAAAGAATGTTATATCCTGTCTTAGTAATTTGATACAACGAACAAACACATCTCACAAAAATGCCAACTGAAGACAAGTTTGTTAGACTTGTCTCCAAATGGTTACATAAAATATTTCAGTATATTCTCTCTTCTCCTATTGACCTACTTTTCTTGATCGATGAGCTTCTGGAGCGCATCATAGAGTTCACTCCTCTTACGACAGGTAAATAGATATTTGCGCTTCTCAGTATGAATAGATATTCTAGTCATTGGGCTGAAAGGTTTACTTACTTCAACAATATCTTCAACTAATATTTCAAAGCTCTTGTCTACTTCATGTTTCGGTACAAAAACAACTTTTTCTTCATATAAGTCTATTGTTCCTTGCTGCAACCTTATCGGACTGTATTCTTCATAATGACCCTTTTTAGACAAGATAATTTCTCCATCTTGTGTCGACAACATCAAAGCGAAAATTACAAGTAAGAACTGCATATCAATAGTCGTTTCGTTAACGATTTAGTTGTAACAGGTTTTTGTACTGCACTTCATGTAAAGCGTGCTACAACCAAAATTAACACATGCATCTCCAGCTGCAGCTCCAACACCAAAAGCTGCACCGGTCACAGCGCCTATAACCGCACCTGCACCACCTCCTATAAAGAAGCCGACACTACCTCCGACAACTGCATGAACAACTAGTGATTTAATCACCCTCCAAGCCCTACAAAAGAATCTGCATCTACCATCTTCCGGTATATCTTCCGCCATTAAAACTAGCTCCATAAAATTGATTTTTAGAAGCTCTACTGATGCAAACAAAGATTCTTTTTCATCGGTTGTCAAAAAAGAGTCACCACTTATCTCAAGCGACAAATTCCCAGGTTCTGATATTGTTACTTCATTTAATTCATATACGAATCTTGATCAAGTGCCTACGAATCTATTTGTTGTAATACAATCAGCTCCAGTTGAGAATTTTGGAAGTGCTTTTATGGATTTCATTCAAAGAAGTCGGCACTTCTATTTTGGCTCTTGCGCTAACCTCATACTTCCTGACACGCCTCCAGATACGATAAAGCGCATTACATCCGAGCTTGGCGTATCAATGGGCTTGATGTTCTTCTTATCAACAATGTACACATTACCGGAGAAGTTGTAAGAGTGTGGGAAGTAGACAGTGACCATTCCCGGTAGGCCGATATGGGCCAGATCATTGCTCGTAATAAAGCCTGGCTTCATAAGGTTAGATTCCTTGTTGACAGTAACTAATACCGCCTTGTCGAAACGACGGTGCTCTCCCACAAAGGCGGCCATTAAGTCTTTCAGTGAAGAATAGATGATGCTGATGAATGGAATCTTCTTAACCATCCTCTCAAAAAGGATGAAGAAAGGTTCAATGAAGAAAAGGCTCGCCAGATATCCGATAAGTGAGGTCGCGCTCAAGATGATGACCAGGCCTAAGCCGGGAATGTCAAACGGTATCAATCCGTCCAACCAGCCAATGGCCACCCAAAGTATGTAGATAGTCAATGCAATCGGAACTATGAATAGCAGCCCTTTAAGGAAGTAGTTGAAAAGCTTTCTCATGATTACCAATATTTAACACAAAGCAACAAAAAAGGCCTTGTCTTTCGACAAGGCCTTCATTAAATATTCTTCGTTCTCCAATCTAGAGTGTCATTCCGATGAAGGCTTTGAAAGCTATACCCATCAAACCTGTGATAAACATCGTGATACCTAGTCCCTTGAGGCCGTCAGGTACATTACTATACTTTAGCTTCTCCCTAATAGCCGCCAATGCTACAATGGCGAGGAAGAAACCTACGCCCGACCCGAAACCAAAGGCGGTTGCTTCTACAATAGTATAGTCTCGCTGTACCATGAATAGTGATCCACCCAGGATAGAGCAGTTCACAGCAATCAATGGTAAGAATATACCTAGTGCACCATAAAGTGAAGGTGACACCTTCTCCACAACCATTTCTACCAACTGCACCATCGCAGCGATAATGGCAATGAACATGATGAACTGAAGGAATGTCAGATCCACAGTTGCGAAATCAGCACCGATCCACGTCATGGCGCCTTCTTTCAACACATACTCCTGAAGCAACCAGTTCATCGGTACGGTGATCGTCAATACGAAGATCACAGCGGCACCCAGTCCGAGTGCTGTAGATACTTTCTTAGATACTGCAAGGAAAGAGCACATGCCCAGGAAATAGGCAAAGATCATATTGTCAATGAATGCCCCTCTGATAATAATGTTTATAGCTTCCATCTCTGATCTTAATTAAGAATGTTCGACGTATCCGTTCTTAGTACGCTGTACCCAAATGATAATTCCCAGGATCATAAATGCACCAATGGAATCAACCATAAGGCCGTTATTTGGGAAGTTCAATCCGATGACTTCAAAAACTTTGAAGTCAAATACTGAACCTGATCCAAAAAGCTCTCTGAAGAATGCCACGGTCAATATGATCCAGGCATAGCCAAATCCACTACCTAAACCATCAAGTATCGAATCGTAAGGCTTGTTACCCATTGCGAATGCCTCAAGTCGACCCATCACTATGCAATTGGTGATGATCAGTCCCACAAACGCGCCGAGCACTTTGTACATGTCGTAGTAGTAAGCTTTCAGCACCTCACTCACCAGTGTTACAAGTGTAGCCACTATAGCCAGCTGAACGATAATCCTAACCCGATTAGGAATCAAATCTTTGATTAAAGAGATAATCAGATTAGCGAATACTATCACAAAAACCACGGAGATCGACATCACCAATGTGGGCTCCATCTTCACCGTCACCGCAAGCGCAGAACAAATACCCAGTACCTGAATGGTAATCGGGTTGTCCTCATTAAGTGGGTCCGTGATAAATTTCTTCCTCCGCTTGGAGAGTAAAGGCTCTGCAGGCTCTTTTACTTTAACTTCTTGTTCTAAGGTTTCAGTACTCATTTTACAGTTCTTTAAGCTCTCAGTGGACTATAATGAAGCGACAGATTTACCGCTCTTTTCTTTTTCTATGTAGGTGCTGTAGCACTCCAGGTAATAACTGAGCATCTGGTTGACACCCTTAGCGGTCAAAGTGGCTCCTGACATTCCGTCCACTTCATGCTCGGTTAGGTTAGAGTTACTCTCACCTTTGAGCATTTTCACAGACACCAATTCTCCGTTATCACTAAAAATCTCTTTCCCTTCATACCTATTACTCACCTCAGGTGTAGTAATACGAGCACCCAATCCGGGAGTCTCTTGTTTGTGGTCAAATGCCACTCCGCGCACGGTGTTGAGGTCCTTGTCTAAGGCGACAAAACCAGAAATCCAATCCCATAGACCCGCTCCAAACATTGGGAGTACGTAAGCATCCACTTTGCTGGGATCTGACTCTGACATGACTTTAAAAACCGGATAGTATCGATCTTCCTTCGAGCGCTTGTGGTTTTTCTGAATATTAATTCTCTCAGCCACAAGCGGATTTCCGCGATCATCTGTCATAATAGGCTCAGCATTGATGTCTACTACCGAAGAAGTCACTCGATTGGCATAGAGATCCATCACCTCCTGGTCCGTCTTCAGATTAGATATATCCATTACAGCTCCCAGGATTTTCCTTTTGGTATCGAGCTCTACCTGCTGGTCCTGCAATGGCTTCAAACCTACAGAAGTCAATGAGAGCATGCCACCAAGTATGATGGTCATGACAGCAGAAAATATGATAACATAAGCGTTAGACTGTCGCACGTTGTAACCTCCTTTTTTTGTTAGCTTCTACTACGTAATAATCAACTAATGGCGCAAACACATTCATAAAGAGAATGGCCAACATGATACCCTCAGGATATGCCGGATTAAACACTCTTATCAGAACGGTAATCACACCTATCAAAATTCCATAAATCCATTTACCCGTTTCGGTCTGGGCAGCTGACACAGGGTCAGTCGCCATAAATACAGCTCCGAATGCCAGACCACCAATTACCCAGTGGTACTCAGGTGGCATTAGCATGAATTGGTTAGCACCAATGAGGTTGAATATTAAACCCATGGCATAAGCACCGCCAAATACGCCGGCGATGATCTTCCAACTACCAACACCTGTCAAAATGAGTATGGCTGCTCCGATCAAACACATCAATGTGGATGTCTCTCCGATAGAACCAGGCATGATACCCATGAACATATTCCAGAAATCATATATACCTGCGGACCAGGACTGATCAAACAAGCTAACCACTGAAGCTGAATTGACATTGTCAATAGTACCTGCACCAATGGCCAATGGAGTAGCTCCAGAATAAGCAGCTACTGGCTCTGCACCTCCAAGAAATGTCCAAACCTCACCAGAGATATCAGATGGATAAGCAAAATATAAGAAAGCCCTTGCGGTCAGCGCCACATTGAGGACATTCATACCAGTACCTCCAAAAGCCTCCTTGGCAATGATTACAGCAAATGCTACTGCCAACGCCACCTGCCACAGCGGGATAGAGGCCGGCATAACCAACGGAATCAACATTCCGGTTACGAGATAACCTTCATTAATAGGATGTTGCCGTATCACACATATGGTAAACTCGATACCTAGCCCTACCGCATAGGACACTACTATGATGGGCACCACCTGAATGGCACCAACAATAAACTTATCGAGTAATGCAGCGTCAACACCTGTTGCTAGAAAATGCTGATGTCCAACATTCCACATTCCAAAGACCAAACAAGGAATCATGGCGATAATCACCGTGAACATCATCCTCTTCAAATCAATGGCATCACGTACCTGAACACCCGTTTTGTTGGTAACTAGCTTCGGTGCAAACAGAATCGTTCTGTGTCCTTCGTAAATAGGATAAAACTTCTCCCATTTTCCACCTTTCTCAAAGTGATGCTCTACAGAATCAAATGCGTCTTGTATAAACTTCATATCCTCTTAACCATTTCTCATTAAGTCCAAACCGTTTCTGAGTATCGTTTGCAATTCATGCTTCGATACATCTATAAACTCACAAAGAGCCACATCCTCTTCGACCAACTCATATATTCCTAACGCCTCCATTTCATCATAATCTTCTGCCAGGATAGCTTTGATAAGATACGTAGGCATTACATCCATTGGCATCACCTTCTCAAATTCACCTGACATCACAAATGCCCTTGGTTCGCCTCTGGTATTCGTGCTCAGCACAAACTCTTTCTTAGGCTTGAGAAAGGACAATAATCCAAATGCTTTATGAAAGCTCAGTTTCTCGGTCGTCGGTAGGATCCATCCCAGCAATTCTTCCTCATCGCCTTCCGGTATGACCGTGATGGAGTTATGATAGTATCCTAAATAACCATCCTTATCCACTGCATTTCCAGTAAGAACATTACCAGAAACCACACGCACATGCTCCTGTTTTAGATTTCCATTGATATACTTCCCAACATTAGCGCCTAAGTAGGTACTGTAGTATTTTGGTGAGTTCACTTCAGATCCTGCTAACGCAATCACCTTACTCGCGTCGTACTTACCCTCCAAAAAGAGTTTTCCAATTTGGATCACACCATAAGGAGTCACCGTCCAAACCAAATCACCTTTGTTGACCGGGTCGATATGGTGAATATGAACACCCACGTTCCCCGCCGGGTGAGGTCCTGATATTTTATTGACCTGTACTCCTTTGACCGCTGAGTACAACGATGGAATCTCTTCTTTTCCGTTGATGCCCAGATGAACAATGCCGGAGGTTAATTTCTTCAGTATGTCTATACCTGCCTGAAATGCTTGTTCCTGACCTGCGAACAACACTTCGACTGAAGGAGCTAATGGATTTGTATCAAATCCTGAAATGAATATTGCTTTAGGGGACTCTTCTGCATTGGCGACAATGCCATATGGCCGCTGAATAATGTTTGGCCAAACACCGCCTTTGCACATTTGGGCTACTGCATCTTCCTTAGAAAGCCCCTTGATATCTGAAACTGAGTGCTTCGTAAACGACTCATATTCTACGGTCTTATCAGCCAATATCTTGATTTCGAGGATTTTCCTTTTGGCTCCTCTTTTGACTTCTACGATCTCACCACTGACGGGAGCCGTATAGATCACATCCTCAAAAACTTTATCATGAAAGACCGGAGATCCGGCTTTTACATTATCTCCTTCCCTTGCGAGAAGTTTGGGCCGTGTCATCCCAGGAAAGTCGGTTGGTTTTAGTGCGAATGTATCAGGTAGGACATCTTTGACCACATCATTGCTAGGCGCGCCCGCAAGATTGATATCAAAACCTTTCTTTAGCTTAATAGTCTTCGACATTGGTGATTTGGAATAGTGGTTTTAGACCCGGCAAAAATAATAAAAAAATGGTCTTAGTGAATTTTTTGATTGATACACGGTGAATTAGAAATTCGAGTGAACGCATCATTTGATATCAAGCTAATTCGGCTACTTGATTAACCTGTTTTTCGATATATTCTGCTACCTGCTCCATCAGCCACATGGGAGTAGATGTAGCTCCGCAAATGCCCACTGACTCAGCACCTTGCAATAGATCCAAGTCAATTTCCGTTTCGTTCTCAATAAAATAACTTCTTTCGTTCACTGTCTTACAAACACTGAAGAGCGCCTTCCCATTACTGCTTTTATTACCACTAACAAACAAAATCCCATCATCTT